>JBNLCE010000003.1:50797-115471 GCA_050303655.1 Patescibacteria group bacterium | reverse complement strand
GAGCTATTCGAGAACCCGAAGGTTCTCGAAAGCGCAGGACCCTGAGCGCAGTCGAAGGGGACGAGCAGTGAGATTCCCTCTGGGTCCACCAACAAAACCCCGGCGCAAAGGCCGGGGTTTGGTTTATTTTTTGAGCGCGAAAGATCTCACCACCCTCGCACACGAATCGCGAGGTCGGTGCGGTCACGGCGACGGCCGGCTTCACGATCCAGTTGTTTTAAAAGCGCATGCAGATGCCGAACGTTGCGGAGCTGCTCCACAGCATCCTGGTCGGGATACGGAACATCATGCCACCGCTCCGCTTCACGCGTGGCGTATCGAATAAGCTCAACCAAATCGGACGGATCGTTCTTCTTTCGTCGCCCACGCGATTTTTTTGCAGACAATATTTCAAAAACACTTTCTTCTTTCGGACGCACATCCGTGAGTGCGGCAAGACGGGAACGAAGTTCGGAGCGAGCTATCTCCGCACGGACGCTTGGATGGTCGGCATGCACCGGCCCCGGCTCTCCGCGTCGCGACTCCCAATCATCCAACTCCTCCTCCAACTCCCGAGCTTCCAAAAAAGCCGCTTGAATACGACGAAGTGTGCGGCGTACGTGATCGTGCTTCGCGCGCATATCACGCAACTCGGAAACTTCACGGCCGCTTCGCGTTTTCGTGGCGTGTTTTGTGATTTCCGCAACACGCGCTTCAAGAAGACGAACGGAGCCCTGGAGCGCTTCAACGATTTCCCCAGCGTCTGCCATAAGAAACTCTTCTGCCGCCGATGGATCTTCCTGACAAAGTTCCTCAAAACGCACGGGATCAAACGACCCCACGCTCGACCCGCCAGTTCCAGATGGGCGTAGGCGTGGAATCCAGCGTGATGCATTTGACATATTTTATGGTGTCACCTCTGCGTCCGACGGGGCGGAAATCTCTTCACTCACCGGCGTCGGAATTTCCACTGGCGCAGCATCCGCATTCCCGTCACGGAGCGCCATCAACTGATCCAGTCGTTCAATCACAGCCGTGTTTCCGATATTGCGTGATTCAACCTCGTGAACCTGATCAATCGCTTCCTGATACAAGCCTTGTTCTTCATACAAGAACGAAAGATACCAACGCGCATTTGAGTACTCCGGATCAAACGCAACGATCTGCTCAAAAAGATTCTGCGCCTTGTCTTTTTCCGCATTCCGGAAATAAAGGAGGCCTAGCTGGAAGGCAACACCAACATCGTCCGGAGCTGTGCTGAGCACCTGTTCCAACTTGGCGATAGCGTCCGGTACGCGACCTTCCCGCTCGTACACAAGCCCAAGGTTGTAGTGCGCAGGAGCAAAATCCGGCTTTGCCTGCACCGACTGGTTAAGCGCAACCGACGCCGCTTCCAATTCCTCCCCAATCCTATTTCGCGCATCCTCTTTCACAGCCTCATCCGACGAAGAAAGGAGCGTACTCACCGCATCCGCACGAAGAATGAACAGTTCACCGATATCGTTCCAATACGACGGGTTATTCGGCTCACGGTTGAGCGCCTCTTGGAACATAGCGATAGCCTGTTCATCAGCTCCAGGTGTAAATGACGCAATCGCTCGGAGCACGCCGCCAAAGTTTTCCCAGTTTGCGACGTTCGCAGGAGCAACCTCCGTAGCACGCTTCGCAGCTTCAATGGCGCGCTTCACCGCCGCGTTCACACGATTACCTTTCTCATCATCTGCCGCAGATGTAAGTGCATTGCGCGTATCAATAAGTGCCGCTTGCGACAAATTACGAAGCGCAACATCATTCCACGGATTTAACGATTCCGAAGCCTCTAATTTTGAAATAACGTCTTCCACCGGCGCCCCACCCTGGTACAGCCGAAGCGCTCCGGCAAGTCGCGTTTCAGAAACATATCGTTGACCCAAAAGCCATGCGCCCGTGACAACGCCGGCAAGAACCAGCACAAACAGAAGCGAAAGCGAAGCCGAGTGGACCACTGATTTGCGCGTATCCCACGTCAACGTGCTCTGTGCAATCAGAGAAGCAAGCAGACCGAGCAAGAGCCAGAACACAAAGTGGTGTGCAAAGTTGTAGTTGTACGCGAAAGATAGAAACACCAGCGCGCCCCACCCAACGAACACCGGAAGATACATCTCCCACCGCCGATCAGAGCCTTCCGTAATAAGATGCGCGGCTGACTTCGCAAGACCAGACACCAACAGCACAAGCCACAAACTGATTCCGATTAATCCCGTCGTCGCAAGAAGCGTTAGAAATGATGAAACTCCGCGCTCAAAACGAACGGTCCAGTACGGAGATACATTTACAGCAATGGAGCGGTGTTTCGCATAATCATGCATCCATGTTCCAGGACCGGAGCCCACCACAGGATGCTCCTGCAATGTTTCACGTGCGATATTCCACGTTGCACTCCACGAGGGCGACACCTCACTCCCAATACCCACATCAAATGGGGTGCGAATGAACAAAAAGAGGATGGAGAGCACCACCAACGCCGCGGGAACAGCCATGTGCTTTGCCTCTCCCATTTTTCGCGCGCGAAGAATCGGGAGAAAAATAAGTAAAACAGCACCAAGTAAGACCGCGACCCATATCACCCAAAAATCAATCAACACCGCAAGTATGACCGAAAGAGCCAGCGAAACCCACACAATCACATTTCCAAAGGTTCCGTGGGGACAACTCTTACGTGCACGCGCGCCGATAACCGTAAGGCTCGTTGCAACGAGAATCGGAATAGTGATGTACGTTCCCAGCGCGTTTATGTTTCCGATCGAATTATAGGTTGTGCTGCCCGCGGCAGAAGGTACCCAAGAAAAAATCGGAACCCCCAACAACTCTAAGATCGCAAGGAGTGAAACAACTGATGAGGAAAGGAGAAACATCCAAAGCGCGTGGTAAAAACGCGACTCTTCACGAATAGATTGGGTCAATAAAAAATAGAAAAGTCCAAATCCAATCAATGAAACAAACGCCCACGGATACTGACCAACATGCCCGGCAAGCGATGTATAGCGATCAATGGAAAACAGGCTTACTCCGCCATATCCCAATACAAATACCAATACAACCAAGTGGAGCCATGAGCGCGTGACCTGAACGCTCCGTTCCGCCATTGCCTTACCGAGCCACGCGACAAATCCAATGCTCATTAAAAAGAGAAAAACCGTCTGCTTGGGCAATTCGAGCGCATCCATCGTCCACGGCAAAACGAGAAATGGAATAACAAGAACGGAGCCCAATACGCTCCAAAGAATAACGCGATCAAGTACGCGTGCGAGCTTCGGATAACGTTTTCGGTCTTCTGATTCCGTGTGGGTTTTTGCGCCTAAATTTTGGTCCATACAATAAAAGATCAATCACTTTGTGAATTGATGGCAGTATACCATGGTGCTGTTTTAAGAACGGAACGTGTTATTGCGTCGTTGTCGTTGAACTTACCTCCTCCGGAGGAGGGGCGGCGGGCTCTTCAGAGGGAGACGAAGGAGTTGATGACGTCGACGTTTCTTCCGGCGGCGGAGCAGACGTCGTTGATGACGTTGTTACATCTTGCGTGGTATCGGGCGTTGACGAGGATGCTGAAGCCGTCTCCTCCGTTACGGGAGCCTCCTCAATTTCCTGAAGAACAGGAAGTCCGCTTGTTGGATCGTATGGCGCAAAGGTTCCGTCCGAGTACCACATCTCCCCTCCATCCTGGGATGGCTCTGCCTTCCATGCCAACACCAGATCAAAGCTCTGCTCGGATTCAAGAACCACTGTAAATCCATGGTCATTCACGTTCGCAAGACCCCATCCACCGACCGGCAAGCCATACGGCGTGATTGTGACGAGTGGATACGCGTTCAATGTTGGGAAGCTCACATTCACCTCCTTGGCACCCATGGCAATTGTTGCCAGCCCGGCCCGAGGAGAGATGCCCGGATCCGTATACTCGACATATGTCACGGACGACGGACCCTGGTCAACCACCTCACCTCCGCGCCAGCCAGGCTGTACGAACGCGCTAATCCGACCCTCCATTGGAGCGTCATATGATTCAAGTGCGATACCAACCGTCGGACCGGCTCCGAGCGCTTTCACGGCCACACCCGGGACATCGGAAGGAGCGAGTTCATCACCCGCCTGGATCGGACCGTTTGTTGTTGAAACACGCGTTGGAACACGACCGGCCAAAGCGATTGGATGCGTTCCGGTTGTTCGAGCGCCGGTAATAAACCCGGGACGCGTCGATACGATTCCCAGAATCGTGTCGTTCTTTGTTGCAGAGCGCTTCACGCGGTCCACGCCGTTTGGATCTGCAACAACAAGGTCTCCAGGCTGCAAATCATCTTCCGAGAAGAACCGCTCCGCATAGTCGTACGTCTCATTTGTGGACCATCCATCCGCATTTGTTGCGATGTATTGGCTTGACGTGGAGCTCGTATCGTCCACAAAGATATATGTACTTGTTGATGCCTGTCCTGTTGCACGGCTTCCAAGATACAGACGCGCTCCCACAGAAAGATCCCCGGAGACACCAACATTCCCCGCATCTGAAATGGTGAGAAGATCTCCACCGCTTGTGCCGCGGATTGCAAAATTGGATGACGATGCGTTTCGAACATCATTGATGAGTGTAAAGCTCGACGTTACCACCTGGCTTGTGGTCGTACTCCATGCTGAACCGCGGAACGTGAGCTCATGTGAATCATACGACGTTGTTGATGTAGAGGCTGTGCCTTGAGGCAAAACGATCGTTGCACCGGAGCCATCATCTTCAAACACAGGAGCGCCAGACCAACGCGGAGAAACGTACGCTTCAATCATTCCGGTCGGGCTCACGAGTGCCTCCATGGCTTCACCGATGACCACCCCGACTCCGGAAGCCTTCACAGCCACTCCTCCATCACCCGCCATCAAAAGATCACCCGGCTGAATGTCTCCGTTTGCATTTGATGCCTTCACAGGAAGCTGCCCTAACAAACCGACAATAACGTAGTTTGGATCATGCTCACGGATAGCGTCTGGTCCCGCATTTCCCAAAACAAGTGGATTTGCGGAAACAACACCCAGAGTATGCGCGCGGTCATTCGCGGTTGAACGTTTCACCGTTGAAGTACTCATCCCCGCAAATGTAATAATCTCACCGGTCGTGAGCGCAGTATCCGTTGTGTAGAAGAACTCCGCGTAGTCAGCGGGAGAGCCAACCGTTCCCGTATCAGTATAAATTCCACCGTCACATCGAATGGATGTACGGCGAGGGTCGGCCGAGGAACTGAAGAGCGCAATGTCACCCCCCGTGGCAATATTGCATACTTTGTGTGCGAGAAGTGCGGTACTGGACACAGAAGATCCAAGATCCTGTGCAATGACACCTGCGTGGAATCCGGTCGTCACAAGCGTCTCCACGATACCAGTTGAAAAATATCCACCCGCAGAAATGGCGTTTGCCACCGCCTGCTGCGTTCCAACTGTAATAGTGCTGTTAAACGATGGCGGAGATTCCACGTCCACAGTTGTACCTGTGACATGACCCCACACGCCAGCAATATCCGTCGCTGTTTTCCATTGCTTAAAGCCCATCACCGCACCAGTCCGGTTTGTTGATGTTTCGTTATCCTCCGCACGAAAATCGCGTGCACGTGCAGTATCTGTCACCACAAGATGAGTTGTAGACACTGCGCCGTTAAATGTTGAGGTTCCCGTATCAGTTCCCACCGTGATCACGCCATCTGAATAGAGCCCTTGCGCGAGATGCAGCTCGCCCATAATTGAAACGCGATCGTCAAAGTGCGCATAGTTCCGAACGGAAAGTGTTCCAAGCTCCGCCGCGCCTGCATAGATATTTGATGTTTCAATAGCAGGAATTTTAACAACTGATATCGAATTTCCAGTGATATTTGCTGTGAAGAGATACCGCCCCATGCCGACGACGTCATTAACGTTCGGGTTGCCGCTGACTCGAATGGTTGTCACATGAATTGCGTTCGTAGAACTTGAAACATCAATCACCTCGATAGCATTACTGCTCGCGCTTGCAACATATGCGTACCGGCCCTGAACCCACACACCAATCGGATCCGGGTTTCCATTAAGACTAATCTCATCCGTGACAAACGGGAGTGACGGATTCGTCACATCGATAATCGTAAACGTGTCAGCCTGGTTAGCTACATACGCATATCCGCCCTGCACAAATGCACCACGAGGCTGAGCATTTGCTGTGCCTGTTTCGTCCGTATCCGTTGATCCCACCTGAGTCGGGCTTGTTGGGTCGGAAATATCAAAGATCCAAAAGTTATCATTCGTTGTTTGCAGCTCGGAAGCCAGATAAAGCAAATTGCCCTTCGCCACAATATCTCGTCCATCGTTTCCAATACTTTGCGTGTTCACAATGACCGGCGTATACGGATCTGTAACATCCACAACGGTGAGGGTTTCAGCCGTCGATCCGTCGTAGGCGTATACATAATTTCCCTGAACATCCAGCGAAGGCCCCTCACTGTTACCCGAACTTGAGATCGCGACAAATGCGATTTCACGCGGACTGTAACGATCGGTTACATCGTAAATATTCAAGCCCGAGCTTCCAATAACGAATGCATAATTCCCTCGAACCGCAACTTCAGTCGGCGTGGTACTAGCGGTAATAAACGAAAGCTCCGACGGATTAAACGGATCGTCGACATCAAAAATATGGAGGCCGTCCGTGGCACCATCATCCGTCACATATAAATACCGATCCTGAACAGCCAAGGACACTACTCCCGTTCCCACAGAAGTCGTGTACTGATCAAAAACCATATGATCTGCCAGGAGGTTGCTGACTCCTCCAAGGACTGTCAGCTTTTCCGACCCGGTCGACGTTCCGATAAGAACATTCACGCTATTAGAAGATGTCGTGTTCAATATCAAATCGCCGGTTGACGAAACCGTAAACGATCCGTCTGCAAAAATTCCAGCGCCCGTATAGCGAGTGCCCGATACACTGACCGGGCCATCGGAGATAATGCCGCCAAGCCCCACATGAATCGTATCCTCAACAAATAACTTACGATCAACATGAAGGTTGTTCCATACTTGGAGATATCCAAATTCTCCAGAGCCGGCAAAGATGGACGTGGTTTCAATACCCATCAAGTCAATAATGTTCAGTTTATTACCAGAACTATCTGCAAGATAAAGATTTCGCCCGTTCACGGTTGGCTCGTTGGCTGTGGTAATCCCCAAGGCACCTGTATCGATTCGATCTACAACAAATGCATTTGTTGAGCTTGTAATATCAATAATCGCAATTTCTTGAGTCGTGGTAAGAAGCGCGTATGCATAGCGCCCCTGAACCCACAGTTCACCCATGACATTTCCCGTGAATGCAATCTCATCAACGGCAACTGGAGTCGCCGGATCTCCAACATCCACAATGGAAAAGCTGTTCAGGTTTGTAATATAGGCATGCCGCCCCTGAATCTTAATATCACGAGGCTGTGCACCGCTTGTACCAATCGAGGTCGTTGCACTTCCTACCTGCGTGGGACTCGCCGGGTTGGACACGTCATACACAAAGAAATCATGACTTGAAACTTGTGTGTTTGAAATTAAATACGCGTAATCACCCTGCACCACAACACCTCTTCCGTTGTTTCCAATCGTCGTTGATGAGACTTGCTTTGGATTAAATGGGTCAGACACATCGACGATGACGAGTGCCTCCTGAACACCACCGTCATAGACGTACAAGTACGTACCCTGGAGGTAGAGTGTCATACCCGAGACACCGCCCGTTCCCGTAATAGATAAGAACGCGATTTCTGCCGGGGCACTTGGGTTTGAAACATCATAAATGTTCAACCCTACACTCGAAATGATATATGCATAATTTGCCGCAACCGTGATATCCGAAGGCGAGGTGCTTGCCGCAATAGCACTCAACTCAATCGGACTGGATGGGTCAGAGACATCCAGGATATGCATCTGATCTGTCGTTCCGTCATCAGCAACATAGGCGAGGCGTCCGTGAATCTCCATGGCCAATGGCCCCGTCCCCACATCCGTTGACGTTCCAACAACTTCATACACCGTTCCGGTCGCCGCGATATTTTGGATATTTCCGACAACCGTCAAGGCTTCCGGTGCTGTGGAGGTACCAACAGCAAAAGCCGTTGTGTTTGTGTTCGGATACAAGTAGTCGTTCGTTGCGTCGTACGTAAGGTAGCTTGCTGCACTAGCACCCGCTGAACAGTTCGTTCCATCTGAGAGACAGACGGAGAGACCGCCGACCACCACATCGGTTTGAACGTAGGCCGTGCCCGAGGCATAGACATCTGCAAACGAGAGGGTGGCAGAACCTATATTTGAAAAGTTGTTTGTTCCCGGCAGAAGATCTTTTTGAACGGTGAAGAGTCCGTTAGCAGTTCCGGTTGCGAATTGAATACCGCCAAAGCCGCTATCCGTTGTGGTCACGATAAAGTCTCCCGTTCCCACATTGAGTAAAAAGTCAGACGTATCGTGGCTAAAGCACCCGTACTGTGTGTTGTCGGAATCTGGATCCGTTGCGGAATGAATACACACCGTAGGATTCGTTGCGGCAGAGTGATCAAAATTCTTACCAGAGAGAGCGAGGGCGTGTTCGGCAAAAATAAACGTATCATCATCAACTGCGGAGAAAAATACCGTTGACTTGTTTCCACCTCCAGAACCCTGAACTGAACCGATAAAGCCTCCACCATTATTGTTGCCCGACTGAAGAACGAATGCACTCGCAGCCCGTATCGAATCGTTGATGGTAATGACGTTTGAAGCATTGTCGAGGGTATCAACCGCAATTGTTCCTGCACGGAAACGAGAGGAGGTTCCGTATGCAAAGTTCACGTTTGTTGATGTTACATTTGCAAGATACGCGGTGCTGGAAGCATAGATATCCCCCCAAGACAGAGCCATCGAACCCAGATCGAGTGAATTGTTCGAGCTCGGCAGAAGATCAACGGTCGATGTCACGCCGCTTGTGTTCAGAGACAGAATGGCAGTGCCGCCAAGATTTAAACTAAACCCACCATCCGTCTTATTGATATACCCATCCCCAAAGTATGTAGACCCTGTTCCGGCAACAAAGGCTCCGTTGGTGTAAACAGATGTTGCGGATCCGATGTTGCCTTCCACGTAGAGGTCATCGCCTGAGAGTTGGAAGAGAGAGTTGAGGCCTGAAGAAGTGGAATTGCCGATCAACACATCCGTACTGGAACCGAAGCCTCCGATGTAGAAACGGGACGATGTTGTTGTGACATCAAAGTAGAGCGGAGCGCTTCCAGGCGTTGATCCACCAACAAGAAGTCCGGTTGTGTTTGTATTTGGACGAACATAATCGGTCGTTTCGTCGTACGTCCATAAGCTTGCGCCGCCGCCACTGGCTGTGCAATTTGTTCCATCTGAAAGACAGACGGAGAGACCGCCGACCACCACATCGGTTTGAACGTAGGCCGTGCCCGAGGCATAGACATCTGCAAACGAGAGGGTGGCAGAACCTATATTTGAAAAGTTGTTTGTTCCCGGCAGAAGATCTTTTTGAACGGTAAGAACATCCATCACCGTACCGGTCGCAAACTCAATACCGCCCCAGCCTCCGCCAGTACTTCCATCTGTAATCTTCAGTGTGCCAGTAGTGGACTCGATAAGTGAAAGTGTTTGACTATCGGCACCATACGTTGAACCTGAGAGGATAAACTCGCGCGCGGCAAAGGCCTGGTCAACCGGGGCAGAAAAACCGGATGTCACCACTCGTGTTGTTGAAGCACCAACGATAGATGTGGAGCCCCCTGCCACGACTGCTCCGTTCAAAAGAACATCTGTGCTATGAAGTCGCAGCCAACGAAGTGTATTTGATCCGAGAGATAACGCGGAGTTTGTCGCCGGTATGAGGTCAACGGTTGTCGACACACTATCCGCATTCACAGAAAGCTTTGTTGTGCCGCCAAGCTGCACCGTAAACCCTCCATCCGTCTTGTTGATATACCCATCTCCAAAGTATGTAGACCCCGTTCCTGCGATAAATGCACCATTGGAATACACAGAGGACGCAGATCCGATGTTGCCTTCCACATAGAGATCGTTGCCGGAAAGCTGGAAGAGAGAATTGAGACCAGAGGATGTTGAGTTTCCAATCACCACGTCCGTGCTGGAGCCAAAACCTCCGACGTAGAGACGCGATGAGGTTGTTGTGACGTCAAAGTAGAGAGGCGCACTTCCCGGAGTGGAACCTCCAACCAGGAGACCTGTTGTATTTGTATTGGGGCGAACAAAGTCAATTGTTTCGTTGTACGTCCACAAACTAGAATCGCCCCCAGCCGTACAATTTGTTCCATCTGAGAGACAGACGGAGAGACCGCCGACCACCACATCGGTTTGAACGTAGGCGGTGCCCGAGGCATAGATGTCGGCCCATGCCAAATCGAACGAACCTAAATCGTACGTATTGTTTGAAAATGGATTCACGTTACCCGTTGACGTTACACCACCTGCATGAACCGTTGACGACGAATATACTTGGTTAAAGGACAATAATGACGAACCCAAATCGTATGCCCCGTTCGTCGTTGGGACAAGACTTGAGCCTAAACGAGCATTCACAGTCAACGTGTCTGACGTTGCATCTCCGAGGATAGTATTTCCAGAGACACCCAAATTCCCGGTCGTCGTTGTATGCCCTTGTCGACTCACCGTAAAGACCTCGGATCCGTTCGATCCCTTTATCAGGTAGTCAAACGCATTCGAAGTCCCGGAGGTAGAGATGTACAGCGACGTTCTATCAGCCGTCGCCGCATCCGAGGAGTGCTGTTGCAGTGCGAACAGCGCTCCTCCATCTGATGTTACGGAGGACGATGCATATTGACCTTGCAACGTTTCCGCAACAAACGCGTACGGAACGGCGGTCAAACGCTTTCGGGGCGTCATCTCGGAATCCGCCGCAACGGTAACCCCGAGATACAGGCCGCTTTGATACCAGTTAAAGTCGAACGCATTCTGACCTGCGTCGGTATCACCAAGCTGGACCGTAAAGAGTCCGCCACTGACAGTGACAGAGACGGCGGACGGTGTCGACGTCGTCCCTGCCGCTGTCCATAGGCGGTTTCCTCCACTTGCCGCGTCGTAGATGGAGAATTGGATGGAATAACTTCCATCCGTTACCGACACTCCGCTCGAAGTTAACAATTTTCCTTGGTAATTTACCTGGCGATTCAGCGCTGAGGCCGCAGTGGTTTTTTGGCCCGAGAACGCAAAAATCGCGCATGATAATGCGATTACCGAAAAGAGAATGGTATATCGAGACAGAATGCCCCTCATGGGATTCTATAAAGGCAAAAGCCTGTTACAGTGACATGAGGTTCTTGATGTCTACATCGCGGCAAACCACGCGGTCAAAATGACCACCGCCATGCGAAATCCAATTTCCCCCATGTACGCTATTCATATTAGCAAAGTCAATTTTTATCCACACAAATTCACTTTTCTTATAAAAACAAAAGCCTTTCAAAAAGAAAGGCTGTGTATAATCTGTGTAAAGATATTTAATTTTGTGAATAACTACTTTTTGCTCGACAATCGGATATCGGCATCAATGAAGCCCTCCTCCCTTCCGCGAAGATCAATTGGCGGAGATGTATAGCTCTCATACCCCTCTTTCTCTGCGGTAATATAGTACACATTCTCGCGTACAAAGAACCCGTATTTTCCTCCTCCGTCTGTAACCTTCGTTTCCAGCAACTTGTTGTATTTTGTTTCAAATACGCGCAGAACCACGTTTTTAACGGGCTGTCCGGTCGACGAATCAATAACTTTGCCCCATGATTTCGGCTTTTTAGGTGCTCCGAGCTTCCGAAAGATAAAGAAGAGCACGATATGAGCAGTAAGAAACAAGGCAGTTTTTAATCCGGGCGCAGAAATAAGTGCTATGAGCGAAAAAACAATGGCGGTGAGCGCGACAATGGACTGAAGACTCCGCAATGACCTTTTTAATAGAATTTTTCGGGGCGTTTCAGACGGAATAACCGGGTCAACCGGAATATTATGTGTAAGTACATCGCTATCACCAACTACAATTTCTTTTCCATGATACAAATCTGTAAATTCTACATCCTCGTTCTTTCCCATGAGAAATTGGCTCGGAAAAAGAAAGCCCGGCTTTCGAACCTCGATATAGTAGCGGCCTGATTCGGCGTTAAATGAGTACCGTCCGGACGCATCGGTTACAGACGTACGATATGGAAGACGCGTACTTGCATGTAAAAGACGAACAATTGCCAGATCAACCGGTCGTTTTGACAATGAATTGTATACAACACCCCATTTTTGCCTTTTCTTTCGAAACAGGGCCAGAATTGGCTCCGTAAACAAGAATTGAAGATAGGAAAGTAGGTTAAACGCTGGGAGTGCGGCAAGAACGTTTAACAACGCAAACGCAAGAACAGCGGGTGATGCGACATTTTCAACGGCCTTCTGAACCCCTTCGCTTTGGATAAGCGTCCGCAACGCCGTTAATCCGAAGAGCGCGTCTTGAAGCGCCTGATTTGCGGTTGTGACAAACGGAAGAGGAATGGTTGATGTTACTGTTGGCTCTGGAAGTTGTGGAATCGGCACCATGCCGATCACTCGGTTGAATACATTGTTTCCAACGAAAACGATTGGGGTTTTAGATGAAAGATAACCACCCTTTGAAGCAACGGCGTAGTATGAACCGTTCGGAACAACAAATGCATACGTTCCGTCTTGGGAGGTCACAACCGGGTTGGCCTGTGCAAAAGGTGTTGCATCCCAAATAGAACCGTCTGCGTTATACAACGTAACAACAGCCCCCGAAACACCTACGTCCGTCTGTTGCAACACGCCCTCCTCAACGACACGCCCCAACCCATGAGAAACAATCGTTGCATATGAAACAGCCACATCGCCATTTTGAAACTCCGCAGAAATTGCAACGTTGTACAAACCCGGTGTCGGCGTCACCACCGTGGCTTGATAGGAGGTGCCGTCTGGACTCAAGGAGAGATTATACGTATCACCCCCAAGTACCATCTGAACTTGAGAAATGCCTGCATCTAAATTTGAAATGGGAAGCACCACGAGCAACGGAAAACCGGAAGGGCTTCCGTATTGCTGACTTGTGTTTGGAAGAAGTTGAACGGTCCCTTGCGAACCGTAGTAAGCGGGTTCCAAATTAATGAGCTCGCCTCCGGGAGTCGGCGTGGGCAACGTCGGTTCACCGCCAGGAGCAGGCGGCTCTGGTGTCTCCGGAGTTTCAGGGGGCTCTGGAGGTTCCGGTGGCGGGGGAGGCTGACAAATTGGGAACGCCTGACATTCAGTGTCTGCACAATCCACAAATTGGTCGTTGTCATCATCAACGCCGTTGGAGCAAAGAGCTTCAGAGTTTTCTAGACCAGGAACCTGCCCCTGCGGCGTCGCGTCGTCTAAAGCGCCTGAGGCAAAATTATTGTTTGTATCAAATGCGAATGCTCCATAGAAATACGTTGTCCCGTTTGTAACATTAGGATCCTGCAGCGAGACCCCGCCTCCGGAATACACAAGCGTGCCGTCAAATGGAGCGGTCGGGAATGAATCCGTCTTACGAACAATATGCACACCCGCGTAGTCAGGATCGGGCGGAGGAGTCCATGCCAAAAAAACAACCGCGTCTCCACCCGTAGCCGTAAAACCAAGTACGTTTGCGGGCGCCGTGGTGTCAGGGAGTGTTGTAAACGTGCTGTCGGGAGACGAGGCAGTGTTATTTGACGCATCTACGGACGTGACAGACACGTGGTATATCGTCCCAGGTGTAAGCCCAACGAGCTGAACGGCATGATTCGTTACAAGCCCCTGCGCGTTCACGGAGGATCCGTATGCACTTGTGAGACCAAAGTTCACAAGCGACGTTGCAGGTTCATCTGTATTCCATATCACTAACGCCGTGGTGTCCGTAATATTAATCACCTGCACGTTTGAGATGATGGGCGGATTTAAATCGCCAAGCGTTGTAAATGTGTAATCGGTTGAAACGGCAAGGTTGCCGGACGAGTCGCGAGAAGAGACGCGAAAATGATACGTAGTACTCGCGGTAAGTCCGGAGAGATCAATCTGATGCTGATATACATCCGTGGCATTAAAGAGCGTGCTGCTGCCGTATGAAATGGTGATGCCATACTCAACGGTCGAATCAGAAGGCTCATCCGTGTCCCACACCACACTTGCCGTTGAAGATGTGATGTTAATTACCTGCACATTTGAAATAACAGGTGCCTGCGTATCACCACCGCCGCCTCCACCGCCCGGAGTTGATGTTGAAGCCGTACTCGCAACCGTTGCTGTCACCGTAACCTGGTCGGTCGTTAAAATTGGCACGGAAACTTCCGCGGTATCGCCAAACGTTCCAGAGAGTCCGATCACCGCGGTCTGTGCGGAAGATGGATTCACAATCTGTCCGGATCCTCCCGATGCGTTTGTCCCGATGCGGATGACAACAATGTGCCCACCCGTGATCTCCGAGCCTCCCGCATCCGTAGGCGCGGTAAATGTAACAGCCGATGTGCTTGTGGCAACGCCCCACACCCCTGCACCCGCAGATGCCGCAAGTGTTTCTGACGTTTCTAGCCCCGTGGTCGCTCCGTGCGACAAGTCGATGTCAGAAACGGCAATGGCAGAAAGATCAAATCCACTTGGGTACGTAACAATGATCGTATCCGAGCTCGCGTCTACACCCGTTGGCGTTGTAAATTGAAATTCATGATTCGCGGCCGTTGAAATTTGATGCCGCGTGAGCGAGTAACTCGCTGACGTTACCGTATCCGCGTGCACAGCCAAAGGACTCAAGGCCAATGACACGCCCACGAGAAGGATCGAGTAGAAACGTTGCTTAAAAAATCGTCGCATTAAAAACCATCACTTCTGCTTTTTGAGTGCAGATCGGATGATGAGAGCATTATACCCTCGAAGGAGCAGAAGAAGGAAAAGAACCGAGGCAACGCCCACGCTTATTACGCGCCATGGGAAAATCCAAAACGTTACTTCCCCTTCCAGGGGCTGGTTACTACGGCCATACACGCCCTCGAGTGATGCCTTATATTTTCCAAATGAAAAGTTTATCCATTCCAAGCGTAGCTCCTCAAAAAATGAATCCGCCGGACCGTCCGAAGCGTTTTTATTCCACACCGTTTGGATACGTCGGATACTATTCGGAAGCGCTGCGGCGTTTGTTGGGTTCACGTTTACTTTTTCAACCACATTCCCGAACATGTTTCGAATCGTAAGGTACCCGCTTGGTCGAACGTGGACGTTTCCCGTATTTCGCAAACGATATTCGAACTCCACCGGAGGGCGATTCAAACGTGCCTCGTTCACAACACGAAACGTTTCAAGCGTTGCAGACTCCCGAATGTCACCGGAGACGCGGGCAAGAAGCAGAATGCCTGTCTTCGCACCAACACCCACCGACGATTCCTCTCCCTCATTGGGTTGCGTGGAAAAAAACAGTGCGGCGTAGTGCCCTCCCGGTTCGGCATCATCCGGAAAAAATACAGAGTACCGAATTGAACGCTCTTCGTTTGGCTGGAGTGTTATTTCCGATAGCTCGGGCAGTGTCCACTTTGCCAATCCAAAACTGTTCTCTTCCTCCACAAACGTTTGTCGACCCTCTTCTCCTTGAGCAACAAAGTTTTGCAGCGATACAAAATACGTCTCTGGTACTTCTGACGAGTTATAAATTGTCACCGCGCCCTCAAGAATATCTCCTGGGTCGGCTTCAAGATCGATTAAAACCGGAGAAACAGTCAGTGCCTGTGCGGAAGCCGCAAAAAAAACGGAAAAAAAGGTACCCGCAATGGCAGATAAAAATGCGAGCGATCCGCGTTGTAGTTGAGTCATAGCGTATGTATCAAAAACCCCAAGCTCATCTTGGGGTTTTTGGCGGAATTGGTCAACACAGGATTTTAGAAAGATCCGGTGACGGTATAGGTCACAACTTGCTGATATGTTCCAGCCGCCGTTCCCGCGTCAATCGAGGCCGCGTGCTCTACAAATGATGTTGTCGTAGCAGACGAGGCGCCTCCAGCCTGGAATTGCGCGTTATAACTTATAAAGTTTTGCGCCGACGATGTTGGAACCGGAGATGGGTCGGTGTCGAACGTGAAATTCGTCGGGCTATCTTCTACCGCAGGCTCCGTAAAGAGAAGTGTAGTTGTGTTTCTACCGCCCTCAGTAGCCGATCTCACCAGACTCAAACCATATAATTCAGTACCAGCTGAAGGCGAGGAGCTGTCGTTCGTCACATTCGTCATCGTGGCGCTTCCTGTTCCGAAATCTTGATCCGCCTGAATTTGAGCCTGAAATCCATTTCCTGCATTTGTTGCTATCCGAAGTCGGTAACTACATGTGGACGTCGATGAAAGTGAAAGCGTCCCCATAGAGCACGTCGTTGTATCCGCGGTGTCAGCGGCATTACGGATACTAAATGAAAGCGTTGACTTCACATCCGCGGTAACCGTCACCTGGTTGCCTCCGTTGGCATAAAAAAGTACGGCCCCAAAATCCACCTGTCCACCAGAATCGGCAGCCGTGAGAGCAAGCTGGTAGTTCTGGGCGTCAGTATCAAAGGTAAGTTCGATACAAAGATCCATCGTGAGATCACCCGAGCCTGTGGACGAAGTAACCGTATAGACAAACTGACTCGTCGAAGTTGTTGTTGAGCCGCCGTCATTTGTACCGTCGTTGTTGATATCATCATCTGGCGTCGCGCAATCATCAATCGACGTAAAAACAGGGTCTGCGTCAATTGTAATCGTGGTACTCGTAACGTACTCCTGAGATGCGGTCCAAGTGATATTCACCTCTTGAGGTGATGAAGAACTTGAGGTAGGAGAAACAGAAACAGTCACACCTCCTGCGGTCGCTGGAATGTTTATTAAAAAGGAACCAAGGAACGCAAGAATACCGATCGCGTTTGCGACTTTCGAAGTGATTCTGTTTTTCATATGTCTAAAAATTGGCGGTCACGGTATAGGTTACCGTTTGCGTATAATTCCCCGCAGCGGTTCCCGCATCAATTGATGCTTTGTACACCAGCACTATTCTATCATCATCGGCGAAGGTTGTGGACTCCTGAATCTCCAACGTTGATGTGGATAACGCAAAGTCACTCCCGGTACTCGTTGCAGTCGTTCCAAAAACACGTGCTCCATACTCCTCTGAACCCACGGTTACCGATCCGTCTGATACTGATGCGATCGTGGATGACGAAGCGTTTTGCAAATCTCCGTCTGTATTTACGTATAACGTATAACCGTTTTCCGCGTTCGTGGTCACTGATGTATGTGTGAGTGACGTATTACCTGAAGAGGACGTTAGCGTTCCCAGTGCGGCGGCAGACCCTTCAAGTCGATATACAAAATCATCCCCTCCGCTTGGTGAGGCGCTTATCGAACTTGAACTTGCCTCCCAATTATCCACGGTAATATCAGCTCCTGAAATGCTCGAAATCTTTCCAATGGCAACAGTTTGAGATACGCCCTCATTTTCAACAGCGGCAATAAAATTTCCTACCGAATATGAAGAAGTTGCGGAAACTGTAACGATATTTGTTGAGTTGCTGAATGCAGAAAACGCCGTTTGCGTTGAGTTCTCCTGTGTTCCGATTTCCAAAGAAAGACTTGAAGCGTCAGTGATTCCCTGACGATATCCCGCACGAATCTCATAGTTTGTACTTGAGCTTATTCCGGTCGCCTGTTCCCCTATCGTATCTCGAAGCGTGTAGTTATCAGATGTACTCGTGTCATTACCGCCGCTGTTAATGGAATCCCAAAGAACTTGATAATTCGTGCTTGTCATTGCAAGCACATTAGATGAAAAGGCGAAAAATCCAATTAGAATCACGACAAGCTTTTTCATGGCAGGCTTTATTGTAACACTTGTTCAAAAAAGCGACTTTCTTTCAATTTTCCGATTAAAAAAGCCCCGCACATATTGCACGGGGCTACGCGGCGGAACCGCGGTTGAAGGTTGATGTTATTCTTGCGCCTGCAGCCGCTGAGAAACCAACGTTCGCGCGAGATCCAGTCGATTGAGGAGCTCAAGCTCAGTGAAACCAAGCTCCTCCCACGTTGCCTGGACCCAACCCTCGTCGTCCAGGAGGGAGTAGATGAAGTTGACGTGCGCCACCGCATCACGATGCGAAGCGCTTAGCATGAGCTGAAACCTCAATTTTGCGGCTTCCACCCAAGCCAGGCGCAATTGAGCGTCCACTTCCCATTCGGAGAAACCAAGCTCCTCCCAGGTCGCAGACCCGGCCATCACCAACTGCAGGATGCCAGAGGCAGCTACCGTGGCCTCATCGCACTCCATCCCCGGAAGCTGACGGAACGCAGTCTTTGCTTGCTCGACAGCGAGTAGGCGGTCGTTCTCGGTCATCCCTCCCGTACCCTCGAAAAGAGACGAGCCCGTGTCCATAAGCAGGACAGCGAGCGCCTCCCTTACCCGAAGGTCGTAGGCACTCAACCGCTGTGTATCCGGTTGCGTTACATGCTGAGCGTAGCTCAACAGGATGACGACCGCTGCAAAAAGCAGAGCCAGCTCCAGCTTGACCAAGAAGAGGGCCGTGCGCACGATAGCACCGAAGATCTTCTTTGCATTTTCCATCGCATCCTCCTTGTTGTCGAAACAACTCGAAACAACAGTTGATCTTTGAATCGTAGATCACCACGAATTCAAAGAAAATATAACACATTTTGACTATTTTGTCAAGTACTCTTTACCCAACTAAAAATGCCGCGCTTTTCATTTTTTTGCTAAAATAAGCATAATTATAAGCTTCTTAAAATATTAAAGTAAAAAATCAGCTCATTTCTCTTAAAAGAGAAGACAAGCGAAAAAAAACGTTTCACGTGAAACACCTGATTAATAAATATCAAACAAGAATTACTAGAGAACTGTGAATTCAAACCTCACTCCTTCTTTGTCTCTTGCTGCCCAAACCTGAAAAACAAGTACTCAATCTTCTCAAATCATGGAATGAGTAAAAAAACTCATTACATGTTTCATGTGAAACATGTAAAGCCTGGGCGAAATTGTATATCAGTTGAGAAAGTGGACTAAAAAGTTTTTTTGTTAATTCAAAAAAATAAGCCTCTGACTCTCATGCTTTCAGAATCTTAAAGCACTGTTTCACGTGAAACATAAAAAATAGCTCTTAAATGCGTGCAAATAAACATCCCTTTTCGTCACTTTTTATCGAGGGAATGTAGTTTCATTAATGCAGGCGTCATTGCGTACAATGTCGAGCTTTGAACTTAGCACAATAAAATTACTCGCACCTCTCGTCACTACGGGGCTCACTCCAAGGCTGCGTCACGAGAACGGCGGCTAGATATAAAGGCCGCGTAAAGTCCGAATGCATTCGGACCACCCGGCCACTCAAAAACGACAGCTTGCGCTGCCGTTTTTTCGTGGTGGACCGAGGGGGATTCGAACCCCCGACCTCTGCAATGCGAATGCAGCGCTCTAGCCAGCTGAGCTACCGGCCCTTGCTATAAAAATGTTTCACATGAAACATTCGGTTCAAATAAGTATCAAATTTACGTAATCAGGTGTTTCACGTGAAACAAATACTCATTCAAGGGTCGTTGTCCTCCAGAAGTTCTTTCTAGGCAATGAGGACGATATACAATGATGAAGTCAATTATATCGATCTAAATGACCGTCAGTTGCATAATGCCAGAACTTGAAATCAAGATCCTAAAATTTTTTGGTGTCCCCAGGTGGACTTGAACCACCATTTAGGACTTAGGAGGTCCTCGTTCTATCCCGTTAAACTATGGGGACCTAAGTGTCGTAAAATGTTAATATCCGACACGCCGACTTTAAAAGAGCGGCTCAATAATACGACTACAAAGTAGTGGAGTCAATTAATAGAAAGATTTTGACGTACTCCGCAGCCCAGGGCTATTCTATGTATGACGCTCGCTTCATCGCGACGTTAAGGGGATGACTACTTCGTCATTGAGACGGGATACGTCTAGTATCTCTAGCCCTTGGCCTGCGGCACTTGCCCAGGCCTTTTTCTTGACATTTTGGGCCATAGCATCTATGATTTGGCGCAAATTGGTATGGCAAATACAACATCAGCAAAGAAGGCGCTTCGACAAACAGAGAAGCGGACCGAAAAGAACGCGCGCATGAAAAAGCATGTTAAAACGCTTTACAAGCGCGGTCTTGAAGCTATCAAGTCGAATGACCTCACAAAAGCAAAGGAACTGACGCATTCATTTCAAAAAGCAGCAGACAAAGCAGCAAAAACGCACGTCATCTCAACAAATCAAGCAAGATCAAAGAAATCACGGATGATGAAAGCACTCGCCACAGCAGGCGAAACCAAAAAACAGGCCTAACGGGTCTGTTTTTTTAATTTCTCTCAAGCCGTTAAAGCTAGAGACGTTACACGCAAATTTTACTAATGACAGGAAGCTCGTGAATCGTGGAGACACTCGCCCGCAATACGGCGAAGCCGATGAGGACGAGTGGACTTCGCGATTCTGGCACGAAGGTCGTAGCCCTACAGCAACGTCTCGTATTCATCTCCATCCATCAACCCCTTTCTTCGAAACACGTGCGCTCGCAGCGCCCCTAAAAACTTTTGCGACACATGACCAACCCTCTTAGATGAAAGTTTCTTTCGCACATACGGATGGATACCTTCGTCGTTTCCGGATTGAACTCGAACATATGCACGAAGCTGAGATAGCAACGTTGAAACAACACCTTCGTCTTTAAGGTCGGCGACATAAGACCTCCAGCTGGGGGAGTCTGCCAGGATTCGATCTGTCACATCAAAAATTTTTGGCTGCTCATCAGTAAAACGA
Organism: Patescibacteria group bacterium; assembly: GCA_050303655.1. GTDB lineage: Bacteria > Patescibacteriota > Patescibacteriia > 2-12-FULL-60-25 > 2-12-FULL-60-25 > JANLIO01. The sequence continues at coordinate 94,619 of JBNLCE010000003.1, read as the reverse complement.
ATTTTGTTATGTGCTCCAGATGGGTGAGCGGATGCTTTTTCGAGCTCTGTTATCGCAAGCCACGAATCACCTCCTGCGTACTCCGCGACCTGTTTTGCCGTATCCAATTCAACTCCGCGTTCAGACGCCTGCACCTTTACCCAATTCAAGAACTCAGAGCCCCTCATCTCCGGGGAGACGTATACATGGAGTGATTTGTTTTCAAAAAGATCTTCAACCTTTTTTGACGGAGCCTCATCCTCAACCGAAACAATAATTGTATCTGACCCGGTGTTTGAAATTCGAGAAGCAAACTTCTTTTTTTCGGGAGCTTTTAGCACGGCAAGACAACCGTCCGCGCGGATGAACTTCTGTTGCGAAAACAGCGAACCAGCAGAAAGAAGAGGGAGGAGCGCGCTCTTCACACTTTCTGCATTTTGAATATCCACTCGCTCAACCGAGCGGCCATCGGGATCATATTTTTCACGAAACGCTCGTTCGAGTTCTCTCGCTTTTTCACGCGCACGGTAGGTATCGGGTCCAGCGCAGACAATCAGCATGCCGCCATCTTAACCCATTGTCTCCATTTCGTCCCAATTGGTTCCAACCTTTGCATCGACGACAATCGGAACGCCGATTTTTTCAACACCTTCCATTAAAGCCACAAGCTTTGGAGCAAGTGTATGCACCTCTTTGCTCGGAATCTCAAAAACCAATTCATCATGCACCTGAAGCAGCATGCGTGACTTCGGAGAAAGCTTTGGCAATTCGTGTGCAATTTCAATCATGGCGAGTTTTATCAAATCTGCCTGCGTTCCCTGAACCGGCATGTTGATGGCCATACGTTCTGCCGCGGCGCGTGCACGATGATTGGAAGACCGAATGTCGCGCAACGTCCGACGTCGGCCAAACAACGTTTCAACGTACCCGTTGTCACGCGCGAAGGCTTTTGTGCTCTGTAAATATTCGTGGACACCTGAATAAATTTGAAAATATTGATCGATAAATTCCTGTGCTTCGCCAAATGAAATGCCGGCGGATTTTGCAAGACCGTGCGGACCTTGGCCATATACAATCCCAAAGTTCACAGCCTTGGCCGCTCGACGCTGATCACGTGTCACCTTATCTTCCGGCACACCCCATACAGTTGCGGCAGTCGCGGTATGAATGTCTTTTCCGGACTGAAACGCTTTCATCATCTCCTCATCCTTTGCAAGGCAGGCCACGATACGAAGCTCAAACTGCGAATAGTCGCACGCAAGAAGTGAGTACCCTTTTTCCGCAACAAAACCGCGCCGGATCTCCCGCCCCAATTCCGTCCGCACCGGAATGTTTTGAAGGTTTGGATTTGAAGAGGAAAGACGACCCGTTGCCGTAAGCGCCTGGTTATAGGTTGTATGCACGCGCCCACTCGAGTCCGCCAGCGCAGGCAACGCGTCAACATACGTTGAGAGTAATTTTGCCACTTCGCGATACTCCGTAATCTGTTCGATAATCGGATGTAACCCCTCAAGCTTCGCGAGCTCGGATGCCGCTGTAGAGATTCCCGTCTTTCCGCGCTTAATACCTGCCGTCGACAATTCAAGAACATCAAACAAAATTTTTGCGAGCTGTTGTGGCGAACCCGGATTAAACGCCTGCCCTGCAGATTTTTCCATCGCTGTTTCAAGTGCCGCCTTTCGCTTACGAAAACGCACTGAGATCTTTTTAAAGTAGGGGAGATCAACATGAATGCCGTGCGTCTCCATCTGCGCAAGAATAGGGATGAGCGGAACTTCAAAGCGCTCATTCACTGACTGCAAACTCTTCGCCTCAAGCTGTGAAGACAGTTCTTGAAAGAGCCCTCGGATCGCATCCACTTCTTCACAGGCGCGTTCAGGCCCGTCCGAAAAAAACGTTTCAAGATGCGATGCGGCAACCGAAGGAAGATCATGCCGCCCCTCACCACCAGCCAAAAGATATGATGCGATCTCGGTGTCAAAAAAGATTCCGCTCAACTCCAATTCATTATCACGCGCCCAATGCCAGGAGCGTTTTAAATCGTGACCGATCTTATTAATTGTAGAATCACTCAAAATATCGCCAAGCGTTTTTGGATCTTTCGCGCTCAGATCCTTACGGCGTAACAAAACCGTTTCTGTACTCGACCCTAATGCAAGAATCGGATCGTCCTGAAAAAGAGAGTCCTGAGGGATCTCGATGGGCTGGAGGAAGAGTGTTTTCTCTTTTTGGATGACCTTCAAAAAGGAATCAAGTTCCTTTTGCGTTGGCGTCGTCTTCCACAGCGAGGTGGATTGTTTCTTTTTTGGCCGGGCGCTTTTTCGTGATGAAACAGACTCTGCTTTTCCAAACACACGCGCGGCGAGCGAGCGAAATCCAAATGATAAAAACAGTTCCTTAAGCGCCTTTTCATCCACCTTCCTGCGCGTCACCGTTTTCATGTCTTTCGACAGCTTCACATTGCGATCCAGCGTTACAATCGGAAGCAAACTCCGCGCCTCACCCTCATGCTCCAGCAGCTTCTTGCGCACGGAAGAAGACAGATCGCTCGCGTTGTCATGCGCTGCCTTCAAAATACCCTCAAGATCTCCGTAGGTTTGCAGAAGCGTGGTTGCGGTCTTGTCGCCAATGCCCGGAATGCCCTTCAAGTTATCCGAAGGGTCACCGCGCATAGCTTTGTAATCCGGAATTTGATCCGCCGTTAAACCCGTCGCTTCTTCTAAGACCTCGGGCGTATAGACAACCGTATCGCTCACACCTTTTTTAAACGCCACCACAGACGCGGTTTTGCTCACCACCTGAAACACGTCGCGATCATTTGTATAAAGAAGAGTCTTGATTTTCTTTTTCCCAAAGTCGGCGGCGAAAGTCGCAAGAAGATCATCCGCCTCAAAACCCGGTGCCTCCACATTTGTGCCGCCAAGCGCCTCAACAATCTCCTTCACGTAATCAGCTTGAGCGTAAAATTCATCCGGCTGCGCTTCACGTTGCGCTTTGTATTCCGGACGAGCCTCGTGCCGGTATGTTGCCTCGGGCGTATCCCAACATACAGCGAGATGCGAAGGATGTTCTTGCTCCAAAATCTTCAACAGCACCGACGTAAATCCATATACGGCATTCACGACACGGCCGTCCGGTGCGGTCATGGGAGGAAGGGCGTGCCACGCGCGGTGGAGGAGTGCGTTCGCGTCGATAATCAGTGCTTTTTTTGGCGTACTTGGCATGAAGAAAAGGTACATGGATCGAGGAAATAAAAAAAGACGGAGCTGCGCGATGCAACTCCGTCGTGTTGACGTTACGTTGGCTGATTCAGGGTGGGTGGACGATCAGGCGCGGATGAAGCTCAGCACCGAACGGTCGCTCTCGCGACTGAGGCCCGCGATCATCGACTCCCTCGTCGTACGCGCGACGCCGATGGGTACCGTGATCGTTGGAATCTCCTTGCCGACCCACGACATGCGCGGCCCGTTCTGCATCACGCGGATGACGGCGGCACGCAAGAAGAAGTTGCCTTCATCATCCTGAAGCGTCACCGGGATCTGAACCACCTGATCCTCGAACACCGGCTTGCCGAGCGCGTGGATGGTTCGGTTCTTGGGAGCCTGACCGAGACATTCCCACGACCCAGGCTCCACGATGCGGCCGATCCTCTCGTCGACGCCGCCCGCGCCCGTGAAGTTGATGTACACGATCTCTTCGCTCCGCTTCACACCGATGAAGAGATTGACGTCGGGCGCAAAACGGATGCCGTTGATCGTGTTGCCGGGCATGTGCTCGATGATCTTCCGTTCGGACGTGCCGTCGCCCCTTGCGATGTGCACGTACACGTACTGTACAAGCTCGCACTCGGAGGTCATGAGCGACACGTTGGTCGCCACAGCCCGCGTCTCGACGTCGAGCGCTGTTGCGAGTCCGGTGACGAGGTTCGCGAGCGATGCCATCCCGATCCCCTTGACCAGCTCGGGCGTCCCCATGAAGGGGATGAGCTTGGTGACGCTGGTGCCGCCGTTGGCTTGTGCGAAGGAATCGATGACACCACCTCCTCCGTGACGAGCCACGAACTGAACGCCGTCGTCGACCCGAAAACCCTCCGGAAGAGCCCCGATCATGACCTTGGTGGGGTAGTGAGGAACGGTCTCGACGAACGCGAGACGCTGACCCGTGATTCCCTTCTGCCGGATGTACTCCACGATCGACCTGATGGCGACGGTGTCTCCCTTGATCTCCATCGCCTCGTCCTGACCATTCTGGCTGTGCTTCGACATGCTCTCTCCTAGAGCCGGCAATCGCCGACCCCTTCAGTCTCTGGTTGTTGTTGAATAAGCCAAAGTTTTTTAAGGAACGCGGCGAATCATACTGTCTCTAGGCCTCGATGTCAAGGCCGCAGGATATCGGGACGAAATGTAATCGCAACATCGAGCTCACGCTTCAATAACTTTCGCGCATCACGTGCAAGTGGCTGAACATCCCACGCCGCAACCTTATATCCGTGCTCATGGAGCAGGGGAATGTATCGTTTTTTCATCGCATTGATTGGAATGCCTACGCCCCACGGCTGAATCGATTGAATCTTCTTCCACGCACGGATTCCTCGAGTCGGGATCGGCCAGGTTTTTGAAAGGAGGAGTGTGCGCACATCCGGCACCTCGTTGTGCATGCGTTTTAAATCATCAAACACAAAGGACGAAACAATTGTTCGACTCCGGAGGGTTTTGCTGGATTTTAATTTTTGAATCAAAAAGTCACAGGCTTCACGATCTTTCACTTCAATATCAAACTGCACCGGACCTCGAAACGTACTTATGACTTCATTCAATGTCGGGATGCGTCCTTTTCCGCGAAGTGGAATCTGTTGCAACTCTCGCCGTGTAAGATCGCGAACGCGACGCGCGTCACCCGCAACACGGTGCAGATTCTCGTCATGCACGACGATCGGAACACCGTCACGCGACATACGAAGGTCAAACTCAATTCCATCAGCTCCGGCCTCAATACCACGTTGAAACGCGTCGAGTGTATTTTCCGAAACGGCGCGGCTAAAAAATCCACGGTGAGCAAACAGCAACATGCCAAGATCGTAAGACGTAAAGTCGCTCGTAGCAAGTTCGTCGATTTATTAAACCAGAAACCCGAACCCATATTTCCTCGGAGAGGCTCACTTCTGCAGAAGTGCCGAGACGTTTTTCAGCAGAAAAACGTCGTACTCGGAGAGGGAATTGGGTGAGGATGAATTCTCGACAAAACCAAAAACATTTGATAACCTCCGACTGGTTCCAATCACCAAGGCGTGGTAGCCAAGTGGTAAGGCAGGGGTCTGCAAAACCCTTATGCGCGGGTTCGATTCTCGCCCACGCCTCCATCCCCCGTCGTTCCGATCGTGCATCGGAACTATGGGGGATTGTTGTTTGTGAAAGAGGATCGAACAAAGGGATGGTAAGGGAAAGAATTTCCCTTACATGTGGAGGAGAGTTCTTCGAGAACCCGAAGGTTCTCGAAAGCGCAGGACCCTGAGCGCAGTCGAAGGGGACGAGCAGTGAGACTCTCCCCACGCCTCCAAGCAAAAAACCGTCCCGAAGGACGGCTTTTTGCTTTTAATGATTTAAGATTACTTAAGAATCTCAATCTTCACGTTACGGACACCCCAGGCGTACGCATCGGATTTATTGGTCATCCAGATGTCGACACGGGTCTGGTAACGGGAGTTCATACGGTCGTGGACCTCGAACACCTTGTTCCCGAAGTAGTCCGGAATACGAATACGGGTTCCGAAGGGCAAAAAGTTTGCCGCAACGATACCGTCTCGCACCTGTGACCCGTTGGCCGTGGTAAACGGCGTGGAGTCAGTCTCAGCCGGGTCAGATGTATATGCCGTTGTCGGCACAACCATCGTACGAACCGCGGGCTCAGACGAATACGCAGGAAGCGTTACAAGGTCCGGGGCGTTAATCGTGTTCCACTTTTTAACGACAGACGTCTTCACAATCGGGTTTTCTGCATCCTTTGCCACAGGCAAGGCGGCAGGGTTTACCGAGTTCTGAAGGGCCTGAATGTCACCGGCCTTTACCGTTTCCTCCAAAACGGCGTTTTCCGCACCCTTCGTAGGCGCAGACGCACCGGCGATTTGAATGTTGGATGAGGTTGCCACAAGTACCAAGGCGAAGGAGGCCAAAAGCATCCGGTCCCACGCAAGCTTAATACGCTTAAGCATGGCATTTGAAGGCATGAATTTCAGGGTAAGATGTTTCATAATTGAGGTCCCGAACATCAAAAAAACCGCCCCTCTGGCGGCTTTTCCTTATTCAGGATATAAAAACAATAGCACATTTGCGTGCTTTTGTCAAGTGTATATCCCCATTTTTGGCTAATATTAGCCTAATTTTATGCCCATCAAACATCTTGAACCCCGAAATTCCGTCGTCGGCAAGGTAAAACGCGCCGCCCGATCCCTCCAAAAAGGCAAAAAAGCAAGAAAAATCGCAACTTTTCTTTTAACTCTTGCGGTTGCTGGAGCGATTTTGGGCACAGTTGCCGTTGCTGGGGCACTCGCATGGTACAGCCGAGACCTTCCGGATCCAAACACCCTTATGACGCGAGAGGTTCCGCAGTCCACAAAAATCTACGACCGGACAGGGGAAACGCTCTTGTTTGAGATTCATGGAGATGAACAGCGCACGCTCGTCCCGCTTTCGGAGATTCCTGAATACTCACAGTGGGCCACCATTGCCATCGAAGACCGGGATTTTTACAACCACCACGGCATTTACTGGCGCGGACTGTTGCGCGCCTTCACGCTCGGTCTTATTCAAAGTCAACGCGTACAAGGAACATCAACACTGACACAGCAGTTCGTGAAGAACGCCATCCTCACAAACGAACGTTCGATTATTCGAAAGCTGAAAGAATTTGTTCTCTCAATTCAAATCGAGCGTGTGTACACCAAAGATGAAATCCTTCAGTTGTATCTGAACGAAATTCCGTACGGATCAACATACTACGGAATCGAATCTGCCGCGCAGGGTTATTTTGGGAAATCCGCAAAAGATCTGACGCTTGATGAAGCCGCACTACTCGCAGCACTGCCGCAATCACCCACCCGATACTCGCCATACGGAACAAGCGCCTCGGGCGACAACCGCGATCTTCTCGTGGGACGCCAACATCTCGTTCTTCAACGGATGGCGGAACAGGGATACATCACCGAAGAAGAGGCAGTGGCCGCGCAAGAAGTGGACACGCTCGAAAAGATCGTCCCACGGCAAGTGGGCGACATCCGCGCGCCGCACTTTGTGGAGTATGTGCGCACGCAACTCATCGAAGAATACGGCCAGCGCACGGTAGAGCAGGGTGGACTTAAAGTCATCACAACCCTCGACTGGGAGAAACAACAAATCGCGGAGGAAGAGGTGGAGCTTGGCGTGGAAGCGCGCGGAGAAACATACGGCTTCACCAACGCCGCGCTCGTGTCGTTGGATCCGAAGTCGGGAAACATTCTTGCCATGGTTGGATCACACGACTTTTGGGACGATGAAAACGATGGACAGGTAAACGTCTCACTTCGCCCGCGGCAACCGGGATCTTCCTTTAAACCGATTGTCTACACTGCGGCGTTCCTCAAAGGATACACGCCCGAGATGACGCTCTGGGACGTGGACACCGTCTTTAAAACCGACATCGGAACATATGCGCCTCGAAACTACAGCCTGGATGAAAACGGTCCGGTGAGTGCACGAGAAGCACTCCAACGATCGCTGAACACGCCGGCGGTAAAACTCCTGTATCTCGTCGGCGTTCCGCGTGTGCTGGATTTTGCAGAGTCGCTTGGTTACACCACCCTCCAAGACCGAAGTCGCTTCGGCCTCTCACTTGTTCTTGGAGGAGGAGAGGTCACACTTCTTGAGCACGCGCATGCATACAGCACCTTTGCCGCGAGCGGCGAACAGGCTCCGGTCGCATCCATTCTGCGGGTAGAAGCGCCGGACGGAGAGGTGCTGGAAGAGTGGGAAGAGCCTCGACCAAAACGAATCTTCCACGAAGACGCGGCGCACGCCCTCTCGAGCATTTTGACCGGCACAAGCGTGCAGCTTTCCGGTCGTCCCGTTGCCGCAAAAACAGGAACCACAAACAACTTCCACGACGCATGGACAATGGGATACACTCCGTCGCTCGTCACCGGTGTGTGGGTTGGGAACAGCAACAACGACGCCATGGTCCGTGGTGCCGCTGGAGCCACCGTTGCCTCACCAATCTTCAAGGCGTACATGAACCGCGCCCTTGCCGGAACGCCGGTTGAAGCATTCCCTCCGGCGCCAGCCATCTCAACCGAGAAACCGATTCTTGCCGGACAGGGAGCCGAGCGCACCGTAAAAGTGGACACGGTAAGTGGAAAGCTTGCAACGGAATTCACGCCTTCCGAATTCATTGAAGAACGCACCTACTACGAAGCGCACTCCGAGCTGTGGTACATCGATAAAGATGATCCGCTTGGACCACCCCCATCAAACCCCGGAGACGACCCACAGTTTACGAACTGGGAAGAAGCCGTTCGGCGCTGGGCGGCAGAGCACGAGTGGCACACAACAAGCACGCCACCCACGGAATACGACGACGTACACACTCCAGAGAATCGCCCGGATATCACAATTCAAGATCCGATAAAGAATGAAACGTGGGATTCGCGCGAAGAGGTTATCCGCGTAAAAGCCAGCGCTCCACGAGGCATCGTCCGCATTGAAGCCAAAATCAATGGAACGCTTATTGGCGCGTCAGCAGGACAGCAAACCATTCCGGTTGTCGTACCAAACAGTATCCCGGTTGGTTTCCATGAAGTCGAGGTGACTGCGTATGACGATGTTGGAAACCGCGGGAGCGATCGCGTGGTTATCAATTTAAAGGCCTCCGAAGGAAGTGGCGGGGGAGGAGAGGCTCTCATTCTGTACCCATCTGCAGGTGAGCAGATTAACCGCAACAGCTTCCCACAAAACATCTCACTCATTCTCGCGAATCCGAATGACCTTGAGCAGGTTTCCGTGTATCTCCATGAGATCCCAAATGGGAGCACGCGATTACTCGCAAGTGAAATCGGACCCACCGCCAGTGCGCTCACCGTCTCGTGGAATGTGGCGCCGGAAAAAGGGAAATATGAGATCTACACTGTCGTTCGAAAACATGACGGCGACATCATCACCGGACCAAGATCCACCATCACAATTAAATAAATTAAAAGCCCACGCAGAGACGTGGGTTTTTGATATTACGGATTGACAAAAGACCTGTTTTGAGGAATACTCGCGCCGGAGGTGAACGTGAAAATCATCATTAAACCCAAAGGAACCGAAGTACAACGGAGTTATGCGGGTAATTTCCGCATCGATATTGAGAAGGAGGATGGGGTGATGTGGGTGCCAGAGCTACTCTACCGACTCCTTGCTGAGAACGGCTTGATACGAAGGAAGGGGATCCTACAACGATTCCTCTGCCTCTTCTCACTCGACACCGAGGGATACATCGCTTCTGCCGACGAAGTGATTCAGTGGCTCAGAGACAACGAGAACGCGGTCCTCGGGGGACTTTACTGGACATCCGTCGAATACCAAAATGCGGTGGAGAAACTTCCCTCACTTTGATCGCACCTTCTCTCGAACAAAAAACCCATAGCACGTGCTGTGGGTTTCGTTTTTTTTCTGACGACTACTGCCGGATCGGCATGACGAGATATTGGTACGCATCATCGTCTGCATCCGGCTGAAGAACCACCGGACTATTTCCATCCACAAGCCGCACACGAACCCTATCCGTACCAATCGCCTGCAAACCGTCACTTACATATCGGAAGTTCAGCGTCACATGCACGTCCTCACCCTCCACCTTGCCCTGTAACGCGGTTTTCGTCTTCCCGGTACCCTGATCGGCAGACGCTACCGTACACGTCCCCTGAGCGGCGTTAAACGAGAGGTGAACATCAAAGAGACCTTGGCGCGCAAACAAGCTCGCGGCACGCACCGCTTTCTGTAGCTCCGCTCGCGGCACCACAGCCTCGGTTTTAAACTCCTTTGGAATAATTTCTTTGTAGGGAGGGAAGGATCCCTCAATCAGCCGTGTCACAAGCTCCACGGTTCCGTAGGTTGCAACCAGCTGGTTCTCTGTAAAGCTCCATTTCATATCCGTTGCCTCACCCATCTCGTCACTGTATGACGAAATAATTCGAGAGATCTCCGCCATGGCCCGAGCGGGGACAATCAATGTCGCTGCAGACGCTGCGTCTTTGATTGAAACAGAACCCTCGGCAAGTCGATACGAGTCCGTTGCCGCGAGAACCAGAGAGGCCTCGCTTCCGTCCGAGAGCGCACACATCACACCCATGAGCTCCGGACGAGATTCGGACGATGACGCGGCAAACGCCACGCGTGCAATCATCGATTTCAACACCTCACTTGAGAGTGTGCATTCACGATCACGCACCACCTGAGGCAAAAGCGGGAACTCGCTTGCTGGCATACCTTTCAAAATCGTTTCCTGCGAACCCGAGCTCACCTCAAGCCCCTCCTCCGTAAGTGTGAGCTCCACCTTCCCGCTTGGGAGAAGGCCAACGTAATCCAAAAACAATTTCGCCGGCACCGTGTACTCACCCTCAACCTCAACTTTGCCTCGAACGACTGCGCTCATAGCGATCTCAAGATTTGTTGTTGAGAGTTTCAATGTGCCCCCTTCTGTTTTTAGGAGCACGTTTTCCAACACAGGAAGGTTCACATGCTTTCCTGTGATGCGTCCGACAAGGGTAAGTCCTTGGGAGAGATTTTCTTGTGTACAGGCGAACTTCATAATTAGTTTTATATATAAATAAGAAGTAGTAGTAGGGGGTGTGGACAGTGTGGAGAAGGTCTTTTACTTTTTGTTTTATTGGGGTTGCGCGGCGTTCTTCTGCACAGGCGACGTGTGGGTGGTTCTGTGGACAGTGTGGATGCTTTTACTTCGCGCGGTTTTTCTCCACACCTTAGCCAGGGTTATCCAGAGCTTCCTGTGGAATAAAGTCGTTCACGCAAAACAGCGAGATCACGCTTCATTGTTTCATCTTTTTTCACGCGTTCAGAAATTTTTGAGCAGGCGTGCATCGCCGTGGTGTGGTCGCGCCCTCCAACGTATTTGCCGATCGCAGGATACGAACACTTTGCCTCCTCACGAAGAAGATACATGGCGATCTGACGCGGGTGTGCAAGTCGGCGCTCACGGCTTTTCCCAAGAAGCTCGTCCATGGTGATGTCGTAGTAGATAGTGACCAGCTCCATGAGTCGCTTAGGTGTGATCTTTCGTTTAGGTACGTTCGGGATGTAGCTCTGGAGAAGCGTTTGAACAGACTCAAGCGTGGGCCGGGTGTTCTTAAATTGATGGTATGCAAGGAGCTTGTTGAGCGCACCCTCGAGTTCTCGTACGTTCGACTGAACGGTTCCCGCGATGTAGCGGAGAATCTCTTGATCGATCGGGTGCTCGTGCGATTGTGTCTTCGCCTCAAGGATGGCGACACGCGTTTCAAAGTCCGGGCAGGAAATGTCGGCCATCATCCCCCATTCAAAACGCGTTAAGAGACGGCTTTCAAGAGCCTGAATGTCTTTTGGTTGGCGGTCGGATGCAAGGATGATTTGCTTGTCCGCCTGATGGAGAGCATTAAATGTATGAAAAAACTCCTCCTGAGTACTCTCTTTGCCTGAAATAAACTGGATATCATCTACAAGGAGAACATCGACGGTCCTGTACGTGTCTTTAAAGTCTTTTGCGCGTCCGCTCCGTACAGATTGAATGAATTCGTTGATAAAGTGCTCACAGGGGATGTAGCGAACGCGGAGCTCCGGTGCTGTGGTGCTGATGTGTCCGCCGATTGCATGAAGTAAATGGGATTTTCCCAGCCCGGAGCCTCCAAAGATAAAGAGGGGGTTGTAGGCTTTGCCCGGTTTTGCGGCAACAGCCATGGATGCGGCATGTGCCAACTCGTTTGTCTTACCCACGATGAAGGAATCGAAGGTATAACGTGGATTCAAACCGTTGTCGCGTGTGTTATTTCGCGTGGGGGCGCCGCTAAACGATACGTTTGGGTTTTCAGAAACACTTGGGGCGACGTCGCGGGACACTTCTTCCTTTGGAGGAGGGGTTTGTTGTGCGCCACGGGCTTCGACTTTGTATGTAATGTTTCGAATTTGGTTTCCGGAGGCGTTACGAAGAGATCGAAGAATGTCTTGGTGATACTTTTTTTCCAGCCACGCCTTGGTAAACGTGTTTGGGACGCAGATGACCGCGTCCGTGTCCTCGATCTTGGAGAGAAACGTATTTTTAAACCACGTCGTAAAGTTTGCTTTAGAAAGGGAGAGCTCAAGTTCTCCGAGGGTGGCTTGCCATACGTCGTGGGCGTTCATACTTGGTGCGAATTGATAAAATCTCATCAGGCGAGCACGTGGTCGTCAATGATGTGGATAAATCGTGGATAGAATACCAGCCCCTTGCCATAATTAGAAATATCTGGCATAGTTTGCGGAGATTATGCCGAAACGAACGTATCAACCAAAGAAGCGCCGACGTGCACGTGTGCACGGATTTCGTGCGCGAATGCAGACAAAACAGGGTCGATCCGTGTTGTCGCGCCGACGTGCAAAGGGTCGAAAGACGCTAACGGTCTAAAAAAATAAGGCCAAAACAAGTAAAAAACGGGCTGAAAAGCCCGTTTCGTGTATCTTGTATACTATATCTATGTTGGAACGAGGGCATCGACTCACAAAAATGCGTGATTTTTTGGACATGAGCCGCAAAGGGCGGTCGATTTTTGGCCCCCTTATGACGATTCGTGTTCGTGAGGCTAAGAACGGTGGGTTGAAGATTGGTTTTGTGACACCGGTGAAGTCGATGAAGAAGGCGGTAGATCGAAACCGGGCAAAGCGCCGGATGAGGCACGTGGTTCGTGATCTGCTCTCAGAGATCCCGGCAGACATTCATCTCGTCATCCTTCTTAAGCCGCAGGCAAAAGACGCCCCGCGCGAAGAGTTGGAAAATGAGTTTCGTCGGATGCTCAAAAAAATTCCGGAGGCTCTTGCAAAGAAGGCGACGCTCTCACCGCGAGAAAAAAAGCGACGCGCAAAAAAACGAAACGCGAAGAGCGCATGAAATCAATTTCAATTTTTTTAATACGTTTGTATCAGCGCACTCTCTCTCCGGATCATGGACCGGTTTCAAAATTTTTACCGCGCCCGGTGTGCCGATATCATCCCACGTGCTCTGAGTACGCGTGTGTTTCAATCGAGCGCTTTGGATTTTTTTATGGTTGGTATTTGAGCATCCGCCGCATTCTACGGTGCACGCCGTGGCATGCGGGTGGACACGATCCGGTTCCAGAGAAGGGGCGTTAAAGATCAGCGTCTTCAAGCGAAACATGGTCGGGAATGCCGACGGTTTTTTGTTTTGATGTGTGCCCTTTGAGGAGTTGGATGCTGGACGGAGGAACGCCGAGAATCTCGGCGAGGAATCGAATCAATTCCTTGTTCGCCCTCCCTTCAACCGGGGGAGAGGCAATGGAAAGCTTCCATGTTCCATCCGCGAGTTTACCCCGGATCGCGCTTGTTTTGGCGCCCGCATGGATGCGAATACGGATCTGTTTCATGCGTTGAGTTTTGAAAAAAGCGCACGCCGGATTCCGGGTGCACAAAAGACGATTTGAGAATCCGGGAGTGACCAGTCTTCTTTCTGGAGATTCAAAGCCGCACCACCAGCTTCGCGTACAAGAAGAGCGCCTGCTGCGCAGTCCCATGGTTTGACGCCGAGCAAAATTCCATAGTCAAATTTTCCTTCCGCCATCAGGGTTGCATCGTACACGGATGCACCGAAGTGACGAGTGAGTGCGGTTTGGTCTGCAATTTTTTGATAGAGGCCGGAGGCGAACGACGCGTGCTTTGGGTCCGACGAAAAACAAATTCCACCTTTTGCGTCTTTGAATGTTTTTGTTTTTGACACGTGTAGTCGTTTGCGTTTCTTTTGATACTCCCATTTCCACGCGCCGCCGTTCTTTTGTGTGATGTATCGTGTTTTGAAAAGTGGAAGTCCGATGAGCCCGAGAACGATATCGCCGTCTATCTCGAGCGCGATGGAGATTCCCCAAATTGGAATGCCGGTCGCAAAGTTTGATGTGCCATCAAGTGGATCCACGATCCAGCGGTATGCGGAATTCTGCATGGGGGCTCCTTCCTCCGAGAGGATGTCAAAGTCAGGAGTTTCTTTTCGCAGGATTTTAATAATAGCGTTGTTGGCGGCAACATCTGCGTCAGTGAGGATCTGCCCGGGCTCTTTTTTCTTTCGTGCGTGGTTCGAATGTCTGCCCCAGTGCTTGAGAAGTGCAGCTTCTGCGTCGTGGAGCGCGCGAATGCCTGTTTTTTCGAGTGCGTGGAGGGATTTCATGCCTTAAGCATAGCCTAACCCCTCATTTTTTTCATGATTTCAAGATCGTGAGGCACACCATCCGGCTTTGTTTCTAAATAAAAGTCGATTTTCTTCAGTTTTGGGTGCGCCGCAAGTGCGCGAAATCCCTCCAGTCCAATGTAACCATCGCCAATGTGGTCGTGCCGATCGCGTTTTGCGCCAAATTCCACCTTTGAATCATTTAAATGGCTCATTTTGAGCTTTTTGAGGCCAATAATGTCATCAAATTTCTTGAAAGTTTGATTTACTGCCTTTTTGGTACGCAGATCATATCCCGACGCAAAGGCGTGTTGTGTATCAAAACATACGCCAAGCTCCGGATGACCGACGCCCTCGATCATCTCCGCAACTTCTTCAAATGTATCGCCCATAACCGCACCGGCTCCGGCAGAAATTTCGATCAGGAGCTGTGTTGTACCCGCGTATCCGTCGAGTACGCGCGAGATTCCATCCACGCACGCTTTCATGCCCTCCTCTTGCGAAACATTCCGCGCACTTCCGGGGTGGAACATGACGTACTTCGCGCCAATGATTGTGCCTCGTTCCAGTTCCTCGCGAATAATGCGAACCGTGCTCTTGCGCGTCGATTCTTTTTCCGAGGCAAAGTTAATGTAATACGGGGCGTGGATCACCCATGTATCAAAATCATGCTCAGCACATGCCTCGCGAAATTGCGCGACAACGTCGTCCGTGAGCTTTGGGGCGGGTCCACCCTGTGGCGAACGGGAAAACATTTGAAATACCTCGCAGCCTAGATCAGCCGCATTTTTTGGGGCATTCCAAATTCCGCCAGCAATTGAAACGTGGGCTCCAAAACGCATGACGCTATCCTAGCACGTTATGCTTTTTCCTGAATGGATACCGCTTTCTCCTTCAACCGCTCAATGGTTTTGCGGTTTTTCATCTGTGACCGCATATAGTCGCGGTATTCCGGAGAGGTAACGCGATCACGAAGCTCGGTATTTCCTTTGAGTCCGCTTAATACGCGATCAACCTCGGCGTCGAGCTCTTCATCCGTCACCTCAATTTTTTCCTGGTCGGCAATGGCGCGGATGAGCACTGCAACTTTAATGCGATCAAGTGCGCGCGGAACCATGTCGAGTTTAATCTCATCTGATGTCTTTTTAAGCTGTGCGAAGTAGTCTTCGGCCTTCATGCCTTGCGCCTCGGCAGCATGGGTAAGCTCATCAAACATGCGACGCACCTCTTCGTTTACAAGAAGGTCGGGAACGTCGGTAAAGCGCGAGTTCTTGGCCAGTGTCTCAAGAAGCTCAACTTCGGCAGCCTCTTCGGATTTTTGACGTTTTTCTTTGGAGAGGTTGTCGGTCAGGGTCTGACGAAGCTTTTCAAGCGTGTCAAAACCAAGTTCGCTCGCGAAGGTGTCATCAAGTTTGGGAAGCGCAAGCTCGTACACATCATGAACGTGAACATCAAATGTAAGTTTCTTTCCGGCAAGATCTTTGTTGTAGTGCTCTTTCGGCAGTTCGAGATCGAATGTTTTATCGTCACCGCGCTTCAAGCCGATAAGTTGCTCGGCAAAACCCGGGATGTAGTGCGCTTCATTCAGATAGACACGGTATTTTTTAGCAGATCCATCTTCAATGGCTACGCCGTCTTTCTTCATCTCCATGTCGATCTCAACCATGTGGTCTTTGGTTGCCGGTACGTCAACAACGACTTCCTTTCGGCGCATCTTTTGGAGTTCTTCAACCGCGGCATCGGTTTCTTCCTTTGTGGTCGGTGTGATTTCTTTTGTCACCAACGTCTTTGAGTAGTCCGCAATCTTTTCAACCTTTGGCATCACGTTTGCACAGACAGTGAATACAATGTCCTGGCCCGGCGTCAGGGTATCCACGGAGATTTCCGGCGAGCCGACGGTTTCGATGTTTTTTTCCAAAATAGTATGGACGTACCGCGCACGGACAATGCGCTCAAGGGCGGTTTCCCAAATTTTCATTTCCCCAAATTCTGCCTTTACGGCGCTGTAGGGAGCCTTGCCCGGACGAAAGCCTTTGATGGCTTTTGCGGACTGCAGATCTTGTGCGGCTTGGTCAAGATACGGCTTCGCTTCTTCGGGAGTCACGGTGAATTTCAACTCAACGCGTGATTTTGGGAGTTCGTTGATGATTGGGTCTTGCATAGATGGTGCCGACCATACCGTATTTTGCCGATCCCGTCAACGGAATGGTTCAAAAAAGCCCCGTTTTCTCGAGGCTTTTATTTGGCGTAGAGAAGCGGGTTCACACGGCGGCCCGCAACATACACTTCAAAGTGAAGGTGGGATCCGGTGGATCTTCCGGTTGATCCCATCATGGCGATCGTCTGTCCGCGACCCACGTAGTCACCTACCTTTACAAAGAGTTTAGAGGCGTGTGCGTAGCGCGTCACCATCCCGTTCGGGTGTTTGACCACGATTTGAAGACCGTAGCCACCGCTATTCCAACCGGCCGTAGTAACCGTTCCTTCTTCCGCGGCGTAAAGAGGGGACGTGAAATCTCCGTCAATATCAAGACCGGTATGGCGCCATCCATAATACTGCGTGATGACCCGTCCTGGCGTCGGCCAGAGCAGGGCGCCTCCTCCTGTAACGGCGGCGTCCGGAGGGCGTGCGATATTTACCGGAGCCGTTTCCGTGCTCCGCGTTTGTGCGATAGCCACGGTTTGCGCGACGGCTGTTGGCTTGCCGCCCGGAATCATGAGTTCGGTTCCAACGGTAATGGTGGATTCGTCGCGAATGTTATTAAACGAAACAATCTCTTCGGAATTTGCATCATATCGCGATGCCAGGCGTGCAATGGTGTCGCCATTTTTTACCGTGACAAGCACACCAGAGACCGGAGGGATTTTTAATGTGTCACCCGGGCGAATGTACTGGCGCTCCGTAAGATTGTTGCTCCACAAAATTGTTCCCACGTTCACGCGGAACTCGCGGGCGATTGATGCAATGGTGTCACCCTCCTTCACGAGGTATTTCTCCACCTTTGTGCGAGGCGCCTTGGACTCGCTTTCAGGATCATAAATGACCGGCGCCTGGATGGCTCCCGGAACGGTAAGGCTTGCGATGATGTTTGCGGATTCATCGTAGTCAAAGTCGATGTGAGGCGCAGCTTCGATGGTGTCACCGCCGAGGTACGACACGCTTGGTGCTGTTGCCTCTGAAGGCGCGTCTTCCTCAATAATCTCCACGGTTGAATGTGTTGCAAGGGCGTACAGCAATGAGCTTCGTCCAACATCCTGCGCAGATGCGTATGGCGTGCGGAGGTTTAGCGCGGTTGTAGAAACGGCTGCAAGAACAAGAATGGCGTGGAACAGGTATCGGTTACCGACGAGGAAAAGCGCGATTCCTCGCGTTGGAATCGAAAACCGACGGATTCGGAGTTTCAAGAGAACGCCCATGCCATAAAACGGGAGGATGAGTCCTCGCTGAAGCAGTCGTCCAATAGGGGAGAGCGCACGAAAAACGCTTACAAAAAACCGCTCAAGTCGACGCTTGAGCCAGCGAACCGCACGGAAGAGCGCGATTCCGATTCGAGTTAAGAAACGTTTAAACGCAGTAGAAATAAAGACCTCACAACGGACCGCAAACGCCTTCTTTTCTAGAAAATCAGCCGGTTTTGAGAAAGCAGGTCTGTGCCCGAATACGAATGAAAAAGGTCCAAAACAAGAGCCTAGAAGGTATCAATATCGCTCCTAAATGTCAAGGTATCGGGGAGAGCTGGCGGTAGCGGAGTGCCTCGGCGATATGAGGCGTTTTGAGGCGGTCTGATCCCTCTAAATCTGCAATGGTTTGGCCTACTTTTAGGATGCGGAAATAGGCGCGTGCGGAAAGCCGGTAGGTTTCGATCGCTTGCTCTAAAAGTGTACGAGCCTCTCGATGTATTTCGATACGTTCTTGCACCTGCTTGCTCGTCATTTCGGCGTTCGTGAGAATGCGGAGCGGCTTGAGTCGCTTTTGTTGGCGGTTGCGTGCGGTGATGACGCGGGCACGAACGTCGGAAGACGGTTCGCTTGGGGCAACGTCAATGAGTTTTTCCGTTTCCACGCGCGGAACGTGGATGAGGAGGTCGACGCGATCAAGGAGGGGGCCGGAAAGGCGTTTTCGATATTTCACAATTTGATGAGGCGTGCAGATGCATGCGCGTTCGCGGTCGGTGGCAAAACCGCATGGGCACGGGTTCATAGCGGCAAGAAGAACAAAGCGGGCGGGAAAGGCAACAGAGGCTTGCGCACGCGAGACGGTTACAAATCCGTCTTCAAGTGGCTGGCGTAGGTTTTCTAAAACATTGCGTGAGAATTCTGGGAACTCATCCAAAAAAAGAATTCCGCGGTGTGCGAGAGATACTTCGCCCGGTTTTGGAAACGGCCCGCCACCGATAAGTGAAACGCCGCTCGCCGTGTGGTGTGGTGAACGAAAGGGACGCTCCGCCATGAGCCCAGTCTGAGGGAGCGTGCCGGCAACCGAATGAATGCGCGTCACATCAAGTGACTCTTCGTGTGTGAGCGGCGGAAGAATTCCAGGAAAGCTTCGCGCTAGAAGCGTCTTCCCGGATCCGGGCGGACCTTCAAGAAGGAGGTTGTGGCCGCCGGCCGCAGCAATCTCGAGCGCACGCTTTGCCATTTCCTGCCCGCGAATTCCTGCGAGGTCCGGATGTGTTTTTGCGCGACATGTTTTATCCCGCATCTGTTTCCGCGAGACTGCTGGAAGTGTTGAACGCGTTTGAATGTGTTCAACGACGTCGGAGAGTGAACCGGCGCCTCGTATTGTCAGTTTAGGAACGAGGGACGCTTCCGGTGCGTTTTCGTGAGGGACGATCAGTTCGCGTACTCCAAGATTCCTCGCAAGCATGGCGCTTGAAAGAACGCCGGGTACGGGTCGGAGCTTTCCGTCCAATGAAAGTTCGCCGATCACCATGGTTGTTTCCGTTGGGATGGGTGGGATGTCTCCCATGGCGGAGAGCACGGCGAGCGCGATGGGGAGATCAAAACCCGTTCCGCATTTTTTGAGGTCACCCGGTGCGAGATTGATGGTGATGTGTGTGCGAGGAAACGGGAGGTTTGAGTTGCGAATCGCGTTTTTTACGCGTTCGCGCGCCTCCTGCACGGCCGTGTCGGGTAGCCCGACGATACGAAACTTAGGGAGTCCCGGGGAAACGGCGCATTCTACCGTAACGTGATGCGCATCTAACCCGAGGATGGATGTGGTTAAAACGTGGGATGGCATAGAAAGGAAGGGGAGCGTGGAGTAACGCTCCCGTAACGTATTAAGGCGAAACGCGTTCGGCACTCCAGGATCCAACCCATGAGAGGGTGAGGAGGTCGACAGTGTCGCCGATGATTGTGGCGCGGTCTTCTTTGATGGTTCCGATGTAGAGGTAGTCACCAATGGTGATCGATACGGTGTCGGCATCAATGGCCCCGTCCGAGAATCCGGGGTGTGCGGAGGTAAGCTCATGCCCTTCCTGAGAAAGGCTGATCGTCTTTCCAGATTGGAACTCGCCGCCGGTGAGAAACCACGAGCCCTCCAGGTTGACGACGACTGTGACGCTCACGTCTGCGCACACCAGTGGTTCGCACGCCGTGTTATTGGGCGGGCAGGTGTTTACTGCGCACCCGGTGACGGTTGTCGTGGGTTCATTTACCGATTCCAGATCGAAGAGATCCTGCATCCCAAGTGGGGCGCAGTGGTTTTGATCGGGACTCGCACTGCAATCCATGGTGATGAGATCCGGATTCTGCACGAGCCACACAAATGGAAGTCCGATGGCGTCCTCCTGCCCGTCATCCACCGTAAGTGCGGTCATCACAATCTGTTCGCAAAGCGCGGGCGGGTCGTGTCCCTTTGGGACGTACATGAGGTCGTTGCTTCCGGTGCACGCGGCGTTCACGTGAATGGAGCTGGCGTATGGTTCCGGTTCTTCCGCGGACAGCTTTGGGAGATCGAGCTTCTCCATGCCGATTGGTTTTTGCGTGATCGCGGGATGAGCGAACGTTCCGAGCGGCGTACGTGCTTCTGGCTCGTCGAAATTCTGAATGTCGTCGGACGTGCGGCAGGCGAGGACGGCGGTAGAGATGAGGATGATGAGTGCGAGATATCGGTGCGTGTGCATTTCACTCTCCAATTGAAGGGACAAAAAAAGACCGGGCCCAGAAAGGCTCGATCTTGTACCTCTTCTACCGCTACGCCTTTTCAGGCACTTCGTCAAGAGGTGAGGGTGTGGATGAAGGTTCGGGGTGACGATCTGGGATGTCTTTGAGCGGCACGCCTTGGTACATGTTTGCCATGTCTTCCAGGCTGTAGATGAGCTGCCAGCTGTAGGTTTCCTGACCGAATCCTGGGAGCTCGCTTGCGAGACGCTTGCAGTCCTCGTGTGTGGTTCGCATAACACGGACGAGAATGCGGATATTCCCTCGTGTTTGGAATTCGTTGTAGGCGTAGAGCAGGGCTTCGTAGCCGTGAATCGCCCGGAAGAGCTTGAGCTCGAGATCGAGCCTCTCTCCTCGTGCTTCGCGTACCAACACTTCCTCTTTTTCCGTAAGAGTATCGGGACGACCGATATACTGTGCAAGATAAGGGATGCGGAAGTTCCAATCTTGATACGGAATTGGGATATCTTTCGTTTCCTCGAGGAAGCGGTCGATTTCCGCTCGTGTGTCGCCCGGCTTCTTGGCGCCAAGTACGTGATCGTAGCCTTGTTCGACACATTCAAGTTCGCCGACGTCGTGCAACAGCGCCATTTTGAGCACAAAGATGAGCGAGTCGTGATTGAACTCCGGGTTGTGCCTAAGCTCCGCCTCTCCAATAAGGGACGCGGTGGTCAGGATGGCGTAGCTGTGAGCGAGGGTTGATTGCGGCCGCGCATTGCTGCCGTTTACCGCATACTTCCATCGAAGAACCTGCGAGAGGCCGGATTCAATGGCCTCGTGGAGGCTCCCGAGTGTCTGTAGGAGACGCATGCTGTTTTCCTCCATTTTTTGTTCTCCATATGTGTAGGGTGCGAAGATATTCCCTCACGCGCGGGGAGATTTTTCAAGTCGATACTCAAGAATCAGGATGCCGGCAATACCGGTGACAATCATCACGTCCGCGAGGTTGATGACGGAACGGTTAAAAAGAAGGATCCAATCAAAGACGTAGCCTTGTGTGACGCGGTCCCAAAGGTTTCCAAGTGCGCCGGCAAGAAGAACGGAAAGAAAGATGACGTGCGTACCGGCACGGCGCGCTAGGTATTTGTGCAGGAGGTGTAGGATGACGCCGATGAATGCCACGGTCACGAGAATCGTGAGCCATTGCGGAACCGGAACGTTTGCAATGATCCCGAAGTTTTCGTGGTGCACGAAGCGGAGGAGGTTTGGGTGGATGAAGTACGCATCCGGAATGTGTGCCATGGCCGCGTGCTTTGTGACGCGGTCCAAACAAAGGAACACCGCCGTCAGCACCAGGGCATGAAACGTAAGCGGTGTTCGTGCGTGCATAGACGCTACAGTTCTTGCGTCAAAATTTTCTTACAGCTGATACAACTCGAGCTTGCGGGTCGGGCTTCAAGTCGCTTCTCGTCAATTTCCTTATCGCAGTACTTGCAGGTACCGTACGTTCCTTTTTTGACAGACTCTAACGCCTTGTTGATGTCGGCAAGCTCTTTTTCCAACTTCGCCTCAATGGAAAGCTCATCGGAATATTCGGCGATCTCTCCGGCGTTATCTTCCTCCGAGTTGCTGCCGCTTTCCGGGTAGTTAGTGGTGTAGCGCCCGGGCTGGTTCGGATCTTCCTTGCCCATGCTGGACAGCTCTTCCTCCAGGCGTTTTTTGTCGGCCTCCAAAAGCGCTTTGAAATGCGCGAGTTTTTCAGGGGTCATATAGATAGTGTTTCGGAAAGTTTATCCGCGATTTTCAAAAAGGTCAATTGTTTAGGATCGTAGGACCGTGGGAATGTAGGACAGTAGGCGGGCAGCATTTTATTAAAAAAAGAAGGAAGGGAATGAGATGGGTAACGACGCTTTGGACTGAAAGATCGCGGGAGGCGTATTTGCATACGGTGAGTGCGATCTTGAGGGAAAAGCAAGTTAGACGCTCATTTACTTTCTTCAAACAAAAAGCCGCGGTGAGGCCGTAGGTATATTTAGTATACATGCCCTCGCGGCTTTCGACGGAGACACAGGTCATGTCTCGTTTCACGGGCTCAATCCCGAACTGTGCGGGAGAGCAGGGGCTCAATCCCAAGGACCTTGGGAGAGCGATTGAAGTCGTCGCGAAACGATTCAGGACACAAATGGAGCCATGAGTGGCTCACTATCCTCGTCGTGTAAGGTGCTGCTGCTTCGACCTGACCCTGGTAGTACCTCGAACGGGTTTCACGCCGTTATTCCCAAGTGGGTGAGGGATGTACCTTCGTTTTGGTGTGTTCTTTTTGTTTTTTGATTTCTTTTGTCCACCAAGAGGCAGGACAGGGGTCGAGTCAATGCATAGAACCGACGTCCGTTCGTAGAGAACAGGGGTCGGCCCAAGTACAGACACAAAGAGCGGGTGCACGAGATGTGCTCTTCAAGAATACGACAGATTAACCACCTCTACAATGGATACTGTGGATATCTATTATTTACTAGTGTTTTTCCAATAAAATAGGAGCCGTTCTCGTGGCTCCTTGGGTATCAATATGTGGATAACTTTGGGGATAGTTTGGGGTTTACGTCTCTTCCCAGCAAATTTGAACTTTATCTCCCTTAGACGACAGTGTGACGCCGG
Source organism: Patescibacteria group bacterium (assembly GCA_050303655.1). GTDB lineage: Bacteria > Patescibacteriota > Patescibacteriia > 2-12-FULL-60-25 > 2-12-FULL-60-25 > JANLIO01. The sequence goes on along the minus strand of JBNLCE010000003.1, from coordinate 71,453 downwards.
AACGCGGAAAGAGATCGGGTAGATCGAGGAGCGAGAAGAGGTTTTGAACGGCCTGATGGTCGAATGCGGCAAAAGAGGGTCCATCGCCACAGCTCGAATCTTCGACGTCATGGAGCTCAAGGCTCTCCGTTCCAAGTGATGCGTAGCGGTCCCAGAATCGAAGCACTCGTCCTTCGCCAAGTTCAATAGCCTGGTCTCCTGCCGGGATCTTGGGCGCACGAATTTCTGTTGCGACCGTACCATCCGGAAGTGTGTACGGAACGTCTTCCGTGAGCCCGGCCGCGGCCGCCAGAAGTGTACGTGATTCGTCGGAAGGCGGTTCAAGAAATTCGAAGACAAAATCGACTCCCTTCTCCGTCGTTCTCCAGTGTGCAACATTCGGAACTTCCGGAAGTGAGAGCGGAACGTTGTTTGCGCGAAATTGTTCTTGGATGGATTCCCATGCTGCAGGAAAGGCGGCGACGTGAATCATGTTCATGTCTGAAACGTCGTATGTCCGCGGCATGACAAGCGACGGCGCTGGCAGATTTGTGTTCCACGTCCCTTTTGAAATACGGCCCACAAAACCAGTGTCTTCTTCGGCTGTTTGAGTGTTGATACGCAGCCAGGGGCCGGAGATAAATGAGTGCCATGAGGCCGCAAGGTCTACCGGTCGTTGTAATGATTCGGATGTGTACTCAACGCCCTCAAGTTTCCATGAAAAGAGTTTTGGCGTGACGGTGAACGGTATGAGTTCTCCCGGTGTTTCTTCTGAAAAGCCCACAAAAATGGGTGTGCGCGGATGAGCGGCGCGGGTTTCGAGCCAGAGTTCGGGCGAGGCCTCTGGGAGCGCACGGCTCGGCGTGAGGTAGGCGAGTACTCGTGAGTTCTGAGGAAGCGGTAGCGTCCGCCTCACAAGAAGATTCGTCACGATTCCAATTGTCGCTCCAACCAGGAGAACGGCAACAAGAGCCGCGATGTGTCGCGGACGAAAGCCCGGGCGCCGAACCTCTCCGCCGTATCCGGCAAAGAGGTTCGGTTGTACGTTGAGGTTGAGATGTGCCTCGGGTTTCTTTGGTTGTGGTGTCACGTCATTCATCGCGATCGACGTTGTCGTGGTCCCCGCCCTCGTGGGCGGTCGCTCCCGTTGTTTCGCGGAGCCGAGTCCTTGGGATGTGTGGCGGCGTGTTTCTTACGAAGCGCTTCCGCTTCTTCGTCCGTAAGCGCCTGCTTCATGGAGAGGTTTGTGCGACCGAGGTCATCGATCTCGTGCACCTTTACACGAACCGTGTCTCCAACCTTTACGATGTCCGTTACTTTGTCGACGCGGTACGGGGCCATCTCGGAAATATGAACAAGACCTTCTTGCTTGGGGAGAACCTCCACAAAAGCGCCGAAGTCCATAATCCGTGTGACTTTTCCTTCGTAGATCTTGCCGACCTCCACCTCGGCGGTGAGTCCTTTGATCCACTCAAGGGCGCGTTCCATGCCCTCGGCATCGGTTGACGTCACCATTACAAGGCCGTCGTCTTCAATATCGATTTCAACGCCGCATTCCTGGATGATTTCGTTGATCATTTTGCCGCCAGGGCCAATGACATCACGAATCCGGTCCGGATTGATACGCATGCTTTCAATACGAGGCGCCCATTCCGAGAGATCAGCGCGCGGCGATTCAATAGCCGTTTCAATTTGTGCAATGATTTGGTTGATGGCTTTGCGTCCGGCAACAATCGCTTTGCGAACCGTCTGAAGCGGAACACCGAGCGTCTTTGTGTCCATTTGGATCGCGGTAATACCTTCACGGGTTCCGGCGACCTTAAAGTCCATACCGCCTTTCCCATCTTCTAGGTCCTGGATGTCGGTGATGACTTGGAAGCGGCCGGCGTCCTGCTGGCTTGCGAGACCGATCGCGATTCCGGCAACCGGTGCGGTGATTGGAACTCCTGCGTCCATAAGTGCAAGCGTTGATCCGCATGTTGCACCCATTGAAGATGATCCGTTTGATCCAAGTACTTCGGATACGACACGAATGGTGTAGGGGAATGACTCGCGTTCCGGAAGAACGGGGACGAGTGCACGTTCCGCAAGAGCACCGTGGCCGATTTCACGTCGACCCGGTCCGCGGTTGGGACGCGTTTCACCCACGGAGAAGCTTGGAAAATTGTAGTGGTGGAAGTAATGTTTTTTGATTTGATACTCCATCGTATCAAGCGTCTGTTCCATGCCCGGCGAGCCGAGTGTGACACTGGTGAGCACCTGTGTTGCGCCGCGCTCGAACAGTCCGGAGCCGTGCGTTCGAGGGATGAGGCCGACTTCCGTGTTGAGCGGGCGGATTTCATCCAGCGCGCGCCCATCGGCACGTCGACCGTCGTCCAAGATAAGACGAGTAACGGCGTCATCAAGCGCCTCGCTCACGAAGTTCATGGCAAGTGCGTGGTCTTCCGAGGGGACGCCCTGGCCTGCAAGGTGTTCGTGGAGCGCTTCCTTCAAGCGGTTCACACCGTCCTTGCGATCATGCTTTGAAACGAGCGGCTTTGAGAAGAGGGTTGTGTTGGCTTTAGCTTCCACAAACGCGAGGACGATCTTTTTAAGATTCTGTTCTTTATCCCACGCCTCTTGCTCCTCGTCCGTCTCAGGGCCGAGCGAAATTTTTTCCTTTCCGTGCGCCGCTTTAATTTCATCCAGGAGTTTGAGAACGGGTTCCATCTGCGTATGTGCCCATGCAATACCGTCTGCCACCTCGTCATCATTCACAATTGAAGTACCGGCTTCAAGCATGACCGTTTTTTCGTCGCGTCCGGCAACAACGATATCGACGCCGCCCGCTTCAATCTGCTCGTACGTTGGGTTTACGACCCATTCACCATCAACGCGACCCACGCGAATTCCTGCGAGCGGACCGTTCCAGGGGATTTCAGAAATCATGAGCGCACATGCAGCACCCACAAAGCCCGGGATGTCCGCGTCATTCTCTTGGTCGTGCGAGAGAACGGTGACCACAACTCCAACTTCGCGTTTGACCCCTTCAGGGAAGAGCGGTCGAATGGCGCGGTCAATCAACCGACCGGACAAGACAGCCTCATCCGTCGGACGTCCTTCACGTTTCATAAACCGGGATCCTTTAATGCGCCCCGCCGCATACATGCGTTCCTCAAAGTCCACATGAAGTGGGAAGAAATTCAAATCCGGGCGCATGTCGCCCATGGTCGCCGTGCAAAGCACGAGCGTGTCGCCGTACTGGACCGTGCATGATCCTCCGGCTTGCTGTGCGAATTTTCCTAAACGAATCGTAAGTGTTTTACCACCCCATTCGCACGAATATTCATTTGTGTTCATACCGAGATTTCGGTGATCCGTAGACTTAAGACCTGATTGGTCTCCATGTCTGCGGACCACGATTACAATTTAAGAATGATACGTAACATCGTATCCCCGCTGGCGTCCGTAACGACAAGGGGGAGAGGACGTTTAGTAGCTTACTTTCACGCGGCGTGTGTCCTTTGTTGTAGATTTTCCGCGTGACCGCGTGGCTTTTGCACGGGTCGATTTCATGAGGAACGTTTTTGATTCAGAGAGATCAATGAATCCGTCAACGATTTCGCGTAGCTCGGCGTTGGTTGATTCAGCAAATGCCGCAACTTCTACGATCACACCACGGCCGTGCAGGTAGTGGACGAGCGGCACAAAGTCTCCATCACCGGTCATGAGAATGATGACGTCCACCTTCTCGGCGAGCATCACGGCATCGATTGCCATGCCAACGTCCCAGTCTGCTTTTTTGGCTCCAGATGCAAATTCTTGGACGTCTTTAATACGCGGTTCGATCTTTGCCTCTACAAGCGCGTCAAAAAACGCTTCCTCTTCACCGGTCTTTGACTTGGCAACGTACGCAATGGCGCGAACGAGCGGACGCTCGCCAACGGCATGCTCCACAACTTTTCCAAAATTCAACCGCGCACCGTGGATGTGCTTTGCGGAGTGGTACATGTTTTGTGCGTCCACGAGGACGGCAACGCGTTGAGCGACGTGCTTGATCATACGGGAACGATATCAGTGAACGGGAATACCAACAAGCCGCCCATGGGGCGACCTGCGGAGCTGCTTCTTCAGAGTTTGAGCTCGGACATGAGCTTGTCGTACGCCTTTCCGTCTTCACGCTTCAAGTACTTCATGAGGCGGCGGCGTTCACCCACTTTTTTGATCAAACCGCGGCGGGACGAGAAGTCCTTCTTGTGCGTTTTGAGGTGGCCGGTGAGTTCTTTGATCTCGGAGGTCAGAATGGCGATCTGTACCTGCGGGGAACCCGTGTCGGTCTTGTGGGTCTTAAACTTTTCGATGATGCGCTTTTTCTTTGCGGCATTCAGCATAGTGTCTTCTGTTCCTGTATAAAGGATGTCCACGTTGCCGCAGACGAATCCGCCTGCAACGTATCAATACCATGAATAAGTGTTGCGAAGGTACCACGGATCGCGGATTTTATCAAGAGACGAGAGCCGTTCTCTGCATTTTCCGACTCTTTGGAGTATAATTGTCGCATGGCGCATGTGAGTCTTCGAAAACACGTGGTTCCGTTTCTTGAATATCTTGAGATTGAAAAAGGCCGCTCACAAAAAACGGTCCAGAATTACGATTTTTATCTTAAGCGATTTTTGGAATGGGCGGGAGATCCAAAGACGAACGAGGTTTCGCAGGACATGGTGCGGCAATATCGTTTGTACTTGAACCGTTTGGAGGATCCAACGCGCGGCGCACTTAAAAAGAACACGCAGAACTACCACCTCATCGCGCTCCGTTCGTTTTTGAAGTATTTGGCGCGGCATGATATTGAAACACTCGCTCCGGAAAAGATCGAACTCGCAAAACAGGGATCACGTGACATTGGATTTCTTGATGCGGAAGATATTGAACGGCTTTTGAATGCGCCGACCGAGAGTGACGCACATCCACTGCTTCGTCTCCGTGACCGCGCGATATTGGAGCTTCTGTTTTCCACGGGGATGCGTGTATCTGAAATCGCAAACTTGAAACGTGACGAGCTGAATCTAAAACGCGACGAGTTTTCCGTCCGCGGAAAAGGGGATAAGGTTCGCGTCGTCTTTGTGTCGCACCAAGCGCGGCACTGGACTGGGCAGTATCTGGATGCGCGTGATGACGAGGTTCCGTTTTTGTTTGTGCGGCACGACCGCGCGAGCAGTGCGGCAGAGCCGAAGCCGATTACGCCACGCTCGATTGAGCGGCTGGTAAAACACTACGCAGCCGCGGCGGGTATCACGAAAAAAGTAACGCCCCACACACTCAGGCATTCGTTTGCTACCGACCTTCTCATGAACGGTGCGGACATTCGAAGCGTGCAGGCGATGTTGGGGCATTCGTCGATCACGACCACGCAGGTGTACACGCACGTTACGAACCGTCAGCTCAAAGACGTGCACCAGGCGTTCCACGCGCAAAGAAGATCAGAGGAGGAAGAGGAATAAAAATACGCCCCCGTAGCTCAATGGAAGAGCAGCGGTGTTCTAAGCCGGCGGTTGTAGGTTCGAGTCCTACCGGGGGCACCATGCATAAAGCACTCACCACGGTGAGTGCTTTATGCATGAGTTTCTTGGGGGTAGGACTCGAACAAGGGGATGGTAAGGGGAAAGGTTCCCCTTACATACGGAGGAGGGTTATTCGGGAACCTGCCTGCCGGCAGGCAGGCCCGAAGGTTCCCGAAAGCGCAGGAACGGAGTGACGAGCAGTGAGATTCCCTACCGGGGGCACCATCGAGCTGAGCTCGATTCCAAAAAGCCAAAGGCGAAGCTCAGCTTCGCTTGTTGGTAGAAAAAGAAAAGACCGACGCCATGGAGTGGACGTCGGTCTTGGAGTGGCTGAGCTTTGGCTACGCTCCGTGGTTGGGCACGGTCATCCACGCGCCGTCTTCCTTGGCGGATTCGAACGCGAGTCGGCAGGCGTACGCAACGTTGATCCCTTGGAAGATGTTGTGGCGTGGGTCGCCGCCGTGCTCGATGGAGGAGAAGAGATCGCGGTACATGTTGCCGTACAGCGTGCCGAAGTTGTACGTGCTCCATTCATCCGCGCTTGGTTCCATGTGGGAGGGAATCATTTCTCCGTTGAGAATGAGTCGATCGCCCTCCCGGGTTGGTCCGTACGCGAGCGCTCCCTTCTCGAACTGGAGGTAATGCGTGATCGTCCGGTGCGCGAAGAGACTGTCGCGACCTTTCACGGCCAGGCAGACGAACCAGTTGAGCCGCCGGCCGCTGGTGAACTCGATCGTTCCCTCCATGGTGTCGTAGCCACCGTATTTTTTGAGGTTCTTGTGGTATGTGAGCACCTGCCCCGTGGCACGTACGCGAGCGATCAGCGAGTTGGAGAACAGGAGTGCCGTCATGAAGTTGTGGCTCAATCCACCGGCGCATGGATTGTAGTCATGCTCGGTGCGCCACTTACCGTCGCCCATGATGCGGCCGCAGTTCCACATGGTGTAGAGCGTTGTTCCGCACATGAAGCCGCCGAGCTCCGAACGACGCGCGAGGGCAGCCTCGATCGGGTACGCAAAGCTGTACTTCTCGCTGAAGAGGATCTGCTTCGGATACTCTTTGGCCAGCAAACAGAATGCATTCAGATCTTCGTGACTGGTGGCAACAGGCTTTTCCACGAAAACACGTTTCCCGGCGGAGAGCGCGTCGCTGGTCACCTCGAGATGCTGATTGTCGGGCGTTGCGATGACGGCGAGCTCGACATCGCTGCGCGCAAGAAGCTCTTGAGCATTCGAGTAGAGCGTGATGCAGTCGCCGACTTCGACACGCACAGCTTGCCGCGCGGCTTCGTTTGGATCGCATGCAGCCACGACGTCCGCGCCGACCATCTTCAGGCTCCGCAGATTGGAACATCCACCGTCACCCAAACCAATGATACCGATTTTCATTTACTGCTCCTTTTTTGAAGAACGAGTACGCAAGAGAGGTAACATATTTTTTTGGATTTTGCAACCCTCACGCTCCAAGAAAAGAAAAGACCGACGCCATGGAGTGGACGTCGGTCTTGGAGTGGGCGAGTAGGGAGAGGTTCGCCGAGAGGGAGGCGAGAGCTGCGCCAAGTGGCAGCTTAGGCGCAGGCGTGGAGCGTATCGGGATCATCACCTTCGGTAGAGTCGGGGATGGGCGGGACGGGACCGGACTTGAACGCGTCCGGATTGCGTTGAACCGGGCGGTCGTCCGCTTCGTCGTCCGGGTCGTCTTCCTTCGGGTAGATGACTTCGGCGGGATAGATGACTTCCGAATAGATCGTGTCACTCTCGTTCCACACCGGATGTGTTTTCATGAGCACGACGCGAAGGCCCCTCTGTCGCGCTCTCCATACACATTGGAGAAGATGGTTCATCCGGAGTGTACCCGTTACAAGTACGACCACGCTCCCGATTTCCGGAATCGAACAATCGATATTCTTGACGGCGGTGTGAAAAAGAGAGGTTTTTCGTGTGGGCTTTATGGTCAGCGCGCCTTCACGGATTGCGCCAATACGATGGTTCGTATCGTATGCTGCGATGAAGCCGGCGCTTGTCCAGCGGTTTGCGACCTTTTGGGTCGCATACCTTCTTGGGATGTAGCATGCCGCTTGGGTGATTCTTCCGTACTCGTTCGCAACCTCACGGATTTTTTTCGGAGTAAAGAGATGGTCGTCAGCGCGCAAGGCGAGATGATCGACGATCACGTACACGGTTCGAAGCGTCTGATTTGGCACGAGGAATCTCCTTTCTCAAAATGTGTGTAGAAGGTTCGGGATTTCAGTGATCCACCCTACAGGCGATTGGCGTTTGCGTCAAGTGCGCATGGCAGTCAGTGGAGAATGTGGGGATTTCTCTTGCCAAAAACCAAAAAACACGCTATTGTCGCGTGGCTTTTCTAAGAAGAGGAAGAGCATATGGTGGCCATGGTATAGTGGTTATTACACCGGGTTGTGGTCCCGGTAACACGGGTTCAATTCCCGTTGGCCACCCCATTATAAAAACACCCGAGCAGGGTGTTTTTATAATGGGGGTTGTTCGAATGCCGGGAATTGAACAAGGGGATGGTAAGGGGAAGGGCTTCCCCTTACATGCGGAGGAGAGTTATTCGAGAACCCGAAGGTTCTCGAAGGAGGAGTAATAACGACGACGTGAAACTTTCCCGTTGGCCGCCCCACCGAGCTCAGCTCGGTTCCGATTTTCCAAAAAAGACAGAAAACTATACATCGGATACTCATGCGACCTAGAGCGTCGTATTAGCGAGCACATGGCTGGAGCCGCCCGCGCGACATATCATCGACTCCCCATGCGGTTGTTACCGTAATCATCACGAAACTCTTAGAAAAACCTCCCAATGGCTAGTTTCATCTCAACTGTACTCTAGGGGGTGGTCACCGAGAAAAAAAAGAGCCCCGATCCAAGGATGGACCAGGGCAAAAAGTGGAAGGGGAGGCCTACGCCTCGCCGACCGTACCATCGAGTGAATGGTTCACCATCGCGGCCTCGACCGGCGTAACGTCGAAGACGGCGATAAGCCAGAGCTTGCCCGACGCACGGTCCCACCCTACGACGAGCGGGTCGGGATCCATCTCCTTGAGCTTCCAGCTGGTGGGTTCGGCGATGATGAGGATCTTGTCGAAATCACCACGCGATTCTTCGATCTTCGTCTTGACCTCGCTGGGGATGATGCCGTTGAATTCACAGGAAAGGACGAGCTTCCTATCCTTTTTCCGCGCCAGCTTCCTCAAATTCCGACAGGCCTTCTTGTAGCACTCACGGACTCGAGCCGGCAGCCTCGGCTTCTTCACGTGCGCCTTGTACTTGCCGGACCAGAAGCCCTCCCGTGCCTTGATCTCGAAATGTGGAGACTTGAGATCGAACACCACGAGAAGGGGCCGACCAGCATCATCCACCCAGGTGAGGGGATCGAGACTGATCTCACGGTAGGAGCTCGCGAGCCTGCGTGTCCGATCCTCACGCTTCAGCTGCTTCAACCTCCTCTCGATCTCCCGTCGAGAGCTTTTCTCGATGGGAAGACTGGACTCGAGCATATTCTTGCCGTGAAGCAACTGGAGCTCGGTACCACGACGTTCATCCTCATGATATGGGACGATGCTAGACGCCCCATTGACCACCAGCGCGAGTGCATGACTCATGTGCACATCTCCTTATTTGCTTGAGAATTTTCGTTTTAGATTCTACACGTATCTTATCAACGTACTATCGCACCGTGCGATACCTGTAAGGTAAGCACCTTTCTCTTCTGTTGTCAAGATACTATCGCATCGCCACCCCATCACACAACGTCCCGAGAGGGGCGTTTTGTGATCAGCGACTTTTTTATCCGATTTTTTGTTCAGCTCGTGCGAGTCAGTGATCCGCGTGTTAAGATTTTTTAGATATGTTTTTTGAGCCGAGACGCGTAGAGAAGCCATGGGGATTTGAAGTCTGGTTTGCGCAGACAGATCGTTACGTCGGAAAGGTGCTTCACGTGAATGCAGGGCAGCAGCTTAGTTTGCAATATCACGAGCGGAAAGAAGAGACGCTGTATTGCTTGCGAGGAGACGCGCGACTGGTGCATGAAAAGGACGGGGAGTTGATGGAGGATGTGTTTCGTCCCGGGATGTCGTTTCATGTATCGCCTGGCACAAAGCATCGCATCAAAGCGGGAGAAGAGGATTGTGAAATTCTTGAAGCCTCAACTTCGGAAATCGAGGACGTGGTTCGTCTCAGCGACGACTACGGGCGCACAAGGTAGCAGCATCGTTATTTGCCCGGAGGTTCGATATCCCATATTCTTTCCTTACTATGAAACGACTCTCCTTCCTTGTGGTCGCATCGATGTTGATGACGACGCTCATGCCCACGATGCCCGCGAGCGCCGCGACAAACGGCTCGCTCATTCGCACCGATTCATCACCGGCGGTGTATTACGTGTACGGCGGAAAGCGGTTCTCATTTCCAAATAAAAAAACGTTTGATACGTGGTACCCAGACTTCTCCTCCGTTGAGTTTGTGACAGCGAATGAACTCGCAAAATATCCTCTTGTGGCTAATGTGCGCTATCGACCGGGTGTGCGTCTCGTAAAGATCCAAACGGATCCAAAGGTGTATGCCGTGTCGCGGTACGGAGAGCTGCGATGGATCACGTCCGAGAGCATTGCCACAAGTTTGTACGGGTCCGATTGGAACACGAAGGTGGATGATGTCCCAGATGCATTTTTCACGAACTATTCTTTGGGCGACTCAATCACATCTGCCGGGTCATTTAATGTAACAACGGAGCAAGTCATTTCAGATATTCGCGACAACATTGGTGCGGCACCGTCTTCAAATGAAGAGAGCACGCCAAATACGGAAACACCTACCCAGCCGGAAGAGACGCCAAGCGAAACTCCGTCAGAGCCTGAGCCGACACCGTCCGAACCTGAAACAACTCCGGAGCCGCCTGCACCAACGCCGGGGAGTAATTCGCAGGCCGTCACGGGCTATACAAATGTCACGTATGCCGCGAACCCAACGGGGAGTGGAACGCGGTATGACATTGGGGGAGGAAGTCTCGATGGTGATGAACTGGACGATGTGCCATGGCAGTCGCTGAAACCGGGTGACGTGGTGAACATTTTTTATCGCAGCCAGCCCTACGCGCATCAGATCTTGCTGACCGAGCAAGGAACGGAAGCGGATCCGATTGTCATCAATGGCGTGACGGGTCCAAACGGCGAGCGTCCTGTGATTGGAGGCCCGGGGCATCACGTGGCGATCAATTCGGAGGCATGGCATCCGGCATATTCCTGCACGATTCTCATGATTAACCGCCGTCACGACAACGGGACGTACGGTGTGAATGCGGAGCATTACGTAATTCAAAACATTGAGATTAACGGCGCGAACCCAAGTAACACGTATGAATTTAACGGCGAGAGTCAGGCGTACGGGCCTCGATGTCGCGGTGTGTGGAATACCGGTCAGTACATCACGTTCCAGGGCGATATCTTCCGTAACAACAACGGTGGTGTGTTTGTGCAGTCGGCGGATGATCCGGGCGCGCTTTCGAAGAACCTGATTTTCCGCGGCAACTTGTTTGAAAACAACGCGTACGGAAATCGCGATCACCAATTGTACTTCCAGGCTGTATCCGACCCGGGGACGTACAACATTGTTGAGGGTAATTACTTCGCGCCGCCGCAACCCGGACAGGAGAGTGTGGCGCAGCTCAAAATCCGCGGCACCGGAACGGTTGTACGGTACAACTGGTTTGATTCTGCGCACCGAACCCTCGATATCGTAGAAGCGCAGGATGCGATTCCGCAGTGGATGTATGAGAATTACACGCAGGCGGAGATTCTGAGCTATTACCGCAGCAGCTATGTGTACGGCAACGTATTCGTAAACGACTTTGACGCCACGAATAATCCAACCAGTGCGGCATGGCCGATCCACGTTGGCGCCGACAGCTTCGACAATAATCCGGTCTTCGGATCATACGCCGGGCCGGCCGCCGGGGAGCCGGGGATGCGCGGGTACGAGTCGTCGACCAAGTTCTTCCACAACACCTTCTTCATGCGCGCGAATGACATCACGTCGCCGAACGGGGTGTGGCGTGCGGGACTCTTTGACCTCGACAACAACAATAGCCTCGATGCAACGCCTCTGCCCGGAACGCTGGATGCGTGGAATAACATCTTTGAATTTGCCGGAGACACGCGCATCGGCGCGCTTCGTCGAAGTGGGACACTGAACCTCAATGGTGCGAACTTGCTCTATACCGACACGCTTAAAATTTTTGCGGACTCAGACGACTACGCGAAGAATGAAAATGCCGGCGATGACCCGGACGCGAACATCAATGAGATTGGCACGATGATCACCTCATCCGCGAACTTTGTGGATGCGTTGAATACGAACACGGCGTTGAAGAATTTTTCACTTCAAGCCGGATCTCCGGCGATTGGTGCGGCCACGGCACTTCCTGCCGAACTCGCATCATTCCCGGTGGAGCTTCAACCGGTTGGCCCGGGAGGGGGCGGGGCCGTGACACGCTCGTCGACCAACAACCTCGGCGCGATTGAGTGACACAATCTAAAAAACAACGGCAACCCCGTTGTTTTTGTTTACCCACCCAGCGACTCAATTTCCTTCTTGGTCAGATGTCGCCATTTGCCGGGGGCGAGGTCGTCCAAATACAGTTCCCCGATGCGGATTCGTTCAAGCGCTTTGACGTCATATCCAAGTGCCTCGCACATCTTTCGAATTTGCCGGTTCCGCCCCTGGACGAGCGTGATATCAAGTTTGCGCGGTTCAATTTTTTGCACTTTTGCGGGGAGCGTTTTCCGTCCGTCAATCTCAATGCCGTTTCGAAGACGTTGTACGTCCTGAAGTTTTATGGGCTTGTTGACCGTCACAACGTACTCCTTTTCCAGCTTATGTTTGGATTTCAAAATTCGGTTCACAATGTCGCCGTCATTTGTAAGCAGAAGCAGTCCGGATGAATGCACGTCGAGCCGACCAACCGGATAGACGCGCGAATGGGTTTTGACGTGGTCCAACACCGTATTATTCCGCCGCGGATCCGTGGTGGTGATCACGCCGTATGGCTTATGAAATGCGATGTAGAGTTTTTGCTTGTGCGAAGAAATGCGGTTTCCGTTTACAACAACATCGTCCTCCGGAGAAACGGTGGCGCCAATCTCGGCGCGAGCACCATTAATCTTCACCTGACCTTTTTGGATCAGGCGATCGGCTTCACGGCGTGAACAGATGCCTGCCTCGGCAATGAATTTGTTGATACGGATACCGCTCATGGAACGAGACTACCTCATTCCGGCATTCTTTTAAACCTTTTGCGTATAGACTACCCTTTGGACATATGACAAATCCAAAGGATCTGAAGGGAATTGCCAACCTTTTATATGAAGTAGGGATTTTGGCGAAAACGCCGCGAAGCGGTTTCTACTTTTTAGGAAGCGGTGAGCAGAGCGTGGCCGAACACACGCACCGGAACGTCTACATTGGATACGCACTCGCGAAGCTCGTTGGAGACGTGGACGTGGGGAAGGTGCTCCAGATGTGTCTCTTTCATGATTTGGCGGAGGGACGCACGAGTGATTTGAACTATGTGCACCAAAAGTACGTGGAGTCGGATGAGAGCAAAGTGATTGATGACCTCACCGCGACGATCCCTTTTGGGGATGATGTGAAAGGCGTGATCCATGAATACGAGGAGCGCGTGTCAAAAGAATCGATTGTGGCAAAAGACGCGGATCAAATTGAATTTCTCCTCTCCCTTCGCGAAGAAATGGATACCGGGAACTCACGTGCGGAATCGTGGATTCCATCTTTAGTGAAGCGACTTAAAACGCCCGAGGCGCAAGCGCTCGCGGAAATGATCATCGACACGCCGTCGGATGAATGGTGGTTTGGGGAGAAGGATGATGAGTGGTGGGTGCATCGAAACAACAGGAAATAACATTCAGGCTTGCCAAAGTCGCGAAAATGGCGTATGGTGCGCGGGTTTTCCATATGCCACACATCCGTAACATTGCGATCATCGCCCACGTTGACCACGGCAAGACCACTCTTGCCGATGCGCTTTTAAAGCAAAGCGACACGTTTCGCGAGCGCGGGCTCGAAGGTTCCACGATTCTCGACTCCAACGATTTGGAGCGCGAACGCGGCATTACAATTCTTTCGAAGAACTGTGCCGTGCTTTTTGGGGACACGAAAATCAACATCGTCGACACGCCGGGTCACGCGGATTTTGGAGGCGAGGTGGAGCGCATCATGAGCTTGGTTGATGGAGCGCTTCTTGTGGTGGACGCCAAAGAAGGCCCGATGCCGCAGACAAAATTTGTATTGAAAAAGGCGATTGAGGCCGGCCACCGCATCATTGTGGTCATCAACAAGATCGACAAACCCGATGCACGCCCGGACTGGGTGTTGAATCAAACGTTCGATCTCTTTGTGCATCTTGGTGCATCCGATGAGCAAACGGATTTCCCGGTGGTGTACGCCTCGGCAAAAGAAGGGAAGGCTGGATTGGATGAGGATCTAAGTTCAATGACCGACATCCGCCCGTTGTTTGAAACAATCCTTAAAGAGACACCGGAGCCAAAGAACGATTCAACCGGGCCGTTGCAGGTATCCATCGCCAACATCGCGTACGATAATTACAAAGGACGCATTGGCGTGGGTCGCGTGGTGCGCGGTGTGTTGAAACCGGGGTCCGTCATGTGGATCAATCGCGAAGGTGTGCAGAAGCCCGCCAAGGTAAATACGGTCTTCACGTTCCTTGGGCTTGGAAAAGCCGAGGTCGCAGAAGCTGAGGCCGGAGACATTGTGGCGCTCTCCGGAATTCCGGATTTGAATATTGGAGAAACCATTGCCGATCTGCAGAACCCGGAAGCATTGCCGGTGATTGAGATTGAGCAACCAACCGTGAAGATGACTTTTGGTGTAAACACATCACCGTTTGCCGGAAAGGAAGGCGAGTTCACAACCTCACGGAACATTAAAGAGCGTTTGGAGCGCGAAGTGCAAAATGACGTCGCACTTATTGTTGAGGCCGGATCAAGCGACAGCGTGTTTTCCGTATCCGGTCGCGGTGAGCTGCATCTAGCAATTTTGATTGAACGCATGCGCCGTGAAGGATTTGAGTTGCAGGCATCCCGTCCGCAGGTGATTTTTCGCGAGATCGACGGCGTCAAAATGGAGCCGTTTGAAGACGTGTCGATTGAGGCGCCCGAAGCCATGGCCGGATCCGCCATCGAGCAGATCGGGAAGCGTAAGGGTGAGATCATTGATATGCAGGTGCGCGACGGCGTGACCTATCTTGAATGTGTGTTCCCGACGCGTGGTTTGATCGGGTACCGCTCGCAGTTCATGAAGGACACAAAGGGGCAGGGTGTGATGAACACCACGTTTTTGGAATATCGTCCGTTCGTGGGTGACATTGAAGCAAGCCCGCACGGTTCATTGATCGCTTTTGAAACCGGAACCGCCAAGAGCTACGGACTCATCAATGCGCAGAACCGTGGACGGTTGTTTATTGGTCCGGGTACTGAGGTGTACCAGGGTATGGTGGTTGGTCAAAACGCGCGTGCCGAAGATATGGAGGTGAACATCTGTAAGGAAAAGAAGCTTACCAACATGCGAAGTAAGGGTGAGGGTGTGTCGGAAGGGCTGGAGCCGCCGCGTGAGATGAGCTTGGAAGAGGCACTTGAGTATCTTGGAGACGATGAGCTGCTTGAAGTAACGCCAACGTCACTCCGTATTCGCAAAGAAAAGCTGAAGCCCCACGAACGCAAGCGCGCGGTATAATGTTTCCATATGGATGGGACCATTCGACGAAACATTCACCCCGGCTCGGTTGTGGTGATTTATAAAAAGGAAGACCAAAAGACGGAAAAGGGCACACAGGGGATCGTGCAAGACATTCTGACGAGTAAGGCGGTGCATCCGCGCGGAATCAAGGTGCGGTTGGAATCCGGGGAGGTTGGACGCGTACAATATATTCAAGAATAACGCTGCGCATACAGCGTTTTTTCTTTTCAGGTTTTGTGGGTAGCGTGTGCTACAATCGGCACATATGAAAAAGCCTTTTCGCCTTGTATCGATTTCAACCATTGGTGCATTTTTGTTTTCGTTTTTGTCTCCATTTGCCGCTCTGGCCGCCCCTTCAATTGGGAGTGTGAGTCCAAGCTCGAACTTAACCGCAGGCGCACCCACTGCATTGTCGGTTAGCGTAAATTCATCTGTAGCTATTCAAAGTTGTAATTTGTATATCGATAGCGCAGACGTTGGCGCGATGACGGTTTCGGGGAATACGGCGTCAAAATCGTACACATTTCCGTTTGCGCGTGTGTACACGGCGTTTGTTTTTTGCCGCGACATAAATAATGGGATCGCATCCGGACCAAATACGTCCATTAACGTCACACAGGGTCAGTCATCCCCCTCATCGCCTCCGCTCTCGGGTGGCGAAGAAGAGCCGGGTGAACCGGTAGAGACACCGCAGGCTCCTGAGGAGCCGGAAGCTCCGATGAGCGTGGCTGTCGGGAGTTTAGTAACGCTCCCGTGTCCAGAAGGCGCAGACGTCAATGATTCGTGTAAGGCTGTGTATTACGTCGGTGCTGATGGTAAGCGTCACGCTTTTCCGAACGCGAAAACGTACTTCACGTGGTATGACGATTTTGATGACGTTCAAACAGTGACGGCGGAAGAGCTTTCCGAATTACCGCTCGGTGCAAACGTGACGTATCGGCCGGGTGTGCGCATGGTGAAGTTTCGTACTTTAAATGATGTGTACGCGGTGGGCATTGGTGGTGTATTGCGGTGGATTTCTACGGAAGAAATCGCTGTATCACTCTACGGCGAGGATTGGAATACAAAGATCGACGACATTTCCGACTCATTTTTTACGAACTACGATTTTGGTGAGCCGATTGAATCTGGGGATGCGTACGATGCCATGGCAGAAACAGCAGAAGCAGAAATGATTGACGACTCACTTTGAGTGTGGCAATCGTGTCCATATGACGAAGCGGAAAAAAACTCGCGCGAAACGCTCTCGCGTCACACACCATCTTAAAAAGCAGTTCATCCCGCACGAGGAGAACGGCCATCTTCCGTACGCGCTCCGCCACAAGCGGCTTTTGGCATACAGCATCGCGCTTATCGCGCTTAAACTTGTAAGTATCTCACTTCCGCTTCTATTGCCAGCGGGGTATCTCTACTCAAGTGCCGTGACGCCGGCGAATATCATTCAGCTGACAAACGACGCGCGAGCTTCCGTAGGATTGGCTCCCGTCGCGTTAAACGGAACGCTCACCGCCGCGGCACAGGCAAAGGCAGACGATATACTCGCACGACAATATTTTGCGCATGTTGATCCGGATGGGAAACAGGCATGGGATTGGATTCATGGCGCGGGTTACGTATATAAGTACGCCGGAGAGAACCTCGCGATTTATTTTAAAGATGCGGAATCCGTAACAGCCGGATGGCTTGCGAGTGCCACGCATAAGGCAAATCTTCTTGGTGAGCAATTTAATGAAATTGGTGTTGGTGTGGCGCATGGCGTATTCGATGGCTATGACACGGCGGTTGTTGTTCAGTTTTTTGGAACGCCGCGCGGTGTTGAGCCGGTGAATCAGCCTGTTCCGGTGCAGACGCCGGAAGAAGTTCCAAAACTCGCCTCCGCCCCCGCAGAAGACATCCATGCACCAGTGATCGAAGAGGCAACGATAATGCCGGAGCAGGGGAGTGTCCGCGTGACCGCTGTGGTTCCAAATGCGGAAGAGGTTCGCGTGGTGAGCAACGAAGAGGTTGTTCCGTTACAGCAGGAGGAGAATGGTGAATGGACGGCACGCGTGGAACTCGCAAGTACCGAAGCGCTTCGGCTTATGGCGCGGTCAAGATCAGGAGATGAATCAATCGTTGAGCTCGCGTCGTTTTATGAAAATGCAGAAACTCCGGATGTATTCGCGTCGTTCAACTCAACACAGCGTACGTTCTTGAAGCATTGGACGCTGCAGGATATGCAGAAGGGTGTTGATGCCGTGTATGTGTACGCCATGGTTATGCTCGCGACACTGCTCCTTCTCGCGTTTTTCGTCAAAATTCACATCCAGCATTGGACGATTCTGGCGCACGCCATTGCTGTCACCAGCCTCGCCTTCTTCCTCTTCCTCCTCTAAATTCACAAAGACGCACTCCGCCGGTGAGCTAAGCGAAGGCATATTCCTTGAGCGCAGCGAAGCCGGCCTGCCTGCCGGTAGGCGGGTTCTGCGAAGCGACCCCGCCAAGCGTAGCGCCCGGCGCGGGGAGAGAGTTGTTCTGCAGCCAGCGAAAAGAATATGGCTGAGCGTACTCGGAGAGGGGGCTGGAGAGGATTATAATCTTCAACGAATCTCAAATGTCACAACCGGCGTTTCGCGCGTTAGCCCGTAACCGCATCCCCCGGGATCAGCCAGAACCGTTCCATCGATCGCTGTGACGCTTCGTGAGACCGCGTGATAATGCGGGCCCGTGCATCCGGCCTCTGCATCCGAAAAGACGAAGACTTCATCCAGTGGAATCACTCGTGATTGAAAAATAATGCCCTCGATTCGCACCCCGTCTCGCAGCGGCGGCTCTCCTGGCCCGGTGGGATCGTTCAATTCATCAGACGGCACGGCTGGATCGCCTTGCTGGAAAATCGGATCATCACGTACGTCGTCAGCCAGCGTACGGGGCGATGGAAGCGGTCTTTGTTCACTTCCAACTCCAATGGGGATCGAGATTTCTTGCCCAGTCATCACCGTTGTCTCGCGAGCCGTGCCGGCAATTTCAACGCGCGCAAGCACTTTTCCCTCTTGAACGCGGAGTTGGACAGAGTTGGGGAGCATGTACATGCCGTATGACGTTCCACGAACAATCGATGAGACGCCGGATTCGGTGAATACCGTGAAATCCGAGTCAGCCTCAAGTAGTTTTTGAATCCGAGACCACACGCGTCCGGCAACGAGCTTGAGGTTGATCCGCGCGCTGTCTTTTTTTACATCAGCAAGGTCGATATGAAGCACGGATCCATTCCCCACAACCGTGTGGCCGGTGTATGGCCAGAGGATGTCAACCGTTGATGTGGGACCGGTTTGGATGAGATCGCCATTTTGCAAACGGAGCCCAACACCAGCTGTAATCAGAGTCTGCTCTCGTTGAACGTAGACCGCGCCATCCACAAAGCGTACGCGTGGTGTCGCTGTTTCTTGCGTGACGGCGATCTCTTCTGATGACGCTCCTTTTGTCGTTGCGGTTGAGTCTGTATTCTTTTCTGGACGGCGTTGGATCAAAAAAAGAAGCGCCACCAAAAGCACGATGCCGAGTGCAATCCCGATTTTTTTGAGAGTATTCATCCCACGACGTTACGCGCGTTTTCGGAGAATCGCAAGAAAGACAAGTGCCCCAATCAGATCGAGGGCGAGATCGCTCATGGTTTCACCGATGCTGAATTGCATACGCCAGCCGTAGCGCCACGAGAGGAAAAATTCCATAAATTCCCAAAATACGCCGACGAGCGCGACGGAGCCCCAAATTGTAAATGCGCGTAGAAGGGGCGGGTTGGTTTTTGGAATCCATTTTCGTTCGGTCCACGCTTTCCACAGGATTGCGGACATCCACGCAATGGAAAATCCTCCCAAAAAATGAAGCACCGGATCCGCCTGCCACAAGCCCGGGGCTACGGTTAAGCGAATCAAGTGGATAAAGAGGACGCCGAGGGGAGGGAGGACGGCTCGCGTAAAATCTTGCCGAAGCAAATCAAGGTTTTTCATACCGAACAGTATAGAAGGGAATCACCCGAGCCGTCGACATGCTCGCGATCTTCCCCTAGGATAAAAACGGTTCCTTGAAAGGAGGGATTAATGTTGTCAGAACCGTTTTGGGACGTCTACGCGAGGCTCTACAATCGTTTGGGCGTACTAGCTCCGTACCAAGAATTACTCAGAAATCTGAGCGACCGACTCCGCCCCATGGTGACCACGGGGACACGTATCCTAGATGTAGGATGTGGCACGGGTCGTTTACTTGCATTTCTTAAGCAAGAATATCCACACTGTGTGTTCGTGGGAGTAGATCGTTCGCCGCAGATGCTTGCGGTCGCGCGAAGACAGTGCGGACAGGGGGTCAGGCTGATTCAGCACGATGTGGATGCGGGACTCCCGTTTCCAAAAGCGAGGCGTTTCGACTGTATTCTGAGTGTACACATGCTGTACGCAACGGCGTCTCCCGAGAGTCTCTTGCGGGAGATGTACGCCGCACTTCCCGCCGGGGGAGTGCTACTGCTCGTGAATCCGCACACAGCGGAGCAGTGGCGTGTATGGGCGGCGCATTTTCAGTCTCTTATGGCCGCTAAGTCCTGGGTGGAGTGGTGGATGACGATTAAGAACATCCCGCCGTTCGCGATGATCTTTTTGCTGAACGCAAAGATCGCTCAGCGATCGCACACGGAGCTGTTTTTCTGGAATCCGGACGAGCTTCGTGGAGCGCTGGAATACGCCGGCTTCACCATCCTTGAGGAGGACTATTCAGTATACGGAGGTACAAGTTCGTTATTCGTAGCGACGCGTTAACATGGCGTCACGGAATTCCGTGGCGCTGTTTTTGTACATGTTATACTCACGGCGCTCATGGACCTCAAGATAGGAGGAAGTTCAAGAGTGCACTTTTCACCGCATAAACCCAATTCGAGTGGAGGGCGAGTTCCTCGCCGTCGCTCTGGAACTCGTCCTAAAGCTTCAGGAGATTACTATATTTGTTCGCCGCCCCTTACCGACGAGGATGAGGAGGCGATGTATGCGTTGCGCTATCGGGAGTACTGTCTAACGCTCGGGAGTCTTGATCCTAAAAATTACCCTTCAAAAAAGGAGGTAGATATATTTGATGCGACTGCCGCGCACTTCATCGCCGTGCATCGCGGCGCAGTGAGCGGAACCATTCGCGTTACGTTCCCCGTACAGGAAAAGTTTCTTGTAGAGACCGGATCGGAGGGCATCGCGCTCCCTCGTCTTCCAGACCGGGAGCGAACCTGTGAACCGCGAAGAAGTCGTCGCACTCGCGGAGCAGCACGAGCTGCCCACCTACCACCGCCTCGACCTCGTGGCGGTGCGCGGCGATGGCAGCTGGATCTTCGAC
>JBNLCE010000003.1:0-50787 GCA_050303655.1 Patescibacteria group bacterium | reverse complement strand
ATCGCGCCTGATTGGCCGTGAGATTCACGATCCCGATCTTGGGGTAATTCGTCAGTCGATCCACCTTCTGCGCGAGGCGTGCGGGTGGTCGCTGGATGGAGGATATCGGCATTGGGTTGCGGCGTGGGAAGAGAAGTTTTTTTGGTCGCTCTCTCGTGGAGGGTGGCCGTTTCAGGTGCTCGGAGGACCGCGTGCGTACCACCACACGACCGTTGTACCCGTACTTCTTGACCTTGATGTCCTTTGGAGGGTGCTATCTTCCCAAGATCACCCGTAACCCGATCCCCAGAGAAAGACCTCTGGGGATCTATTTATGCTATTCTACGCAAAAAGGAGGACATGATCATTTCGTTTTTGGTTGCTCTTCAGTTGTTTACATTCGTCGTGAATTTTGCGCTCGGCGTTTTTATTTTTGCCAAAAAACCGCATGCTGCAGAAAGTCGTGCATTTTTTTTATTCTCCGCAGGAGTGATCGGGTGGAATTTAAGTCTCTTCCTCGTTATCTCCGGACTCGGAGACCATTTGCTGTGGGGACGACTCGCGTTTTCATTTGGTTCACTCATGGCTGCGGGATTGATGTGGTTTATTCATACGTTTCCGCAGAAGACAACGCACGTACGCGCGGTTCGGAACGCCGCGATCTTGTTAGGGGTTATTTTCTTTTTGCTCCCCGCATCTTCGTTCATGATCCGAAGCGTACAGGTCGTGGAAGGTCATATCACGGGAGAGTTCAACCCGATTCCGTATCTCCTCTGGACGGTCTTCTTCCTTGCGACACTGTTGTATTGCTTTGTGCGTTCCTGGATCAATATTCGGCGTTCAGAAGGCCTCGCACGGAGTCAGCATGTTGTGATTTCCATTGGCGTGACTGCGTTCTTCATCCCATTTCTTTGCACAAATTTACTTCTTCCCATTTTTGCAAATGACTATCGCTGGAATAACCTTGGCCCAGTGTTCACGATTTTCCTCGCGATCATGATCGTGCACTCCATTTTGCGATATCGATTCCTTGAGATCCGCTGGGTCATCAAAAAGAGTGTTGACTATATTTTTCTCTGGGCTGTGTCGTTTGGATTTGTTTTTGGGATCACGCATCTTTTGGATCCGATTTTGCCTGACGCATGGAGCCCGCTTATGGTGTCTCTTATCAGTGCATTTGCGATCGCGTTACTGGTCTCTTTATTTTTTGTTCCGCTTTCCATTTTTATCCATAAGGTGACATCCCGCGTCTTTAATAAAGGCTCGTATGTCTTTGAGGACGCGGTCGAAACCATGACGGCCGCGGTGCGACAGGAACTTGAACTAAGCGCGCTCCTTCGAAAAATCGGGAAACTTCTTCAAAGGTACCTGGGCTTTCCAAAGGTGTATCTCGTGGCGTGGTCCGTAAAACAGCCAGGCACTCTTCTTGAAGAATTCCGATATAAGTATCCGACAAACATGGGAACGTATGCGACGGAATTATCCCAGCAACTTCGAAATCAGAAGGTTCAGCTGCTTGAGGCGCATGAGTTGGAATGGCTTTTGAAGAATGGCCAAGCCCCGAAAGGCAGTGAAACGGTATTGGAATACATGAAGTCGCACGACATCGCGCTCGCATTGCCATTTACCATGCGGGATGAATGCGTGGGCTGTGCGATGTTTGCCGTTGATCGCGAGCACGAAGTGCTTTCGGAACGGGATATACGGTTCTTGAAGGTTATTCAGGGCATTATTGCGCCAGCGATTGCAAACGCTATCCGGTACGCGGAAATGCGCGGGATGTACTTGGAGCTAAAAGAGCTTGATAAGGCAAAAAGCGATTTTATCCACGTCGTCTCTCATGCCTTCCGTACGCCGCTCAATGTTATTCTTTGGAACTCCGAGTTACTGGAGCAGAGGTCGGCAAAAATAAACCGTGAGCAATTGATGAATGAGGTCAGAGAGAATGCTTGGTATCTAAACACGACATTAGGCCACGTTTTGACCATGCTTGAATACGAGAATGGCCGTCTGAAATTTGAAAAGAATCAGGTTCGTATGGATGCCGTGACGAAAAAAGTGTGCGCATCGATGCAGGGGATCGCGGAGCAGCACAATGTGGGTTTGGCATGCGACCTCGCGCCTGTGCAAATCGTTGCCGACGAGGCGAAGCTGGAGGGTGCATTGCGTGCAATTGTAGAAAATGCAGTCAATTATTCGAACGCATCACAGAATGTGCACCTCTCTTTGGAGGTTGATGAACCTCGGAGTGTGGCTCATTTGAAGGTGAAGGATGCGGGCATTGGGATTTCCAAGAAGGATCTCCCACACATCTTTGAAAAGTTTTTCCGTGGTTCGAAGAGCCTCAAGGTCCAGACGCGTGGCGTTGGTATCGGGCTGTATCTTGCCAAGGAATTGATTGAAAAGCAGGGTGGGAGTATCCAGGTAGAGTCCGCTCCTAAAAAAGGGACGGAGTTTACCATTACGTTCCCGCTCGAGAAGAAAAAATCAACTAAATAGGAATTGGTTGCCGCCTGAAGAAAGGGGTGATAAGGTCGAAATATATGTATTACATTTTAGGCATTATTGCCGTTATTCTTCTTGGTTCCATTCGTGAAGTGAAGCAGTACCAGCGCGGTGTGCTATTAACGCTCGGAAAGTTTACCGGGATCAAAAATCCGGGGTGGCGCATTGTGGTTCCGGTGTTCCAACAAATGCGCAAAGTCGATATGCGTGTTAAAGCGGTTGATGTTCCTGATCAGGAGGCGATCACATACGACAACATCTCCTGCAAAATTAACGCCGTGATCTACTATAAGGTGCAGGATGCGGCAAAAGCCGTGTTGGAAGTTGAGAGTTTTTGGCACGCTGTATCACAGCTCGCACAAACGACAATGCGCACGGTTGTCGGACAAATGGCGCTGGATGACCTTCTCGCACAGCGCGACCAGGCGTCGGCAAAGATCAAGGAAATTATCGAACGTGATGCCGTGGCATGGGGGCTTGATATCGAAAACGTGGTGTTGAAAGACATTGTCCTTCCGGAAAATATGAAGCGCACTATGGCGAAGCAGGCCGAAGCGGAGCGCGAGCGCCGCGCGGTGATCATTAAATCCGAGGGTGAGGTCGCAGCCGCCGAGAACTTGAAGAACGCAGCAGAGACGCTTTCGTCATCTCCGGCGTCGCTCCATCTTCGCACGTTGAACTCGTTGAACGATATCTCATCCGATCAATCAAACACGATCGTCTTTGCTATTCCGCTCGAGATTTTAAAGGCATTTGACCGCTGGTCGAAGAGCCAAAATTAGCGGCGCGTTGACTGTTCAGGAAAACCAAGTACAATAACTCCTCATTCACTAAACATAATGGGGAGTTATTTTGTATGAAGATCCGAACATATTTATCCGTTGCACTCGTTGGTGCACTCGCACCGCTCACGGTATTTGCCTCAGGGGCTGAAGAGGCTGGCCACGCGGCGCAGGAATTTACATATACGCTCGCCGTGCTTGCCGTGATTGTGGTTGCGGCCAAAATCGCCGGCGCACTTGCCGAGCGCGTGAAGCAAGTTTCCGTACTCGGTGAATTGCTTCTGGGTATCGTTCTCGCGATCCCCGCATTGTTCGGAGTTCATTTTTTTCAGGACCTTGCAACCAACAATTTGGTTCTCTTTTTGAGTGAAGCCGCGGTGATTCTTCTTCTGTTCCAGGTTGGTCTTGAGTCCAACATTTCGGAAATGAAAAAAGTGGGTGGAAACGCTGCGATTGTTGCGATCGTGGGAGTCGCAGTCCCATTCCTTCTTGGGACATACGTGATTGCTCCTTGGCTCTTTGCGGATTTGGGTTTTAATTTTGCCCTTTTCCTTGGAGCAACGTTAACCGCAACATCCGTTGGTATCACCGCACGCGTGTTCAAAGACCTCGGAGTTCAAAAATCGCAGAACTCAAAGGTGGTGCTCGGTGCAGCTGTGATCGACGATGTTATCGGGCTCGTGATTCTTGCAGTTGTGAACGGCATCGTACAGAGCGGGTCAGTGCACACATCGGACATTGTCTTGATTTCCGTTAAAGCGTTTGCCTTCCTGGCGGTTTCGATTGCTGCAGGTCGCATTTTGGCGGAGCCGCTTAGCAAGGTGTTGTCGAAAATCACAACCGGCATCGGCATGAAGATGGCAATGGCGCTCGCATTCTGTTTTGGATACGCGTATCTTGGCTCGCTCTTCGGACTTGCGCCGATTGTGGGGGCGTTTGCCGCCGGGCTGCTTCTTGATCATGTTCACTTCCACCGGTTTGCGGCTCCAAAGTTTATTTCAGCCGTAAAAGACGCGATGAAAGGCGCGAAAGAATCAAGCGTGGTCGAAAGTGTTTCAAGCGCAATCGAAGGATTCCGCGAGAGGCACATTGAAGACTTGATTGAAGATTTCAGCCAGTGGTTTATTCCAATTTTCTTTGTGATGACCGGGCTGTCCGTGAACCTCGCGGTGTTTGGTGATCCGAAGGTGGTTTTGGCGGCATTGGCGCTGACGGTCGCGGCCGTTCTTGGAAAGTTGGTCAGCGGATTTTTTGCCGGCAAAGGCACAAAATGGGCGGTCGTTGGTCTAGGAATGGTGCCCCGTGGTGAAGTGGGGTTGATTTTTGCGAGCATCGGACGTGCAAGCGGCGTTTTAACGGATAATTCGTTCGCTGTGATTGTGGTCATGATTATCCTCACGACACTCATCACGCCCCTTGTACTTCCTGCATTGCTCCGGTCGTCAAAGTAAGCCAGTACGCAGCGTTGGGAGGATTCATGTACAATTTGAACATGGAATTTTCCCACGAAATAGAAGGCGCCCTTACGCGAGTTGTTCGCGCTTTGGATGGACTGAACGCACAATGCGTTTTGGTTGGCGGGGCGGTTCGTGACGCTCTGCTTGGACACGAAGCAAAAGACCTCGACATCGAGGTCTTTGGCGTTTCTGCGGACGATCTTGAGAGCGCGCTGCGCAACGAATATGGAGACGACGTTCATGCCGTGGGTCGCGCCTTTTGCGTGTTTAAAATCGCGTTTCACGTTCGACGTAATGGGATTCACGATATCGACGTTTCCATTCCACGCCGGGAGTCAAAGGCTGGGGAAGGGCATACAGATTTTGAAGTCACGGGTGATCCAAGAATGTCGTTTGAGGACGCAGCTCGCCGTCGCGACTTCACGATCAATGCCATCGGATTTGATCTTCATTCGCGTGAGCTTCTGGATCCGTTTGGGGGCAAGGCGGATTTAGAGAAACAGATTCTCCGCGTTGTGGATCCCGCGACTTTTCCGGACGACCCGCTTCGTGTGTATCGTGCCGTGCAGTTTGTGGCGCGGTTTGGTCTTACTCCGGAACCAAACACGGAGGAGCTACTTCGTTCCATGGTGGAGGAGGGTGTGGCATCACATCTCTCGGAAGAGCGCGTGGGCGAAGAGTTTGAGAAGCTGCTTGTAAAAGCAGAACGTCCTTCGCTTGGCCTTGCATTCGCAAGTGAACTTGGATTGATCGAACGTGCGTATCCCGAGTTACATGTACTTAAAGCAACGCGGCAGGATCCGGAATGGCATCCTGAAGGAGATGTGTGGACGCATACGCTCATGGTGGTGGACCAGGCGGCAAAGATCATTCGTGATTCGAAGCGGAGTTTTTCTGAACGCGAAAAGCGTCAGGTGATGTACGGGGCGCTCTGCCATGATCTTGGGAAGCCGGAGACAACGGAAAAAATTGACGGGCGCATCCGTTCGCGAGGCCACTCGGAAGCTGGTGTTCCGCTGACAGAGGCATTGTTGTCTCGTCATGCCGTTGCCTATCGGGATCGCGAGGCGGTCATGAAGCTCGTGAAGGCTCATTTGGTCCCCGGAGCGCTGTACAAAGCTCATGAGAAAGGCGAGCTTTCAGATGATCAGTATGTTGGGGCAGTTCGGAAATTAATGTGCCGGCTTGATCCGGTTGATATCGAGGTTTTGCTTGCAACCGCTGAGGCGGATTTCCGTGGTCGGGATTTTCCAACGGCAGACGAGCCCGAATATCTCTATGGAAAAAAGATGCGGGACGCGATTGAGCAATCTGGGTTACGCGATGAGGGACTTTCCACATTACTTTCCGGCGATGATGTAATGGCGTTGGGAATCAAAGAGGGGCCTGAGGTTGGACGGGCCATTCAAATAGTGGAAGATGCGCGAGAACGCGGCGACGTACGGACAAAGGAAGAGGCGATCGAGTATCTACAAAAACACCTCCCGTAACAGGAGGTGTTTTTATCGCATTGATCCGTGTTATGAGAACGTGGCGGCAAAGAAGCGCACGCCTGCGTCGCGGATAATGACTTCAATCACGTGTCGATCTCCGGGTGTGAGGTCGGCGATGTCGTACAAATCAGCATCCTGCACGGAGAGGACGTTCACGCGTTCGCCATCAACAAAGATCTCAATTTCTTTCGGAGTTCCGTCCGCTGATTCCATCACGAGATGGATTTTTGAAGCTTGAACGTTGAAGAGGAATTTCGCATCTTTTGATTGTGCCTCAACATATTCATCCTGAAATACCCACGTACCTTCCGCATCCCAGCGGTTAGATGACGGCTTATCGGCCACGGGATATTCAGTCTCTTCCCCCTGCGCCCCTACGCGTCGCATAAACTCGCGGCCGCGGAGGAGTCCGAAGTACGTTTCATGTGTTTTGATCTTTGAAAAGTCCGGTGTCTCGACCTCGGTCATCTCATCCTCATCAAGTGTATAGCCCGCTTCCTTCAGAAGGGAGCGGATCGCCTCTTCACTTTCTTGATACTCACCTTCGCCAAAGTGTGTACGTCGTAACCGACCTTCGTGATCGAAGAAGTACTCGGCCGGCCAAAAGCGGTTGTGGTAGGTGTTCCATGTCTTAAAGTCGGGATCGAGCGCGACTGGATATTGAAGATCATTTTTTTCGATCTCACGTGCCACGTTTGCCGGATCCGCTTCAAATGCAAACTCCGGTGTGTGCACACCGACAATCACAAGACCGTTATCCCCGTACTTCGCCTGCATCTCGCGGAGAAACGGGAAGGTGCGGATACAATTAATGCATGAGTAGGTCCAAAAATCGACGAGAACAACTTTTCCACGAAGGCTCTCTGGCGTGAGTGGTTGGTTGTTGGGCGTATTCCACCAGTTTGTGATTCCCTGGAACTCTGGAAGATTGAAGTTCAAGACAGGAAGCGGCATCTCGCCGGTCGGCATGTCTGTTGGGGAGATGAGTTGTTTCTCGAACGGACTATCATCCGGTCGCACATCCACAGACGGTCCAAGGGAGAGGGTGACAACGGCAACAACTACGAGCGCTCCAACGATAAATAGGACGTTTCGAGTGGGTCGGTTCATACGCGTGTCCATCCCGGACCTGCCTACCGGCAAAGGCAGGCTTGATCCGGGATCCATTCTTAAAGATTTAAGTTCAAGTTCAAGAAGAGCCACGGTACTCGATCAAGGAGCCATGCTTGGAGGCGCACTTCAGCTCCGGTTAAGAGCGCGACGGCGACCAGGATGATAATGACTCCGAAGATACGTTGAATCGTCACCGCGTGCTTCGTGAGTAGGCGAACGCGCTGCATGGCCGTTTGTCCTCCATATGCAATAAGCAGCATGGGAATACCGGCGCCAAGTGCGTAGGCAAAGAGGAGCGCTCCGGCTTGTCCGAGGTTTTGGTTTGCCGCAATGAGCGTCAGGATGGAGCCAAGAACAGGACCGGCGCACGGCGTCCACACGAGGCCGAGCGACGCACCCAGAATAAAGCCGCCCCATTGGTCCGAAGCTTCAGGATTTGCGGATTTCGGAGTGACGCGCGTTAAAAGAGGTTGAAGTTTAGCAAAGATTTTTTCCTGAAGATTCGGAACCAGCATCACGACTCCGAAGAGACCGATGACGATAGCGGCAACCGTGCGGAATACGGAGGGATCTAAGTTCAACGTGCGTCCCAGGATCGCAAAGAGTACGGCGAAGAGTGTGAATGAAAGAATGAATCCCAAAATGATGAACAACGGCCGCGACTTGTGTTGCTTCACGGTTGACGTTCCAAGAATAATCGGAAGCAACGGAAGAATGCAGGGCCCAGCGATTGTGACAATCCCTGCGAGAAACGCAAAAAGAAATTGAATCATATGCTAGGGAGCGATTTTGTTTAGATTGTCGAGAACGGTGGAGTCGGGTGTGGTGCCGAGTGTGCGCGCGGCTTCATTTCCGTCCGCGTCAAAGTACACGTATGTGTGCTGATAGGTTACGCCGAAGGCTTTTGCAATCGCTTTTTCCGACGCGTCCGTCTCTGAGTCGTTGTAATTCACGCGAAAGGCGGCAATTCCTTTGGGAGCTTGTTTGTTGGTAAAGAGAGCTTCGGTGCGAGGCTCTTGCGCGCGGCATGTGGGGCACCAGTTTGCGTAAAAATTGAGGAGGATTGGTTTGCCCGCGGCTTTTGCGGCGTCGTATGCAGATTGTGTAAACGGCTCGTACGTTGCTTCGCTGACAGATGCCGGTTCTTCCGCATCTTTCTCCATCGCATCCTCTTCCACCTTTTCCCCCTCCATCATTGCGTCGTTATCTTCATCTTCCTTCTCCATGGTTGTTTGGTCATCCATTGCGGCATCAGGCTCTTCTTTCATCATGGCGTCTGACTCTTCCAAGGCGCCATTTCCATCGGTTATGTCAGACGGTTCTGGTGTAGATGTTGCAGGGTTGCATCCTTGTCCAAGAATTAAAAAAGCCCCAACAAGCAGAGGGAGTAGATGTGTTTTTTTCATATGTGTTTCCGAGATACGAATGAATAGTGTCTATGTGCTTAGCACTTCTTTTTGAGCTGGAAGACGTCTTCCACCGGCTTTTCAAAGTGAGTGGCGATGAGGAGCGCAAGACGGAGTGAGGGGATGTATTCACCCTTCTCCATGGCGCAGATTGTCTGTCGGCTGGTTCCGATTTTCTTTGCAAGCGCGTCTTGCGTAATCCCGGCCTCCTCACGGAGGTTGCGAAGGCAATTAAAAACTGTGTGGTCTTTCATAACGTAAATTCGAATTATGGAGTCAAAAGTACATGACTTTTCATTTTTCGTCAAGTTGGTTTGTCAGGAGCGCTATTTATGGCTGGACAAGGGGCACAACAATCCGATATGGCCCCGTCCGTCCGTCGCGGAATGAGATACTGCCTGTTCCAATGAGCGCCGGGTATAAATAGGTAGCAGGTGGCTCAACGCTGCTCTCGATCTGGAACCACTCAAACGAAAGTTCGGTGAGCGTGACGTCTCCTTCAGGGGTGCCACCCTGTCCTCCGGCCGCGAGTTGCTTTTGTGCTTCTTCGCGCGGGATCGAAGGGTAATCGGAGCGGAGTGGCTCGTGGCGCATAAGGAGAGAGCCTTTTTTTATCTGCCCGGTTTTGCGATCAAGTTCAAGCGTGACGCCGATGAGAGGGGTTCCGAGCTTCGACCAAATACCCTGGCCGTCTTGTTGGGCATTAAACTGAATAACGGCCGCGGTGTTGCTCGGTGTCCTGTCAAAATAGGGGGTGCCAACACGATCAAGCTTGTAGCCAATGCTTCGAAGGAATCCAACGGCAAGATCAAAAAGAGCTCCATCGGAAAAGGTTGCCGTTCCTGGAGTGACATTACTGGTGGTGTCGTTAAATCGTAGGATCCGGTCGGCTCCGCTGTATGACCATGCCATGCCGTTGTCATCCAACCATTCCAAAATGAGGTTCTGTGTTGTTGCGGGCCGTGCGACAGACCCCTCGGGGAGCTCAAGCGCTTGAGCGAGGTTCTGAAGTTCGGCGAGATTCGGTTGTCCGGATTGAAGGCGGAGCACCGTGGAGAGGGGCGGGAGATCCGGGAACTCGACAAGGACGCGTATACTTCCACGTGCTCCGGGTTTGCGTGGAGGTTGGGGGATGGATGGAAGATCTGCAAAGCCACGCTCTTGCGCCACCGGAGATTCGCTGCCGAATTGGTCGATCGGTTGTGCAATGGATGGGATATCCAGATTTGCGTCTGCGCATCCGGCGCCGAGGAGGGGGAGGAGAAAGAGTGCAGTCCATTTCCGCATAGATTACATACAGTGTATCAAATTCCTTTGACACCGTCGTCACATTACGGTATTCATTGAAAACAATTCCCACGATCCTACCCGCCTACCGCCCTACCATCCTAATCTATGAAAGGCATTTATTTTGACCACGCCGCCGCAACACCGCTCGACCCGGACGTTGCGCAGGCTATGGCGCCATATCAGACGGAGTATCCCGGCAACCCGGGTTCTTTTCATACGCCCGGACTACGGGCCAAAGAAGCTGTTGATGCGGCACGGAAGTCGATCGCCGACATTTTGAAATGTCGTCCGCTTGAAATCATTTTTACGTCCGGCGGCACGGAATCCGACAACCTCGCGGTTCAAGGGATCCCGCGATTTTACGCAGCCAAGGGAAAAGGAAAGCATGTCATCACGTCATCCATCGAGCATCCTGCCGTGTTGGAGCCTCTCTTGAAGATGCAGAAGCGTGGGGAGATTGAGCTGACCGTTGTGGATGTGGATCGTGACGGCGTGGTGGATCCAAAGGTTGTGATGGATGCCGTGCGGGAAGACACGGTGCTCGTATCGATCATGTACGCGAATAATGAGATTGGAACCATCCAGCCGATTGCCGACATTGGCCGCGCAATGTTGAAGTGGCGAAAAGAAAAGAAGACGCCCTTTCCGTATTTCCATACAGACGCGTGTCAGGCGACAGGTGCATTGGATCTAGACGTTGAAAAACTGCATGTGGACGCGTTGACGTTGAACGGCTCAAAAATGTACGGACCAAAAGGCGCAGGTGTCCTCTTCCTTCGTCGCGGGGTTAGCGTGGAGCCATTGATTATCGGGGGAGGGCAGGAGCGCAATCTTCGTTCCGGTACGGAGAACGTGGCCGGTATTGTTGGGCTCGCAAAAGCGTTGGAGATTGCCGAGGCAAAACGCGAAAAAGAAACAACACGTCTTACCGCCCTTCGTGACCGGTTGATTGAAGGTCTTTTGAAGATTCCAAAGTCACGGTTGAACGGACATGAGAGCAATCGACTTCCCAACAACGCAAACGTTTCGTTTTTGGATATTGAAGGCGAGGCTGCGGTGTTGTATCTGGATGCGGAAGGTATTTACGTCTCAACGGGATCGGCATGCGCCTCACACTCGTTGGATCCGTCGCACGTGATTCTCGCCACCGGCATGTCGTATGAAGCGGCGCACGGTTCCATTCGGTTTTCGTTGGGGCGCGCGACAACAAAGAAGGATGTTGATACAGTGATCAAGGTCATGCCGGGGATTGTGGAGCGACTGCGAAAGATGTCGCCCGTAGACCTGGACATGAAGTATTTTGAATGAGTTCGAACATGTTCCGATTGTTTGCTGCAGAACAGCTCTCTCGTCCGACTGCGTCGTTCTCGCTTCGCAGAACCGGCTTCGCGGCACAATCAAAACATGTTCTCACTCTGGAATGTGGAGTGTATGAATGAAAATATAAAAAAATCAGATCGGAAAGCGCGGAAAGGGGATGTGGTGACGCGGTCAAAGGATCGCGGGTGGTTTTATTCGGATGTGGTGAAGGATCACTTTTTTAATCCACGGAACTTCATGGAAGATGAGGCCGAGTATGTGGATGCTGCGCTTGGAATGGTGGGCTCGCCGGCCTGCGGAGATGCTATGAAGGTCTGGATTGTTGTTGATCCGAACACCGAGCGGATTACAGATATGAAATGGAAGACGTTCGGGTGTGGATCGGCGATCGCATCCACGTCGATGATGTCTGTCATGGTTACCGAGAACGGTGGGATGTCACTTGTTGACGCACGAAACATTACGCCACAAATGATTATGGAGCGCCTCGGCGGACTCCCGGCGCGGAAAGTGCACTGCTCGGTACTCGGCGACAAGGCTCTGCGTGCCGCAATCAATGATTGGTACCGCAAACAGGAGCGTCACGGCGATGTGGAAGTGGAGCAGGGCCGCGTGGTCGATAAAAAATTGAAGATCACGGATTTGGATATTGAAGAGGCGGTGCTTGATGGCGCAACCACGCTCGAAAAAGTTCAGGAAAAAATTAAAGTCGGCGTGGGGGATCCGTCCTGCGTACCCGAGGTGGAGCAATTGATCCGTTTCTACCGCGAAAAATACTTTGGTCCGGATACAATGTAAAAAAAGAGACGCCTCTCACGATGAGAGGCGTCCTGGTTGAAAGAGCGGACGCAGCTGTGTTCACTTCTCCCTTTGGTCGGGGAAGATGACTGCTGGATACGCACCGGTTTGGTTCGGTTTCGGTGCAGGCGGAGCTCCTTGAGTGGGAGGCTCATGAGGTATGAGTGAGTCCCGATCGGGTACCGCCACGCCCCTTCCGGGCGTCCCCCTCTGGTCGGCGCGACCCTGCCCCGGCCTGAGGATTTGCGTAGCGGCAGGAGGCGGCCCGCTTCCAATGCGACGCGTGAGCGGTACGGCCTCCTCCGACGGTCTTTCGATCCGTGGAGTCGGTCGATCTCCGAAGTCTGGCGGCAGCCCTCGCGCTTCCACATCGTAGGTATCGAGTGGCGGGCGCATCGCGGGAACGGGAAGGGGTCTCGAAACGGGTGGCTCCGAAATCGGCAACAGAGGCGCGATTCCGTGGAAGGTTGCCCTTCCTCCGTCTTCGACTTCTTCGATCGTCAGGTCGCCAGCTTTGGGATCATCAGCCTCTGCCACCCTGGCTTCATCCTCGAGATCTACCTCAATCTCGATGTACTCACCGTCATCATCACCCTCGACGAGCTCCTCGAGGGACGGAGGTTCACTGCCAACGGCACGACGACGCATCTGTTCGCTGAACGAACGGAGCTGATCGACCCACGGTCCATCGAAGATGACGGTTGGATGAAGACTGAAGAAATCGTGAAAGATTTGTTGGCACCCCTGTAGGGTTTCGTTGACGAGATTCAGTCTTGTCACCGCCATCGCCCCCTCGCTTGCAAGCGACAAGACGCCCTGGGTGCGGTCGTACAGTCGTTGGTAGCGTGTAGCGAGCTCGGCATTGGAGCTAGTCAACTCACCGATCCGCTCATCAGCTTCCGCGATGTCGGTTTGGAGGTCGCTGATCCGTTGTCTCAGTCTCGCGACCTCGACGCTCTCCCATTCGGGAGCTGTTTTTTGTGAGGCCATGATGCCTCCTTTCTCCCCAATGGGGCGTGTAGGTTGTGTCCAAAGGACGTTTCAAACTAGCCGAAAAAGGGAAAAATGTCAACCCTTATTTACGGCAAAATAATCATCCCACAATTTTTATCTATCTGTCATCCTTTTACTTCCACCCCGGATTCAACAAGCCAAGCGCGGGAAATCCGGGGTCCATTAGAATGGATCCCTGCCTTCGCAGGGATGGAAGATAGGAGGTTGATGTGTTAGCAGGACTTTATCTCTTTTCTAGTATATAAATCTTCCGCACCACGTGCTGGTTTGGTCGCGTGTAGGAAAGCGGTTTGGTATTCAAAATTGAGAAGTGCTTTTGCACAAACGGATCTTCGGAAAGATCAACCGATACATCTCGGCCTTTCGTCTTAAACGACGGCCACACGCAGACAATCCGCCCACCTTTTTTCAAAAGAGAGTGGAGCGCAGGGAGCGCTTCTTTCCAGAGTGAAGTTATTTCATCTGCATTTTGTTCCAATACTTCTCGCGACTCATTTCCTTTGAGTGGCGGTCCGAGGTGGCCTTCTGTTACGACCGCATCAACCGTGCCGATATTATTTTCGTTAAGATTTCGTACGTCGGATGCAAAGATTTTAAATGTGTCACTCGGGCGTGAATCGAAGTTCAAAATGCCTTCTTGATACAGCCATTTCAAATTTTCTTCCGCATCTTCCACCTGTTCCGGATCAAGATCCGTTCCAATAATCTTTGCGGCTTCAGTTGCGAGCGCCGTTTCCATGAGGACGGTGCCTGAACCGCAAAACGGATCTAAGAGTGTTCCATCCTTTGGCACGTCTGCAAGGTTCACCATGATGCGTGCGAGTTTAGGAGGCAGCATGCCTTTTGAAGAACTTCGTGCCGGACGATCGTAGTCGCGGTGGCTCCATGCGTTTGCGTTTTGCACGTGCGTGGTAAAGCCGACGGCAATGGTATCGTCATGCTCAACAAGCACGAGGTCGTATCCCTCTGTCGTGAGTTTTAGTTTCGCGACCGCGGCAGGGGAGGGAGGCTGGTCTCCGTCTGACGTAACCCATCGCACGGATCGTCCGCGTGATTTCAATTCGCGCTTCAAATCTTTTGCGAGCCGGTCGGCGCGAGGAAATTTGATGCCAAAGGTTGTGAGTCCAAACAGCACGCGATCTGCGCGCGGGAGTGCCTCGATAAAGTCGGCAAGATGCTCTGCATCAAGCTCGTTTTTTGGAATGTTTGCGATAACGTCTCCCAGCTTCACGGTCCCGCCGAGTGTGTCCATAAGCGCGGCTCCATCCCAATTTTGGTTTTCAACCAGAACTGCGCGATCAATAAGAATCGCGTTACTTTTCGGCAAAACAGCCTCAAATTCCGCTAAACCCAGCGATGGAATGCGGCCAAGAACACAAAAGTGATTCATGCTGAAAGTATACGTGATCCGCAGGGGTTGTCACTTGACAGTACGCGCGTAGTATGATTGTATAGCGTGTCGGTTTCCGACACTTCGAACATTCACATTTGGAGACAGGAGGGTCCCCATGAAGCAGTCGAAGAATCTGTTCAAGCTGGCCGCCTTCGTGGTGGCCTTGACCTGTGTGGAGAGCGCGTACGCGCGCATGCCTGCGAATTTCGAGATTGACAGAGTGCGCTGCGGTAATGACGCCGAATGCGTCGTCGTCGGACCGGGTGTTACCGTGGATCGGATCATTTCGATGTTCGGCACGCGCTACGAAGAGACGGCCGGCGCACCGCTCACGTGGGAACGGATTCGAGCCATGAATCCGGGCACCACGATCCCAGTGTGTCGCTACACCGATGGACGCAAAACGTTCATCGATCGGGGAACGTCCATCTGGAATGGTTGTCCCGAAGAGCTCAAGGGAATCGCATTGGTAGCCGGAGACTCCGGCCGCCTGCGCATCCCCATGGAGCGCGTGTGGACGACTCCGGAGAAGGCCGATTGCTTCGACCATCCCGCAAACCCAGGCTGCAAGGAGCAGATGGCCAAGAACGAGGCTCGCAACGACGGAGCGGCCGCAGACAGCGACGATCCGGAGGACGCGGACACCGCGTCGCCGAAGTCGCCAGACAGCTCGGACTCGGCAGGTTCCACCAAGGTGGTGACGTACAACGTCCCCATCCCGGTGTTCCTCCCGGCTTCGATCGTCACCACGGTTCCGTCGGATACGTCCTACGGATGGTACGTATGGGCCGTGGGCGCATGCGCGTTCGGGTTCGTGTTTCTTGGTGGCGGCTTGAGTCGACAGCGGAGCATCAACCGTTTGAAGGTTGAAGTTTCGGACTTGCAAGATCGTGACGATTCTTCCGCCAGGCGGAAGGACGAGCTCTTGCAGACGAATGTCGAGCTCGAGAAAGACATCGCTCGGCTCGAAGCTCGTTGCCAAGGTCTGCTTCGGTTCAAGAAGGAGGCTGCGGCACTGAAGACGGCTTCGACTGAGGCGATCGCCGCGGCTATCAAGAGCGCTGAAGCGGCTGCCGAAGCGAAGTACGCCGAGAAGTTCGAGCGGAGGCTGGCGAATCTGAACAAGCACGTCCGAGCAGAGGTCGAAGCCGAGTTCAGCAAGGCTGCGAACGAGGACGGCCAAAGGACGGCCGAAGCCCTCGAAAGGGCTGAAGAACGCGTTCAGGCAGCTGAGCAGCGTGCTCAAGAGCTCGAGCGAAAGATCGAGCGGCACAAAATGGCCGTTGGCCGGGCTGTCGAATACGCAAAGCGCCACTATGCAAAAGCGAAGCGACACGAAGAGGATCTCGCTGCCATGCAGAACCGTCTCGAGGAGCTGCTGGCAGGCTCGGATCTCGAAGACGCGCCCTTCATCACAAAGGTGCGGGGTGCTCTACATCGTGCGCTCAACCATTGCGACGCTCTCGCTGAGCAAGTGAGGAGTTTCGGTGGAGAGCCCGTACCGGCTCCAGTCGCTGGTAGTTCGCATTTCATGCAGCCTCCAGCAAGCACGAACTTCGAATCGAATGGTGGTGGTCGTCGAACGCCTACCCAGAGGCCTGGCCTCGCGGGTTTCGGCGCCAACGGCAATGGCACGCAGCCGGCGAACGGGGCAGCGCACCCGTACGACGGTGACAGCGAGCCGCCACCGGACAGCCTCCCGGACTTCGACGACGAGAATACGGTTGTGATGGCGCCACCCACGGGGCCTCCTACCGGTACGTCCTGACTCTCCGCACGGAGAAGTCTCCAAACGAGTAGACGAACGAGTAACATGACCCGAGGGTTGAAGCGACTTTTATGTCTGCGCCCCAAAGGTTGGGTCTCTCCCCGCAAGATTGGTTGAAGCGACTTTTATGTCTGCGCCCTTGATTGCAGAGAAATCACTCCAACGTCTCGCTACAGAGCGCCTCTCTCGGGGCGCTTTTAATATTCCAAATTCTTGACGATTCCACCGTCCCGTGGTAGCTTTCGACCACAATTTAATCCATATTGGGCCAATCGCTTGTCCCTACGACGAGCTGACCCCGCCAAAACACACGCGATTGCGCGTCGGCGGGGCAAGATATGAAACTATGAAATACGAACTTCTGTATATTATTCCTGCAACCATTGCAGATGATGAGCTTGGAAAGGTAGAAGGAGAAGTCTCCGCGATCCTTGAAAAGCACAGTGCGAAAATTGAAGACACGAACCGGCTTGGGAAGCTGCGTTTTGCATATCCCATTAAAAAGACACGGTACGGACACTATGTGCGGGTTATCTTTGATGCGGAAGGTGAGTCCTTGGCAAAGATTGACGCCGCGTTGCGCATTCAGAACAATGTACTTCGGTATTTGATCGTGCGCGACGAAGCCGATGGAGCTTCTCCGTTCACGCTTGTGCAGTACAGTGAAGTGGTGGTGGAGACAAAGGATCGCCGTCGCCGTCGCAAAGCTGCGGAACGTGAAGAGAAGAAAGCTTCGCGAGAAGACATCTCGTCTGGCGTTGAAGCGATCGAGTCAAAAGACAAGAAAGAAGAAGCTTCCGACGCCAAATCCGAAGACCCAATCTCGGATGCGGAACTTGATAAAAAGCTCTCTGACGTTCTGAAGAAGGACGAAAGCGAAGCCTAAGCACTCTATAACCTACTAATATGAACTTGAACCGAGCCATGATTATCGGGAACCTGACGCGGGATCCCGAACTTCGGACCACAACCGGTGGTCAAAGCGTGTGTAACTTCAGTGTCGCCACATCAACACAGTGGAATGACGCGTCCGGCCAAAAGCAGGAACGTGTGGAGTATCACAATATCGTGGCATGGGGTCGGCTCGCAGAAATCTGCAGCCAATATCTCGGGAAGGGACGAAAAGTGTATGTGGAAGGCCGTCTTCAAACGCGCGAGTGGGAAGGTCAGGACGGAAGCAAGCGGAATCGAACCGAGATTGTGGCAGAGAACATGATCATGTTGGATCGTGGCCCGGCAACCGGTGGCGCGCCAGTACCAAGCGGCACTCCGTCTCCGGCACCGTCGAGTGAGCCAAAAATGGACCAGGGTTCAGGAGAGAACGAAATCCGAGTTGAAGATATTCCATTTTAAATTCTATGAAGAACAAGAAGACTGAACGAACCTGTTACTTTTGCCGCGTGAATTCCGAGGCGATTGACTACAAGGACACAAACACCCTCCGCCGATACCTTTCTTCGTTTGGGAAGATCGTATCGCGGAAGCGCTCCGGTGTGTGCGTATGGCACCAGCGAAAGTTGGCAACGGCCATTAAGCGGGCGCGATTCATGGGTCTGCTTCCTTATATTGTATAAGGGATTCCGTGTGTCATTCCGGACCCCGATCCGGAATCCATTGGAATGGATCCTGAATCAGGTTCAGGATGACAGAAATGTATGAACATCCAGAAATTGCGAGCACGGTCAGAAATCGTCAAACTCATTCGACGATTTTTTGACGAAAAGGGATTTTCCGAGGTGCACACACCGCGGTTGGTTGGTGTTGCCGGACAAGAGCCTTATCTTGAACCATTCAAG
Organism: Patescibacteria group bacterium; assembly: GCA_050303655.1. Lineage (GTDB taxonomy): Bacteria > Patescibacteriota > Patescibacteriia > 2-12-FULL-60-25 > 2-12-FULL-60-25 > JANLIO01. Next base: position 32,673 of record JBNLCE010000003.1, on the reverse strand, counting down.
ACTTCAGTAACGACTTCAACGCTACCGTCCTACAATCCTACAGTCCTACCCGCCTATTTAATTACATCTCCGGAGTACTCGATGAAGCGTCTGTTGGCGGCAGGAATGGATCGTATTTACGACCTTGGTCCGTGTTTCCGTAACAATGAGCCGTGGGACGGTTCACACGATCCGGAATTTTTGATGCTGGAGTGGTATCAAAAAGGAATGACGTTGAATGAACTCATGGATCAAACCGAAGAACTCATTCGTTTTGTGAGCGAAAAGTTTCGCGTGGCGCCTGAAAGTTTGGCGCGCAGCTGGCGTCGCATGACCGTAGAGGAAGCGTTTCGAGAATACGTTGGCGTTGAGTTGGTTCCGATGTTTGATGATGTGGGCGCGATGGCAGAAACCGCACGTGGTCTCGGACTTTCTGTGAGCGGGGAGGAGACGTGGGATGATTTATTTTTCAAAATCTTTTTGACGCATATCGAGCCAAAGCTTTCGGCCGAGCAACCTACATTTTTGTACCGATATCCTGTTTCCATGGCTGCGCTCGCAAAGCCGTGTAAAGACGATCCGCGTTTTGCCGAGCGTGTGGAGCTCTACGCTGGAGGCCTTGAGTTGGCAAACGGGTTTGAGGAATTAACAGACGCAGACGAACAGCGCCGCCGTTTTCGGGAGGAGCAGGCGCTCCGCACCAAACTCGGAAAAGAGACGTGGCCGATTGATGAGCGATTTCTTCAAGCACTTCCGAGTATGGGGGAGGCGGCCGGAATCTCGCTTGGCGTGGATCGTCTCGTGATGCTCTTCACGGATTCGAGCTCGATTAATGACGTTATTCCCTTCCCGGCACGGGAGCGGTTCGGAAATTAAGCTACTCTCTACAATCCTACAATCCTACAATTCAAATTATGTCCTCACCATCTGAAATCAAAAAAGGCGTTGTGATTAAGCACAACAACGACCTGTGGGTCGTGACCGACTTCCAGCACATCAATCCCGGAAAGGGGTCGGCGTTTGTGCGCACCAAAATGAAGAACGTTAAATCCGGAAAAAATCTTGACCAGACCTACAAGGTTGCCGAGTCCATCGAAATCGTTCCGATGGAATACAAGACCATGCAGTACTTGTTCCATGATCAGTCCGGATACACGTTCATGGATATGCAGTCGTACGAGCAGATTGCCATGCCGGACGCAGAGGTGGGGGATGATGCAAAATATCTTTCTGAAGGTTTGAACGTCATCATCGCCATGCATGACGGCAAGCCAATTTCTTTGCAGGTGCCGCGCAAGTTGAAATTTGTTGTGACGGAAACAGAGCCGGCGGTGAAGGGCGATACGGCAAGCGGAAATGTAACGAAAGAGGCAAAGGTGGACGCCGGATTTCTCGTGCAGGTTCCGATTTTTATCAACCAAGGGGATACGGTGGTGATCAACACGGAAACGGGTGCATACGTGGAGCGGGGATAGGTAACTCAAACATATCCTTCTCACTGGCTGCAGAACAGCTCTCTCCCCACGCCGGGCGCTGCGCTTGGCGGGGTCGCTTCGCAGAACCGGCTTCGCTGCGTTCGCAGGATGTGTTCTCGTCCCCTGGAAAGGGGATGAGTTTTTTTATTCAAACGTAATCGTATTTGAAGCGACGGGGTCGGGATTACCGTTAAAGGTGGTGAACGCAGTGTAACTTACAGGTGTCGTGTATTGAATGGAGAGCTCGCACCATGTGTATTCACAAATGGCGATAATAGGATCAAAACGCGTTGCTCCTTCAATGATACTCGACCAGCCCGCATCTTCCTCAGTCGCGGCATCCATTCGGATCGTTGCCTGGTTCACGCCGTCATCCTGAAGAAGCGTCAGGATTGGCGCATAACGTTTCTTCATATTTTGAGCGAGCTGCTGGATCGCACTCGTCACATCCGGACTCACGTCCTCGCCTTCCTCAATGGGCTCGTCTTCCGCGTAATCCATAAAAGAGGTCACCGGAACATCATGCACGAGCGTGCTCCAACCCTCACCATAAAGATTTTTTGCGACCGTTTCCGTCGTAAGCCAGTGAAGGTATCCAAGATGTGATACAGCGTACACGCGCGGGTCGGACTCAATCTTAATCAAACTCCCGGGCTTGAACGTAACGTTTCCGCCAAGAGGAAGCGCGGCAAGTTCTGCGTCCGGGACCGTCACCACATCGTCAAAGTCGCTGTACCAGCTTGAGTACACGGCTTCGTTAGGAAAGACGAAGCGTTTGTCGTTGTAGGCGAAGTACACGGCCGGCGATGATTCGCTTTTAATCAAAAGTCCGAGTGGCGATGATGCGTGTGTGATGTGGGGGACGAAGAGGGCGACAAGGAGAAGCGGAAGGAGATATTTCATGCAAGAAGGATAGCACACAGCACGTGTTACTTCTTTGTTTTGTGGATGGCTTCTGCTGCGTCAATGATGACGTCGGCGATATTGATGCCTGTCACCTCCTCAAGCTTCTTGAATCCTGGATTGGCGTTTACTTCAATGACACGCGGGCCGGATTCCGAGCGAAGAATATCGATCCCCATAATGTCCAAACCGGATTCTTCGATGACTTTGTGAATCACCTCGAGCTCTTTCGGTTTCAATTTCATTTTCTTTGCACCACCACCGAGCGAGCTGTTGGCGCGAACGTCTCCCTTTCGTGCACGGCGCTGCATGACGCCCACGATTTTTCCGGCAACACAAAAGACACGGAGGTCGCGGCGTTTTGCATCCATCATGAATTCCTCGATGATAATGGCGTTTCCATCGCGCACGCCTAGATAGTCCACAATCGGTAAGAAGGATTCTTTGTTTTCTGCGTAAAACACACCGGTACCTTGTGCGCCGAATGCGGTTTTAAGGATGATCGGGAATCCGATTTTCTGCGCCACCTTAAGTGCGGCGTCGGATGATTTAGCGATCGCCCATTTTGGAGTGGGGATGTTGTGTTCCGCAAACCACGTGTGTTGGGCAAGTTTATTTTTTGATCGTGACACCGCCGTTTCATCGCCGTTCATGATGCGATACCCCGCGCGGTTTAAGAGCGTGAGGTTGAACATGTGAATGGAAGGCTCTTCCGTAAAGTTTGGGCGATTGATGATGAGATCGAATTTTCCGAGCGGCTTGGATTCGTGAAGAACCGCGCCGCGGCTTGTGAACGCCAAAAAAGGTTCGTAAAGACGGACCATTTTGTGACCGCGTGCTTCACCGGCTTCCATGAGGCGTGAAGCGCCGCTCATGAAGGCTTCCGGCCGCGGAGGTGTGGCCGTTAAGACCCCGATTTTCATAGAGATATTGCAGCCTCCCACAAGGGGAGGCAGATATAGGTTAACAATCAAATTGTACCGCGCCGAGATTATACTGTTCCAGTTTCTGCGGCAAGGGGGATGGTGCACGGGGTGGGACTCGAACCCACACAGAGTCGCCTCCGTCAGCTCCTAAGGCTGATGCGTCTACCAATTTCGCCACCCGTGCTTGGTGTTGAAATGTGTTGAACTCGCGTTAGTCTACCCTAGACAGCCAGACTTGACAAGATGGGCAAAATCGTGTAGGGTACGCGCGTTCATTCACTACAACTATTTCGCAGGAGGAGTACGCATGGAGAAGCGCATCAAAAACGCACGAGAGATTCTGCAGGGCTCGAAGAAAGTCCTGGTTATCACGGGCGCGGGAATCTCCGCGGAGAGCGGCGTTCCGACATTCCGGGGAGAAGGGGAGCGGTGGCGCGGCAAACGGTTCGACGAACTCGCCACGCCGCAGGCGTTCGAATCCGATCCTCGTGAAGTATGGGCGTGGTATCTCTATCGCCGCGGGGTCGTCGCTCAGGCGTCACCCAATGCCGCGCACTTGGCGTTGGCCGCGTGGGCGGATTCGCGTGACGGCATCACACTCGTCACGCAGAACGTCGACGGGCTACACAGTGTTGCGGGTTCTTCGAACGCGATCTGCCTTCACGGATCCCTATGGCACAATCGGTGCACAGCGTGCGGCATGGAGCGTGAGGATCGCGCGCTCGAATATCCGGAGCTCCCGAGCTCACCGTGCTGTGGAGCGCTCGAACGTCCCGCGATCGTCTGGTTCGGAGAATCGCTCAACGATGACGCGTTCGATGGGGCTAGTGAGGCGTCAGCCGTCGCGAACGCGGTTCTGATCGTTGGCACAAGCGCCTTGGTGCAGCCTACAACTAGTTTCATCGTCAGGGCGCGGAAAGGGAACGGTGCGGACCTCGTCTACGTCAATCTGGAGTGGACGCCTCTTTCGCCGGTCGTACAATGCTTCTTGCAAGGCAGTGCGACTGAGATCGTTCCGCAACTGGTCGCGCAGTAGCTCAACGCGACGTGTAACGAAAAGTCCCGTTCTAAACGGGGCTTTCTTTTTTATGCCGCGGCTTTTTTTCTCCACGCCTCAACATTCGGATGCTCCGGAAAAATTTCAACGAGTCCGGCAAACGCTCTCCGCCTCGTTTCAGGGTCGGAATATGATTCTGCTTGTTGCTCTGCAAGTTCGGCGTTTACGTCGTCCATGGCTTCCGCATCTTTGAGGACGGCTTCCGGAGTAGAATTCCATCCCATTTCATGGAACTGCTCGTCGCCGAGCACGTTACCGTCTTTATCGACGATCTGTCCGGCTGTGGAGCGTTCGGGTTTTTTCATTTTCATATTCATATCAATTAGTTTGATAGCGATCGTTCCAGTTTTGCCTCAAGAAGCTCACGGTTCTTTCCGCCTTGGGACCCATCTTTTTTGAGCTCTAATTTTCCATACCACGATATACCAAGTAGGAGGATCTTCCCGAGGTGCATTCCTCCGAGTTTTGGATTCGCTTCACCTTCTTCATCTCCAGACTCGATGGCTTTTTGAAGTCCTTCTTTCGTATACCAATTTCCAAATTTTGATTTATGTAGAAGAGGACCCTTTCGTCCCAGTGACGCGATCATCTGCGGTGTAACAGACTCGGGATATTCTTGATATTTTTTGAGCGCCTCCAACAGCGCGACTGCCGTAGTGTCTTCTTGCAGTCCGGCCTGATTAAAAGTTTCTTCGGCGTGATGTATTGATCTTTCAATTAGTGCCTCAACGGACTCACCGCTTTCTTCCATCTCTTTTTTGTCCCATCCGTATCCGTAGCTCGCCCATGCATACCCACCTACATCCAGGTTGGCATGAAGAGTGATTTCATCGATGCTCAGCTTGTCGTACTCTGTAAGACATTCCTTGGTTACTTTGGCAGCGATTCCGGAAGAATGGAATTCCGGTGAAAGAGAGAAAAGATCGTGCTTCACTTTTTTGATCACCCTTGCTTCTCCTGCTGGGGTCTTTAATTGGCTTCGTGAAAAAATGCGAACGATCTGAGCTTGCTTCGCTTCCTCATTTAGGAAGTCTAAACTTACAACGACGTCCGTTTCAAGTTCACCGGTCTCTTCAGCGTAATTCAAAAGACCTGGTTGTAAGACACCTTCTTTAGAAGAAAGAGCCTTGAGGCTTGCTTCGTATTTGGACAAGTCCATCGCTTTAACAAGAGGCAAGACGCTTTCACCTATGGTTTCATGCACGGCGATAACGCGTGCAAGCGAACGATCTTTCATGAGTGGCGGGCCGTCTTCACCCAATGTACCTTCAAGTTCCTTTGAAAGTTTTTCGAGGCTCCCGCGGAATTCTTTTGATTCAAATAAGAGGTCTGCGTATTTTTTTGAAAATGAAAATTCAAGATTGCTGAAAACAATATCGCGGACTTCCTTGTCTGACTTTGCCGTTTCAAGAAGTATGCCGAGTGAATCAAAGTCGACGGATTCTGCTGAAAGAATTTCACCAATACCACCTTCAATTTCCGAGATCGCGTCATAGCGTGTTTCCTCGTCCGTAAGTTTCGCTACGAGCTCAGGGTTCGCTACCGTTGTCGAATCCTCGACTGGTTTCTTCGCGCTTTCCGAACCAACCTCGTTTTCAAATTCGTCCCACGCGAGGTCAATCTCATCCTCGATCGCATCAATTTTAGATTGAAGATCCGGGCTGGCCTGGAACTCGAGTCCTTGTGCAAAGTTGCGAAGAGTTGTGACGGCCTCTTTCACTTGTCTTGTGTCAGCTCCACCGCGATCGATCAACGCCTCCGTATCCTCCCAAAATGACGGATCAAATTCTTCGCCTTCAACTGATTCCTGACGCGCCGCAAGTTGCTCCTGTTGCAGCTGGAGTTCTTCTCGTGATGCCATATTATGATTTTTGGATCTTACTTAGGATCGCTTGTCTTTTTTTTTCCGATTCTTCCACTTCCAATTCGGAAAAAAGCGACATCAGTTTTTGTCGCGATGAAGACAGTTTGGATTGCAACTGACCCCATGCTTTTTTTCGTTTTTCGTTTTGCACATTTGCCATATCGGGAGTGTACCCGACGGACAATATTTTGAAACCTATTTATGATACCCCTTTCCGCGGGTGATCATTTCACTGCGGTAGAGTTGCTCAAGCAGTACGATGCGGCAGAGGATGTGGGGGAGTGTCATGGCGCCAAATGAGATGACAGCGTTGGCGCGGGTGCGGAGCTCGTCCGTAAATCCCCACGATCCGCCGATGAGAAACACGACCGGTCTGCCGCCTTCCGACCAGGTTTCGAGTTGTGTAGAAAAATCCTCGGAGGAGAGCTGTTTGCCGCCGACGTCGAGCGCCACCACAAACGCGCCATCCGGGATCGATTTGAGGAGTGATGTGGTTTCAATCTCCCGCGTCTTATCGACATTCGGTTTTGCCGAGCCTGAATGACCTTCGGAGACCTCGATGATCTCGAGGGACATGAAGGGTTTGAGGCGCGTGACCGACTCGCGGATCGCCTCGGACTGCCAGGAGGCGTGCGGCTTCCCAATGGCTCGAATTTGAACGTTTTTCATAGATTTAGGCAGGTAGGATGGTGGGTTGGTAGGAGGGTAGCAAAAATGATCTTTTAGCCCAATGCTGCCGGCCTACAATCCTACTTTCCTACCCTCCTGGCAAAGTACTTGACAATATTTCCGATAGCTTTTAATATACCCGCACTTCAACCCATGTTCGGGACACGTCTCGAACCTCTGGAGACCGCAATGCAAATAATGAGACTGAACACTATTTCAACTCTTATCTAGCCGGCGCGAGCTCCAGAACAATGGAACCCGCTGGCATTGTCCGGCGGTTTTTGTTTGTTGAAGGGGAACCTTCGACAATTAAAGAATGTATGATGATGACACATCATACGTACATGGCAATTAAACCTTTACGAACCTACCTCTTAATAGGACGGGTGGGTTCTCATGCAAGCCATTCAGAAATTATTTTGGATTTCCGAATGGTCGAAGCACGTAAGGGCATACGGTGGATGGCTCGGTATCGAGGAGCTGATGAAGGACGTCGCAGCCTGCGATAAGCCTCGGGAAGGTGGCAAGCAACCTATGATCCGGGGATTTCCGAATGGGGAAACCTATCCTGATGAAGTCAAGATACCCGCAGTTGAATACATAGACTGTGTGGGAGGCACCCGGGGAAGTGAAACATCTCAGTACCCGGAGGAAAAGAAACAAACAAATGCGGACCTCTCATCTCTCGCGGTCTCTAGAGATCGGTGAGAGATGAGCTGTCCGTATGCATTCCGTTAGTAGCGGCGAGCGAACGCGGAGGAGCCCAAACCATCATCTGTGAGCGCATGCAACGAGTGAAGCACTTGTGTGGATCTACGAGCGTGCGTGACGAGCTTGGGCTGTCGCAGAAGATGGTGTTGCGGACAACACATTCCAACGCCCCAAGGCAAGGACATTGATGTTTTCTTTATAATCGAGCTCACTGGAAAGTGAGACCAAAGAGGGTGATAGTCCCGTAGATGAAATAAACGAAAACACGATGGTGTTGATCCAGAGTACGGCGGAACTCGTGAAATTCCGTCGGAAGCAGCCACGACGATGTGGCAAGGCTAAATACTCCTCATGACCGATAGTGAACTAGTACCGTGAGGGAAAGCTGAAAAGTAGCCCGGGAGGGCGATGAAATAGTATCTGAAACCGTATGCTTACAAAGAGTCAGAGCCCTTCGGGGTGATGGCGTTCCTATTGAAGAATGAGCCGACGAGTGATCTCGATGTTGCGGGTTAAGTTCCTGCGGGAATGAAGCCACAGTGAAAGCGAGCCTGAATAGGGCGTTTATCGTAGCATCGAATCAACCCGAAACCCGGCGATCTAACCATGACCAGGGTGAAGTTCACCGAAAGGTGAATGGAGGCCCGAACCCACGCGCCGTGCAACACGCGGGGATGAGTTGTGGTTAGCGGAGAAATTCCAATCGAGCTGGGTAATAGCTGGTTCTCCCTGAAATAGATTTTGGTCTAGCGTTGATTAATAGCGTAGCGGGGGTAGAGCACTGAATGGGGTGGGGGGCTTCGGCCTACCCATCCTAACCAAACTCCGAATACCGTTACGTGTTCCCAACAGTCAGTCCGTGGGGGCTAAGCTCCACGCGACCAAAGGGAAACAGCCCAGACCGCAGACTAAGGTCCCTAACTGTATGCTAAGTGTGAAAGGCAGTGGAGTGACGTATACAACCAGGAGGTTGGCTTAGAAGCAGCCATCCTTTAAAGAAAGCGTAATAGCTCACTGGTCAAGTCGCTCTGCGCCGAAAACTTACCGGGGCTAAGCATACGACCGAAGTCGCGGGTCCTGTCATTTTTGACATGGGCGGTAAGGGAGCATTCGTATCTGCGTTGAAGTCGTACCGTGAGGTGCGGTGGAGCGTTATGAAGAGAGAATGTCGGCATGAGTAGCAAAAAGGCAGGTGAGAATCCTGCCCCCCGTAAACCCAAGGTTTCCAGGGCAACGAGAATCGTCCCTGGGTTAGTCGGTCCTAAGGCGAGGCCGAAAGGCGTAGTCGATGGACAGCAGGTTAATATTCCTGCACTGCCATGATGTTTCGATGGAGGGACGCATTCTTGCATCTTCCGAGAATCCCGGAATGATTCTTCGGGCGCGAAGGGGTGTGATGTAGGCAAATCCGCATCGCATAAGCCTCGTTGTGAGCGCAAGTCGGCTGCAAAGCTGGCAAGGGAAGAGAATGGGGTGCCAAGAAAATCTCCTAGAGCTAACATCATGGTATCCGTACCGCAAACCGACACAGGTGGGTGGGCATAAGTGTGCCAAGGGGTACGAGAGAAGCATCGTTAAGGAACTCGGCAAAACAGCGGCCGTAACTTCGGGATAAGGCCTGGCTGCCGCAAGGTAGCCCGCAGCTAAAGATGTCAACCGACTGTTTACCAAAAACACAGCTCCCTGCTAAACCGCAAGGTGATGTATAGGGGGTGATGCCTGGCCAGTGTCAGAACGTTAAGCGGAGGGGTTATCCACTTCGGTGGAGAAGCTCTGAAGCCAAGCGCTGATGAACGCCGGCGATAACTATAATCGTCCTAAGGTAGCGAAATTCCTTGTCGGGTAAGTTCCGACCCGCACGAATGGCATAACGAGTTGACAACTGTCTTGACGATGCACTCGGCGAAATTGCAATTGAGGTGAAGATGCCTTGTACGCGCAGTGGGACGAAAAGACCCCGTGAAGCTTTACTATAGCTTGATATTGAGTTGTGGCTTCGCATGTTCAGCATAGGTGGGAGCCTTCGGGCACCAGTGAGATACCACCCTTGCGCTGTTGCAACCCTCATTCCATCCCGTGAAACCGGGGTGGGAGACAGTATCTGGTAGGTAGTTTAACTGGGGCGGTTGCCTCCTAAAGAGTAACGGAGGCGTTCACAAAGGTTGGCTAGGTGCGGATGGAAATCGCATCGATACTGCAATGGGATAAGCCAGCTTGACTGCAAGACCTACAAGTCGAGCAGATGGGAAACCAGGACATAGTGATCCGACCGTACGATATCGGACGGCGGAAGCTCAACGGATAAAAGCTACTCCGGGGATAACAGGCTGATCTCCCCCAAGAGTCCACATCGACGGGGAGGTTTGGCACCTTGATTATCGGGGTGCTGTGGGAGTGATCCAACACCAAAAAATCGGCTTATAACGGTGGAACCGTACGTAACTTATGTGGTTTATTAAAAGTTACGCGGCAATACCGTGGGAAGTCCTCCGATGAATATCGGAGTGACCCTGTAACGACTGACCCGAAAGGGAAGGTCCGACGTTACGTCGGACAACACGCCGACTCTCATCACAAAAATCGAGGCTATGCTCACACGAGCTACGGTCCGAGATGAGAAGAAGATATAGTCTGATCCTGTGGGAAACCACAGAAAAATTTACCGACAGCGATGTCGGCTCGTCGCATCCTGGGGCTGAAGCAGGTCCCAAGGGTTTGGCTGTTCGCCAATTAAAGCGGCACGCGAGCTGGGTTCAGAACGTCGTGAGACAGTTCGGTCTCCTGTCTACTGCGCGCGTGGAATTTTGAGGAAACGGATCTCTAGTACGAGAGGACCGAGATTCACGAACCTCTGGTGTACCGGCTGTTCCACCAGGAGCACCGCCGGGTAGCTAGGTTCGGTATGGATAAACGCTGAAAGCATCTAAGCGTGAAGCCAGTTCCAAGATTAGAATTCATTGAGGGCCCTCCGAGACGAGGAGGTTGATAGGCCGTATGTGTAAGGCGTGTGAGCGCTTCAGCAGAGCGGTACTAATAGCCCGATGCTTCGACCTTTCGGGAAACCAAATCGAGCTTTAGCTCGACTGGTTCCGGAATGGACTGCGAAGAGGTTCGCTATGTACGTATGATGTGTCCTTGTCATCCAAATGTCGGCTTTCGACTTTTTATCATGCCTAAACTCATGCTCGTGATACGAGATATGAGATACGGGTTACGTGATAAGAAGCCGGTGGCCGAAGCGGTGGTGTCACACCCGTTCCCATCCCGAACACGGCAGTTAAGACCACCAGCAGCGATGGTACTTGGGGCCAACCCGCCCCTGGGAGAGTAGCCCGCTGCCGGACAAAGTATCTCTCCGACGTAACGTCGGAGGGATTTTTTGTTTCCGAATTTATTGTCTTTTTAAGAAAAGTAAGGCACTGTCTAGCAGCTTGATGCGAGTTTAAGCCTATATGCAATTCACGAAACGCGGAATCACAATTTCGGCTGTTGCTGTCGTTGTTTTGGCCCTTGGGGGACTTTTTGTGTTGAACAAACGAGCGCCAAACGAGAGCGAACCTATCCAGAACACACCGACTAATGGAAATGACACCATTGATTTGCCTGAGACGGTATTTGATGAATCGTACCCGTTGGGTGATTCAGGAATCACGGTTAAGTACCCGTCAAAAGGTTTCTATGGCCATGGAGCAAAAGTGGTTGAAAAGCCTGTAGAAGGGGATTTGATTGGAGGTGTACATGTTGAAACGGTTGCTCCGTTTGAAACTTCACGTACGGCTGAATTTGTCACAATGGATGTTGGGGTCTCAAAAACAGATGTAAAAAGTTTGGAAGAAATCGTAGAAGCCATTCCTCCGGAAAGCTACGATGGACAATATGCGGCATCAAATGGAACCTACGTTTCAGTGAACGGACACCGTTACTTTGTTTACCGCGTAACTGAAGATGTTACCGCACAACATGCGTTTGGACTGGATGGAGATCGTCTTGTCGGTGTACTACTTGCCTACAAGCGGGGAGACGATCCGGAATCTCTCGCAGCATATCAGCACAACGATGAGTTGTTCATGGAATTGCTGAAAAGCATTTCGTACTAAGCAGCGTCCTCCAACGAAAAAGCAGGGCAATAAACGACCCTGTTTTTTTGACCTCTTTTTTCGTTGCCCACCCGTTGCCCACGAAGTGGTGAAATGTGATGAAAATCGAGAACGTCTGATGACGTTTGAAAATCATCCTTAGTTGGTCATGATCGGCGTACTCACGTAATTGCTTCCATCGCTGCAATCGTATCCGTACGTTTGGATGATCCATTTGCTGCCAGCGTCTTTTATATCCGGGTGTAGTGGTGCTGTGCAGTGATAGCCGTGTTCGATCTGCTCGCATGCGGCTCCGTTTCCAACCCAAAACATTCTAGCGTCAGGTTCGTAATCTACCTCCCGAATTTCGTAAGATGCATTCGAGCAATAGACGGGAAGCGTCCACTCGATACTTCGAGTTTCTCCATTCAAAACCACCTCAGGCTCTTTGATGAACTCCCCGTGCGCACTTCTTGGAAACGGCATCATGGGTCGAGTTGCCACGAATGCAAATATCAAAGCGAAAGCCACAACGCTGAGCGAGCCGATTTGGAGGGCGAGTTTTTTATTTAACATGCGTTGAAGCTTAGCGAAGACGTTTAGAGTCGGGCAAGTTTTTTGTTTTTGTAGTGATGAGGTATAAAAAAGCGCCGCGGGTATGTCCTTTGGCGCTTGGTGTCGTTGTCGGTGTGACTCAGTCGATGAAGTCCTCGTTTCCGCGGTCGCAGATCTCGAAGGTGTGCTGTGCAAACGCGATAAGCGCATCCGCGATCATGCCGGAAATCATCTGGTCGAAGTACGGCTGGACCCCGGAGCAGGCCACGACGATGCCTTGCCGCTTCACGCCGCCCCAGAAGGGAGTATCGCCGGGAAAGAGCAGGTGCTTCATCGTGTCCGTGTTCCCGTCCTTGTTCTGTCCGTTCCAAAGCTGCAGAGCCTTGCACCGGGCGATTTGGTCGAAGTCGTGAGTCCATTCTTCACCACCCTTCCCTTCGCTGTGCTCATAGAGCACCGCCGGCGTAAGCGGATAGTTCGGCCAGTTGGGGTAGTCTTTTTCGCGTGCGTCTTTCTGAGAGGGGACGAGGATGACGATGTGGCACGCCCGCCTCTTGAGGATGGGCTCCATGTAGGGTGACATCACGATCCCGTCCAGGACCATGCCTACGATCATCATCGCTTGGTTCACGGTGAGATATCGGGGAGTGAGCCGTTCGCTCATGGGAAACTCCTTGGTTGAGTGAAAAGATCAGTAAAACCGGAAAAAAGTTAGCATTGAAAGTAGTGTGGGTCAAGGTGTTAGCTAAAAAACCAAAAAATTTTCACACAGTGAAGAATGTTATATTTATTGCATCAGCGCATGTCTTTTGCACAAACCCTTGTTCGCATATAAACTGAGAACCAATATGAAAAAAGTTTATCCGTTTTTCGCCGCCGCTTTATTTTTATTCGCAGCGCACTCTGTCTCCGCTGCAGAAATTGAATCTTCAATCGTGAAAGGTTCTGGCCCGGAAATATATTTCTATAACGGAGAAGGGCTTTCGCATTTCCCGGCATGGGATATTTATCATTCATGGGCCGGCAAACTCGATCCTGTTCAGGTTGTTGATGATCAACTTCTCGCCTCGATCCCCAAAAACCGTAACGTGACCGTCAGTCCGGGCTTTCTTATTAAATTTCCTGACAGTCCCAAGGTATATCTTCTCCAAAAACCAAATGTTTTACGTTGGCTGCCAAATGAAGAGGTGGCACGTAATGTGTTTGCATGGAATTGGGACATTTACATCTTAACCCAACCCGAAGAGCTTAGAGGTGATTATATCTTTGGTGAAGACGTTCGAATTGATGAGCCTAGAATGACCCCATCAGACTTGCGCAGGGCCGCTCCAAATCCATCAGTAGTAGTCCCATTCACGAATATCGATCGTTTTCCTCATCCGGAATTTCAAGAAATTCTTGAATTAGATCTCCGTTCGTACAGGATAAAAACAAATCTTTCTGTTGATGAGGTAACGACTTGGCTGAAAGATGCTTCTACTGATTTTGAATTACTAAATAGCACTGATTCGCTTGAGTTCGATTCTGGGGTCCAGTTGCACACTCGAGAAACGACCTACAGAAAAGATGTTGCTGACGGCTTTATAGAACGAACGGTTGTAATGTCATCACCCCTAGGGTTAAAGTCGGCTGTGCTTGAGTATTCCGAAATTCGCTATCCGGCCGGGTATTTCCGTTTTCCTAACGGAACTTCGGTTTTTTATAGCACGAATCTTATAAATACAAGGCAGCATTTTACAACGTTTGCCACGCTTAGAGAGATATCGGATTGGTATGTTGATCAGGCAGATAAAAACGGATGGACCGTTTTGCGTAATGAGATCAATGTACTGTCTTGGGGGGATGAGTATGGGAGTATAAACCTTGTAAATAAGGAGAACGCAAATCACAAAATGAGTATTTCTACAGGGGAAGGGGATGGGTTCAGGGGAATCTCAGTGACGTACGACACATCGGGCAAATATAATTTTTAGTGGTTCATTTTTTTATCCAAAATCCCTCTCGGGAGAGGTAAAAATAGGTCATTAATATAAAAAACAACCGACAGGCGAGGGGCCGTGTCGGTTGTTTGTGCCTCGAGTGAGGCGGGCATTTGTCGTGGAGCGGATAGGTCTGCAAAAACGGAGCACTAGTCGCTCACGATCGTGACGATGTCTCCCTGGAGTGGGAAGTCGCCCACAACGGGCTGCGACGGATCGTCGTCGAGGACGATGTCTGCACTTGCCGTGATCTCGAACTGATGGGAGCTGTTCGAGTAGAGGTCGGGGTTGAGACTCACGATGAAGGTTGCTTGGCTTTGAGCGCCAACAGTGACTGGAAGATTGATACAGGCCTTGTCGCCATTCGCGAACGGACCCGCGATGATGAGCGCCTCAAGCGCCCAGTTCACGACGTCGACCTTCAGGGATTCTGAATCCGTGAGTCCACTGCCGATGTTCCTGATGCAGATCTCGCCGATGTGGTTCCAGACACTGCGATAGTTTACGAGTGTGACATTCAGCACTTGGGACCAGCTACTGTCGGAGACCTCCTTCAAAGGAAGGTCATTCGTACATGCGAACAGAACCGGATCACCCCATTCGTACCCCGAGGCATTGCAGCCCGTCGGTATTTCTTTTGGTTGCGGGCAGTCGCACACCCCGACGCTCAAGCCGTCTTCGTTGCACACGGCTTCTCCTTGGGATCCATCTTCGCAGTCACAGGCGAGGAACTCGCCCGGCTCGCAGTTGGTGTCGAAGTACGACAGGTCGTTGTAGACGGTATCCGACCTGCAGCCGGAAAGGATGGTGATGGCAGCCACACACAGGACGCAGAGTGTCTTTTTCATCTTCTTTTCTCCTTGTTGTGAAGGTTGATTCAGAAAGCTATTTCTTACTGAATTGCTGCGAATATAGCAGATTTTTTCTATTTTGTCAAGTATTCTTAACAATTTGGAATAAAAAGAGCCGCAGGGAGGTAGTATCCCTGCGGCAGAGCTTGAACCGTTGTTGTCTGACAGTGTTACACCGAATCCGCTTGGTGCTACTGCCCGCCGTTCTCTACGAAGTTGATCGAGTGCAAAGCGTGCCTCCTTTCGACACGTTGCCACGATAAAATCGCGTAAGCACTCTGTCAAATAAAAAAAAGAGCGCCGCAGGTGTATTCCTGTAGCGCTCAATGTCTCCGCATTGCGCCTCAACGTCCATATCGGACGATCGCAACGGCGGCGAGGAGGATGAGGGCCAGTACGACCCCGATCACTACTCTGGACGTAATCTTGCCCCAGAAGACAGTGCCTTGTTGCCTTTTGGCGATTTTTTCCTCTTCGCTCATGTCACACCCGCCTCAGTGCCCGCTGAGCCCAGCGAGAGTGGAGACAATCACGAAGAAGAACAGGCCGATCACCAAGAGGATCAAGAGAACGTCCTTTGGACCGATGCGTCGCTCCCCTTGGATCCGGCTCGCTGGCGGGATGCTCGCTGCACCATTTTGGATTTCCTTGCTCATTTCGATACTCCTTCCCAGAGGCTTGAAGTCAAAGAACATCAAAAATGTAGAGGAAAAGTGCAAAAATGTCAAGTGTATTTGAATATTTCAATCAATTTCTCCCAACCCTTGCAAAAACCCCATTTTTTGACTAAGTTGCCCATGTTCATTGGCTCTTTCACAGGAGGTGTGGGATGTATATCAGTCACAACGGTGGCTTCAAAAGGATTCGTATTTCCGATTTGTTCGATTTGAGGGCCATGACAGACGATGAACTCTTCTTCATGTACCCCGAACGTTGCAGTTTTCTCGATGATCTTACGAGGGCTGCGCTCCAAGAACATGTGGGGTTCTCGTTCTCAAATGCGGATGACAGCCCATGGGATGCGCTCCAGAGGATGGTGCGGTTCATGGAGGTTACGAGAGAGGGGTCGCAAGTTGAGGTCTCAAGGAAGATGGTGGACATCGTTCCGCCGCACTGGAAAGTGCTCGACTACCTCCCTCCCGAGAGCACCGACGATTGTCGAGGTGATATTCGAGTTGAGGGACGCGCACGCATCTGGGGTGGTGAAGGCCTAAAAACAGACGAACGTTCCTATATGCAGGGCCCTCTTGTTGTAGGGAAGAACCTTAAGCTGCGGAACGTCGCGACGTTGATTGGCCCGGTTTTTATGGGCGAAGGGATGAAAGTGGGTCAAGGTTGTCGAATCAAGGAGGCGATTTTTCTGTCTGGGGACCACAGCGTCTTCGCTTCCCATCTCAACCGCTGTGTTGCTGGGCGGAACGTGCGTATCGGCAAAGGTGTGCTGTTCGAGGACGAGTCGTTGGACGGTAGCCTCCGGAACGATTGGGCCAAAAAATACCCGAATTTTGGCGATCAGGGCGCAATTATTGGAGATAACTGTCGCATACAGGCCGGCGCCATCCTTGGGCAGGGGGTTGTGCTTATGCCCGGTACATTGGTGGACAAGGGAACGGTCCTGGAGGACCATTGTCTGTACGAAGGGGTTCTCGTCGGTCGTCCCGACTCTGGGATTCCCATCCACTACTAACACTCTCGCCGCTCGTATCGGTTCACTCCGGACGGGCGGCTTGTTTGTTATAATGGCTTCATGCCTAAGCGACCAAAAAAGAAAAAGAACCGTCTCGACCACCACGCGCGGGTGGAACACGATCTCGAGTATTGGCTCGAGCATGTGGCACACTGGGGTGTACTCTTCTGCGTATCGGTTCTCGCGGTCGCATCGTTTGTTGTTCTGTGGTGAGCACGTTATCCACATGTGGGTGAAACGAATTTCTGCGCTACGTGTAGCAAAGATTCGGTACATTGAATAATAATTGGATACAATGGATGTGCGATACGATTTGCCGCGCTCCTTCCAATTTCCACCCACCCACTTTGGCAAATCGCTACTGCGCACAATATGACTTGATCTGAAAAGCACTCGGTACACGGGTGCTTTTCATATGCTATAATTTGTATATGCCAAAGAAAGCTTCATCAAAGAAAACGGCCAAGAAAAAAGAGGAGTCATTTTGGTCGACGCCGCTCGTTGTGGCCTGGGTCGGAATCGGCCTTCTCATCTCCATCATCCTTGCTGGGATGATCGTGGGGAGCCTTGGTATCAATTCCGCGGACGAGGCCTCTCCAGACCTCGAGGGTCTCACGCTGGTCCAGAAGGTTGCGCGTCATGTCTCGATCCCGGAGGGGGAGGAGCCAACAGTCGCCACGGTGGAAGACGCCGACGAGATGCGCCAGAATAACCCCGCCTTCTATGCGGAGGCTCAAAATGGAGATCAGCTGCTTGTATGGTCCAATGTGGTGGTTCTGTACTCCGAATCTCGAGATTTGGTCTTAAATGTTCTTCCACTGGATATTGGCTCGGTTGAAACCATCCAGCCGGAGAACGTTGAAGTTTCTGAAGAGGTAGATGAAGAAGCAATGGCGGCGGAATTACTGCAAAAAGAGCAAGAATTAGCCAAAATTGAAGTCCGTAACGGAACGCGAACGCCACTTTTGGCGCGAAATGTGTCTGACGCACTTGAATTAGAGGGCTTTGCAACGCTACGTCCTCGCGATGCACGCCAAAAAGGCTACGAAAAAACGCTTATTGTGAAGCTTACGGATGAAGAACTGCCGGAAACCCTTCGTTTTTTGAAGGAATATCTGAATGCAGAGGTCGTAGAACTGCCAGAAGTGGAAACATCTGTTGAAGGAGACGTTCTCATCATCATCGGAGCGAACTACGAGGCGTCGACAGAGTGATATCCACAGTCTATCCAGAAGCGACTCTAAAAGACGAACTTCGAAAAAACAGCTCAACCTAGGGCTGTTTTTTGGTTTTGAATTTTCTGCATATACTGGAAGTACCCTGAAGCCATCAGGGAAATGCTCAACAGCTATGGTTCATACCATGCTTGTGAATCAGTTGGCGTAATCGTCCTTTCCTTCTACAATCCATGCATGCAAATCATTACGGACTTTCACCTGCATTCCAAATGGTCGCGTGCGTGCTCTAAAGATCTTACGATTCCCAATATCGCTCAGGCGTGTGAGCGGAAAGGGATACATTTTTGCGGGACCTCAGACGCATTTCATCCCGCGTGGAGAGAGGAGATCGGCACCGAGCTTGAGGCGCTTGGAGACGGAGTTTTCGCTCTCCGTGGTAACCGATCGACAACACGATTCCTACTCTCAACGGAGATCTCATGTATCTACAAACGAGGCGAACAGGTGCGACGTGTGCATCACATCATCCTGTTTCCAAGCCTAGAGGCCTTGGACCGCCTCACACAGACATTGAATGATCGCGGATGTAATCTGAAGAGCGACGGTCGGCCGATTGTAGGGCTCGACTCGGAAGAGCTTCTGAAGATGACATTGGATGCGGATCCAGCGTGCATGCTGATACCAGCGCACGTGTGGACTCCGTGGTTTGCCCTCTTTGGTTCAAAATCGGGGTTTGATTCCATTGAGGAGTGCTTTGGGGGAATGTCCCCGCACATTTACGCGATTGAGACGGGTCTTTCATCTGACCCAAAAATGAACGCACGGCTTTCGGCATTGGATTCCATTTTTCTTGTTTCCAATTCGGACGCGCACTCCGCACGGAATCTTGGGCGGGAGGCTAATGTGTTTGAGATGGACAAACCGTCGTACGGTGAGCTACGGCGGATTTTTGTTGAGCACGACCGTGAGAAGTTTATTGAAACCATCGAATTCTTTCCGGAAGAGGGGAAGTATCACGCAGATGGGCACCGGGATTGTAAATTTTGGTGTCAGCCGGAAGAAACGAAAAAGCTAAAAGGACGATGTCCAACATGTGGGCGTCCGCTCACAATCGGCGTATTGCATCGTGTCTCCGAGCTTGCGGATCGCGCACCAGAGGATGAATTGCCGGTACAGCCGCATCGTTCCATTATCCCGCTCACAGAACTAATCTCAGACGTTGTTGGGGTAGGGAAGAACTCCAAGCGCGTTTTGCGTGAATATGATGCGATTATCAACGAAGGTCGGAGCGAGTTTGATGTGCTTTTGAATGTTCCAAAGAATGAGTTGGAAAACGTTGCATCTTCTGAAATTGTAGATGCCATTATGGCCGCGCGCGCCGGTCAGGTAGATCTCACGCCGGGTTACGACGGGGAATACGGCGTCATCCGCCCCCGATCATCTACACCCAAAGCCGAGCAGGCTGCGTTGATTTAGTGTAAATCCGTTTAGAAAAGGGATCCTTCGGCTACGCTCAGGATGACAGATTTTTGATTTTCTTAAATGCCCGGAAGACAGTGAACGAAGAATATGTTCTCCGAACGCAGCAAGACCGACGCTCTGCGAACTCAGACGCACGTCGGAGAGCTGCTTCGCAGCAAGTGAGGAGGATATATTCGAGTGAAGTCATAAGAGCTGGATCCCCGGATCAAGTCCGAGGATGACACTTGAAACAAAACACCCCGACGCGAGGCCGAGGTGCTTTCCTCCTTGGATCCAAGGAATGACTAGCGCTTCTTACGACGTGAAGTCGATTTACGCTTAGCGGGTTTACGCTTTGCGGTTGACTTCCGTTTTGCTGGCTTACGCTTGGCTGGTTTTTTCTTCGCAACCTTGCGC
Source organism: Patescibacteria group bacterium (assembly GCA_050303655.1). Lineage (GTDB taxonomy): Bacteria > Patescibacteriota > Patescibacteriia > 2-12-FULL-60-25 > 2-12-FULL-60-25 > JANLIO01. The sequence goes on along the minus strand of JBNLCE010000003.1, from coordinate 12,885 downwards.
TTCGCTGGCTTACGCTTCGTCGTCTTTTTCTTAGCGACTTTCTTTTTCGCTGGTTTGCGTTTCGCCGTTGACTTCTTCTTCATTACTTTCTTTTTCGCGGGCTTACGCTTTGCAACCTTACGCTTTGCAGGCTTCTTCGCTGCTGGCTTACGCTTGGCTGTCGACTTGCGCTTTGCAGGTTTCTTTTTCTTTGCGGGCATAGTTCACCTCGCTTTCTATTTTGCACTTCAGGTAGAAGTGTTATTCGCTCCGACAATTTTCGGAGTCGATGTTCACACGAGTCATCGCGTTGAACGTAAAAAGTATAACACGAAAAAAAGAAAAAAATTGCAACACAAAGTTTTTGTCAAGAGTTTGTACGTGTCAAAAAAACTTTTTTGTTCTCGCGTTCAACGAGTTGGTCGCGTGTCATTCGCTCCACCATGCGTTCAATCCATTCTTGATCGTGTTGCGCGTTAAACGTTTCGTCGATTTTGTTTCCGAGTCGGTCGATATGTTGTGGAGCGGAAGTAACGAGTGAAAGAATTCGTCCGCGGTAAATTCGATCAGGAAATTTTTTGTTGCGATGGATCCGCTCTTTTGATTTTGTGAGTGGAACATGCTCTGCGCCGTTTTGAATTTTTGTTTTTGCGCGACACTCACTCCGTAGTGGGCAGATGTGGCACGAGGGATTTTTGGATGTACAAATTGCGGATCCAAGGTCCATAAACGCCGCAGGGACTTCCCAGAATTTGCCAGTTTTTGGAAGGTTTTTCGCAATTTTTCGATGAACCCGTTCGTGATCCTTTAATTGAGGGTACGGAATTCCGTTGAAGACCCGCCCGGCGACACGACGCACGTTCGTGTCGATTGCAACTGCTCGTCGATGGTTTACGAAGCCTGTGAGTGCTGCGGCCGTGTATGGCCCAACGCCGGGGAGCGCGCGCCATTCGTCTTCAGTTTTTGGAACGCTGTTGTGCACAACATGACGCGCGGCGTTTCGTGTCATGAGTGCACGACGGTTATATCCGAGTCCGGCCCATGCGCGAATCACGTCAGCGTTTGTTGCACGTGAAAGCGTATGCCAACTTGGAAACGTTTTCAGCCACAATATATATTTTGGAATCACGCGATCAACTTGTGTTTGTTGCAACATGATCTCCGAAATAAAAATTTTGTACGCATCCGGTTTTCCTTTTTTATCCACAACATCGCGCCACGGAAGTTCGCGTTTGTTTTTTCTGTACCAACGGAGAAGTTTTAGAATGACGTTCGATGTCATTGCTCTTCAAATGTCATTGTTCCAATAATGTCTTCTACACGGTTACGCGAGCCGGTGCGGCCGGAGGGATCGCGGATCCACACGAGGTGCGAAGGAATACCGAGTGACTGGATGCGAAGAACGTAGTTTGGATCGGAATAATCATCTGTTTTTCCCGTGAGTCCGGTGAGAACTCGGTCATGGACGAGAAACGTAGCGCTTGATGTTGCGGAAAGCCGCGCAAGCCAGTCTTTTTCCTTTGTTTTTGAGTAGGGAACGATGGAGAACCAAAGGGAATCGTTCTGATCTGTTACCTTGGCGGAAAATTCATCTACGCTGTCGTCCAAAATTTCAGTGCCGGGTGGAATCTCGAGAGAAATACCAAGATCGAGTGACACCGCCTGACTCCAGCGGTATGTGGTGTACGTGCTTGGTTCCTGAAGTTGTACGGCTTCGGCAATAAGACGTCGTTCTTCCTCAAGTGCTTCAACAAGCTCCTGTGCCTTTGTGACTTCCGAGTTAGCCTCTTGGAGTTTTTGATTCGCGTTTTCAATCGCTCTTCGGTTCTCTTCGCGTGCCTGTTCGGCATTTTTTTGCGTTTCTTCAAGTTGGGCGGCAAGTGCTTTTCGGTCGCTGTTTGCTTTTGCGAGAAACACGCCAATCCCGGCTGCGGCGGCCAAAGCACCCAAAAGGATCCCAATCAATATTTGTGTCGCCCTCTTCATGGCGTGAGTTTAGCGAACGGGCGGGGCAAGGGAAAGGGGTGTGTGGTTCGACAAAAGGGGCGTGGATTCATACAATGGGAACATATGAAATCCAAAACCGCCTTCATTTTTATCATTCTCGCCGCGCTCATCGTCTTCCTATTATATAAGTACACGTTCCCGACGCCGGATAGGCCAAAGGGAGAGGTGCAAACGAGCGGGATGATGAAGGAGGAGGGGGATAAAATGCAGGATGAGAAAATGGAAGAGATGGCAAAGGATGTGCAAACGTTTGAAAAGTACGAACTTTCTGAAAAAGAGGTGAGTCGAATTTTGAGCTCCGTTGAATCCCTCGCCCCGAACCAGGAGGTTCATGGTGCCGTGAAGAATCCTACAAACGATGACTTGATCTACTTCACGACAGACTCCTTTGATTGGGATGCAAATGAAGTTTTGATTAGCGTCTTTGAATATAATGTGAACGATTTTACGTGGGAAAGGTTGTTTAGAAAGACATACGACGTTGGCCAGAATAAGGAAAATGCTTTCCCGGGCATGGAGAAGTATGGGCGCCCTGTCCTCACTCCGGTTGGGTATGACAGCGGCGCGTTAATCTTTGGTGTTGTAGATTCGGATTGGTCCCCGGGGCCGAACGATGATGTGAGTTCGCCGTATTTCTATTACGTCTCAATGGACCTGGAGAATCCGTACGGCGGATTTGAGGAGTATGAGCTGCCTGAGGAAGTTACTGTAACCGGTCCGTCGGAGGAATGGTCGCTTCGGCTGCCCGTCGGCTATATTGTCAATCCGTCGGATCCTATCCACACGGGCATTGGTTACGACGGGTGGCCTTTCAACGGTCCGGCTACTCGCATCCCATTAGTAAGAGCCTCCGCGAACAATCTTGAAGGTCCTTCGCCAATCACTGTTGAAATCTTCCGCATACCGAGCGTTCCTTTGGAGGAGTGGTTCAACCCGATCGAAGGCGAGACATTGCCGTCGTCTGAACGCAGTATCGCGGGATACCCATTTGTTTACGGTGTAAACCCATACGGAATAAGCCCCACCTACCATCTCGCCCTACAACAGACTAATGGCTGGGTTCTATACATCGAGACGTTTGCAAAAGATCCAGTCGAGTTTGAGGTAGAGATTCAACAGCTCGTGGAGGGCTTCAGCGCTACGAAGTAGGGAACTCATCATCGGTGCCTTTTTAAGGCGGCAACGTAAATTTTTTCGCGACCGTGCCACGAGAACGGCAGCTAGATATAAAGGCCGCGTAAAGTCCGAATGTCTTCGGACCACCCGGCCACTCAAAAACGACAGCTTGCGCTGTCGTTTTTTGTGTGGGGTTGTGTCGAGCTAAGCTCGACAACCTCGCTCTCATATATCGCTCTGTCTCTCATGAATTGCGAAGCTGAGCTTCGCCCAAGATTCATTCGAAACCGAGCTGAGCTCGGTGGTGGACCGTGAGAGATTCGAACTCTCGACCTCCGCATTGCAAATGCGGCGCTCTACCAACTAAGCTAACGGCCCGTATAGTTGAGAACTTTGAAAAATGAACGTGACCGCGTGCGGCGCTCCCCGCCAAAAGCTTCGCATTTAGGCGGGCCCGCCTACGTACTCAGCAAAGCTGAGTTTGTGGCGGGTACCAACTAAGCTAACGGCCCGTATTTTTGCGTGCGAACTATAGCGTCTTTTGGAATTTTCGTCAATCCATGGATTGACGTCGTTTCATTTTTCTTGATAAAAATAATACACGCCGAGATGACTCGGTCGTTCTTTAAAAGAAAGGGGGGTGACATGGGGTACGTGGTATATCTTTATGCGCCAGATTCCGTGAAGGAGAAATTTCGAATCACACTCCCAAATAGGATGTGGGCTTTAAAGGCTCTGAGGGAGTGCCGGCAGGTCAGCGATTTTGCCGGCGGAGCGTATGAGGTGCAAAGCGACTACTTCGTCGTTGGTTTTCCACCGAATATAAAGGTAGTCCGGGAGGTGGGCGAGTCGTCGGTTAACGAAGAAGACGGAGTTCGAAGAGTTGCTGAGACTGAGTACATCCTGTACGGCCCTTTTCCTTTTGGGACCGTGATCTACGCCCACAAGAACGGCGTGCGCGATGGTCAACTTTTGTTTGAATGCGCGCGTCGGATCGTTGACGAAGGTGTCGGAGATCCACTCGTGCTCCCGCTCATGGAAACGACCGAGCTTCTTCAGAAGCGCTGGGTGAGTCTTGCGAGTCTCGAACAGGTTACTCGCGGAGATGTATTTCCATTGATCCGCAGGTACCTCCCGTTTTCGGAAGGTGGGCATGAAGGCTGTTTCTGCGCACTGCTCTCTGGGGAGCTTCTGGCGCGCTACAGTGTATCCTTAGGAGAAGAGGTGGATATTGCCGTTGCCGACCTCGAAGGTGCGCGGGATAGACTGGGCGATATATGGATTGCTGAGGAATTCGCCCACGCCATACTCTACCTTCGAGGATTCGAGAGGGTATATCCTTTTCCAGCCGAGCTAACGGCCATGCTGGACGCCGCCGAAGCGAAGCTGCAAACGTGAGACGCGTAGGGAGTCGTTCCCTGCGCGTTTTCTTTTTGCGTGATATCCTTTTTTCATATGGATAAAAAACAAATGGTCCCTGTGTTTATTGCCGCGGTTCTGGGCGCTGCCCTTGGATATATCGTGGGTCACTATGTTGGGTCGCACGACAGATTTGATCCCCCAATACCGTACCCGTTCTACGATGATGCTGTTGTCGACTATCCGGCACCGGAGCCGCGGATGATGGAGCCGGGAGTCATGCCCATGGAAGATCCTGCGTCTTCATTCATGCTGATGGATGGATCGATCCAGAGTATCTACGACGGAAAAGTAATCTACTCCATGGGGATGCATGAGGAGATGGAGGCACTTATAGAAGATTGCAAAATGCGCGGAGGATATTTCAATGATTGCGGAAGTCCGTGTAGTCCTGACTCCGAAGTCTGCGTTGAGATGTGCGCACTTACCTGTGAGTTCTAACGAAAAAAGAGGCCAAAGCCTCTTTTTTGGTTACGCGGCAGCGCCTTCGTTTGCTGTACTTTGTTCTAAACGCTTTCTACGAGCCTCTTCTTCCGTCTTCAAACCGTCAAGTAACTTACCGCTCTCAAAGGTATCTGCCTTTTCTAGGATGGGTGGACGCCCGTTATGAATGAGGTACGAAATTTTTTTTAAAAGCTCCATTGCCTCTTTTTTTGCAGCGCTTTCATTTTGATACAAGAGACGAAACAGGGAGGTAAGTTGCTTGATGCCTGAGTCTGGTCGAGAAATCGGCCCGTTTTCTTCCACTGCTGACTCGCGTTCTTTGAGATATTGCATTGTTTCTTCATAGAAACGCTTGAGACCCTCGATAGCTTCATCGTCTAATTTCCAGTCAGGAAAATCATTAACGATTTCTAAGGGCGCGGAAACATGAGGGTTAACAGACCTTGGCTCCTCTCCTTCGCTTTCAACAAATGAAGGTCCAAGGCTTACGCCGTTATCGATGGAGTAGTACTTCTGGGCGGCTTGATCATAGATGACGTTGCCGAGATGGGCATCTGCGGACTTAATGAGCCAGTGAAGCGCGGCAATTCGCATCATGGACTTTGCTGCAGGATGTTCTGGCCCGGTATTTTCCGTGAATCCAGGAACGCGGCCTGCAACAAAAAGAAAGTCATTTGGCGTCATCACCCGCGGGGGGCGTTGTGGATCTGTTGTTTTTACAGCTTCTTGTACAGAAACAATATCGTGTTGTTCTGGTTCTTCTCGTAAGACAGTGAGTGGAACGACATCAAGGCCAAGCATTTGGTCAATTCTGCTTGCCGCATATTCACGAAGAGGTAGGCTTCCTTCGGTAATTCCAAGCCGTTCCGTCATTCGTTTCTGACGGGGTATTTCATCTATCGGCACCTCATAGTGCAAGGCGATAACACGACGTGCGTTGTCTTGGTTTTTATACCACTCCTTTACGGAGAGTTGCGTGTATTCATCTTCAGTCACCTCTGAGACAAGTTCCATTCTCTGTGCGTCTTCATTCCACTGTTGCCGCACATCATAAACTTCATCCGTTTCCGGATCATATTCGTACGTTAAATCACCTGCCCGAGGTTTAACGTACGCGACCGCAGTCCCGTTCACCCCTTCGTAGGTGCGTCGTGTAATTGCATTGAAACCCTGCTCTCCAATGAGTTCTCGTTTGATTTCTTCCCCGTACGCCAGGGTTTCTGCGAGATCGATTTTTTCAATTTTTTTATCGAGATTATCGGGCCACGAGCCTGCCGCGGTGAAGTATCTCTGATCAATGCTCTGAGCTCTATCTAGGATTTGCCTGTTCTCTTCTCGCCTTTGACGCTCATACCTATCTTGCGGTGTCTCCGGCTTTTGCTCACGCGCTTCAAGATTTTCTCCAGCCTCTTTTTCCGGTGCCTGAATCTCTTCCGCAGATGGAACGGGTTCGCGTTTGCGGGGGAGCGGAAGTGCGCCGCGTTTGCGGGGTGATGATCCTGGTGTTGCTAGTGCCATAAGTTAGGGTGGTAGGAAAGTAGGGTTGTAGGATGGTAGCGAGTAGAAAAGCTATAAGCTATCAGCTAAAAGCTAGAAGCTCGACTATGCTTTTGAGCGAAACCGCATGTACGGATTTGCGGAGCGAAGAAGCTCTTCCAAAAAGCGCGCGCCATCTTTTGGCATCACGCGGCCGAGCACGGGGTCGCCCACTCCGGCTTCGAGCGTCTTTCCAAGTCCTTCGGGAAGCGCGGAGAGATCCGCAGATCCGTCGTCATTGAGCCCGATCCGTACCGGTGTCCCGGTTTCGTTTCCCTCGTTATCAATGGGAAAATAATAGACCTCTGTAAGGTTGTCCATATGAATAGGGTAGAGAAAAACCCGTGAATTGTCACCTATTTCGCGGGGGTAAGCGGCTTTTTACCGGAAAGCACGGCAATAATATTTTTTGCCGCGATGAGGCTCATGTCTTCGCGTGCTTCAATGGTTGCGCTTGCAATGTGCGGGGTAAGAATCGCGTTTGGAAATTGTTTGAGTGCGAGTTTGTCGGTGAGGTCGCAATCAATAGCGGGTTCACATTCAAAAACGTCGAGTCCGACTCCGGCGATCTGTTTTTTCTTCAGTGCTTTTACGAGCGCCTTTTCATCCACCACGGGTCCGCGCGCTGTGTTTACCAAAAACGCCGTCGGTTTCATCATAGCAAATTCTTTTTTCGAGATCAGGTGGCGCGTGGAGTCCAAAAGCGGAACGTGGAGCGATACAAAATCTGAACGCTTGAGCAGGTTGTGGAGCTCGGCCTTTTTTCCGCCGAACTTTGATTCAAGCTCTTTGTTCTTGTTGAGGTCTGAGTAGAGGAGCTTCATGCCAAATCCATCCACTGCGCGTTTAGCAAGCGAGGATCCGATGCGTCCCGCACCAACGAGCCCGAGCGTCTTCCCTTTTACGTCGGTGCCATTTAAAAGCGTCGGCGACCATCCTTTATACTTTTCTGCTTTTGCAAATGCATTCCCTTCCACCACACGGTGCGCAAGAGCGAGCAGAAGAGTGAATGCGTGTTCGGCAACGGCTTCGGATACGCGGTCGCTCGGCGTGTTTGTGACGATGATCTTTCGTTTTTTTGCCGCCGGCAGATCGACATTATCAAAACCCACGGCGTAGTTGCCGATCACTTTGAGTTGTGGTCCGGCCGCATCAAATACCTCGTCATCAATTCGTTCGGTAAGAAGCGGGAGGAGCGCATCCACACCACGAACGCCCTTCAAGAGATCTTTTCGTGGGATCTTTTTATCCTTGGTGTAAATTTTTACCTTGTACCCCTTCTTTTTGAGGAGATTGATCCCGGCTTCGTGGATCGTTCGGGTCACAAAAACGTTTTTCATATTACAATTTTTTGATCGAAACTTTTTTCATCGAAACGGCGCTTGGGAATCGCGAGAGGATGCCGCCCTTTGCTCCCATGTGAGTGATAACACCGTGCGCGTTTAACATCCCAACGGCTAATGCTTTCTCCAGGTTTCCTGTTTTGATAGCGCCTGCGGTAAACGCGCTTCCAAATGCATCGCCGGCACCCGTGGTGTTCACGCGCTTCCCTTTCATCGTCTTCGCAAACCATGTTGTACCGCGTGAATGAACGTACGCGCCTTTTCCACCATCGGTCACAATGAGTGCTTGCTTCGGGAGCGGGCCGAGGCGGTGGATGATCGATTCAATATGTCGCGGAGTTACACTCGCAAGTTCAGCGGCTTCTTCGCGGTTGAGGCTTAAAAAATCGCACTCCAAAATCCACGGCGTGAGAGCGTCGTATCCCATCTTCAGCTCACTGCCACCCGGGTTCCATGAAATATGCATTCCGCTTTTATGCGCGTGCTTGAAGACGGATTGAAGCAGGGGCTTTTTTCCGGCAACGGACGTGAGGTAGAGCCAGGGTGCGCGTGCCTTCTTCCACGTGATCTGTTTTTGATTAATGCTAGACGACGCTCCGCGATGAACCAAAACCGATCGGTATCCTTCCTTTGAGAGGAGGATCACCGAGTAGCCCGTTTTCTTTTTTGAATCGATTTGTACGTGTGAGGTGTCAATTCCAAGCGCGTGCAAACTGCGGTGGACGGCTTCTGCACTCACGTCATCACCCACGCGACAGATGCAGGTCGTGTTGAGCCCAAAGGATGCAAACGTGGCGGCTGCATTCGTTGCGCCACCACCGGTATCAAAAAACACATCGTCCAAATCCAACTTTGCGCCCATGGGGAAACAAGCGTCGATGCCGGAAGGAGCATGCGGGTCCTTCACGTTTTTAAAATGGTCGCTTTGAACGAAAACGTCTTGCGTCGCCGCGCCAAGTGTTACAACATCAAAGGATGTTTTGGGGCGTTTTAATTTCCTCCGCGCCATGCGGCTATTGTATCATGGATCTATGAAACGATTTTTTGCGTCCGTGTTCGGTTTGTTGGCAATTTTTTCGACATTCATTCCATTGCCAGCGCTGGCCAAAGAGGTGATACGCGATTTTTCCGTCCACGCCACACTGGAGTCGAATCGCGCGCTCACCATTACCGAAGAAATCGAATACGATTTTGGTGAAACGCCTCGGCACGGAATTTTTCGCGTCATTCCAAACCGCTACACGCGCAAGGGCATCGACTACACGCTTCACTTGAGTGTCGAGGGCGTGCAGATGGATGGAGCGTCTGTTCCATACGAGTCGTCGTACCAGGGTGCAGACCTTCACATTAAGATTGGCGACCCGGATGAAACGATCACGGGCCCGCACACGTACGCCATCACGTACACAACCGACCGCGCCATCAATTTTTTTGAGGATCACAGTGAGTTGTTTTGGAACGTGACCGGAAATGACTGGGAAGTGCCCATTGAGGCTGCGTCATTCCGCTTCCTTCTTTCCGACGACATCCTTTCGCCGCTCTCCGATGTGGACTGCTTTACGGGCGCGTTCGGGGAATCCGGTGCTGCGTGCGAAATTGAGGAGGAGATTGGCGGCGTGCGCGTTGCAGCCACCGGCGAGCTCGGTCGGGGCGACGGACTTTCGGTGGTCGTTGGAATTCCGGTGGGCGTCATTGCCGAACCTACAGCTGTCGAGCAGTTTTTGATGGTCGCACGCGACAACATTCACTTTGCCGTACCGATTCTCGCGCTGATCGTTATGCTCACGCTCTGGTTTTTTCGCGGGCGCGATCCAAAGCTCGGAACCGTCATCCCGCTCTACGAATCTCCGGAAGGACGTTTGCCGTACGAGCTGTCCGCGATCCGTGATGAAGGCGCATTTTCGCATGCCGCGTTCACCGCATCCATTCTTCATCTGGCGAGCCGCGGGTATCTTCACATTCGGAGTAGCAAGAAGAAGGGGAAAGTGTTTACGTCATCACCCACGTTTACATTTGTGAAAAAGAAAGATGCGGATGACAAACTCACACCGCAAGAGCAGACGTTACTTGATGCAATCTTTACGGATGGCGACGAAGTTGAAGTGAAAGATTTGGATGCTGCGGCCATGGCAGGTGCGCAATCCGGATTCCGTAAAAAGACGCATTCGCAAATGCGGAGTGAAAAATTGTTTTACGGAACTCCGGCCGCAATCCGATCGGTGGTCACGGTTGTCGCATCCATGTGCACGTGGTTTTTGATCGTCGTGTTTGTAAACAGGCCGTTTGGCGTGCTGGTTGGCATTGCCACGGGTGTCATTATTTTTGCCGTCGGATGGTTTATGCCGCGGCGCACACAGAAGGGTGCGGAATTGCTCACAAAGATTAAGGGGTTTGAGTGGTATTTGCGCGTGGCGGAAAAAGACCGGTTGGAATTTCACAACCCGCCGCACAAAACGTCGGAGCACTTCTTCGCGCTTCTGCCGTTCGCCATAGCGCTCGGCGTGGAACGAGAGTGGGCGCGGCAGTTTCAGGGAATTCCACTCACCAAGCCGGAGTGGGTTGAGGGTTCGGGGTGGTCGTTTAGAAACGCGGCGGTCTTTACGTCGTCCGTGCGGCAATTTTCTACAGCCACAATTGCGCGGTCGCATGTGTCGTCGGCAGGGTCGGGGAGCTCGGGATTTTCAGGCGGCTCATCCGGCGGAGGCTTTGGCGGCGGTGGAGGAGGGAGTTGGTGAAATACATTTGGATAAAAAGAAGCGCCGCCGATGCGAGTATGCACCGACGGCGTTTGTGCTAGGGAGCGGCTGAGAGAAGCTCGGTGAGCTTCTTGAAGCTCAGTCGATACGAACGTCCCTCCAGGCCGATGTAGAAGATTTCATTGCCCGTGAGCGAGACACCCTCGAGGGAGAAGCTCTCGTCCTCCTTCATCCGGTCCTTGATCGCCTCTTTGTCGGGCTCGGGGTTGTCGCGGATCAGATCGAACAACCCCTTCTCCTTGAGGAGCTGGATGAGGGCATCCGGATCTTCCACCTTCAATGCGGCAGGAGTATTGAAGAGGCCGACGACTCCGTTGGGGAGTCTGCGGGACTTCGTGTCGCCGGAGCGGGTCAGGCGATCCTGGTGAGCCTTCATCCAGGCGTTCAGTCCTTGATGGAGCTGTAGGATCGCATCCCGGAGTGGAGCAATCTTTTCTTCGGCGGCGGCCTTCATGGCCTCGAGCTCTTGTTGCTTCGCGATGATCGTCTCGCGTTCGTGCGCGACCACAGCTTCGGCATCAGCGAGCATGTTGTTGAAGCGGAGGATGAACTCGTTCGCTTCCTCGTCGCTCTGGGGGATCTGGAAGGAGACACTACGTTCGACGTTGGCCATGTATCGACCTCTTTCTATCTGTTGTTGGAAAAAAAGTGCGGGTGGAGAAGAGAGTATTCCGTGTTTTTTATCTCGTGTCAAGACATATCGCTACTTACGACTACCTACTCACTACTCGCTAAATAAAAGAAAGAGCCCACACGGAAGTTCCGCATGGGCTCAGTGAGCCTTGGAGGGGCTCGAGTGTCCGGTGCCGCGGTCCGGACGAGTTGGGTCACTTTGGCTTGCCTACCAGCGCGCCTCCGCGCCTCTTTTTGGGACGAGGAGGGCCCTTCGGCGGTGCGCTCGATGCGGCCTTGGATGCTCGGTCGAATACCTTGGTCGCCGCCGCGCTCCAACCTCGTTGATGCAGATTGGCTGCGATCTTTTTCCAATCCGCGTTGGGCAATCGCAGAGCCGTTCGGCACCTCGAGAGGGCCTTGTCGATGTCCTCGGCGGATGCGTCGGAATCGACGAAGCCACGAAGGCCCATGGCGAGTCCTGCCGGAAGTGCGCTGTCTTCCGTCGGAAGCTCGAAGCCAAAGTCATCGTTCAGCTCGATGAGCGCTCTCATGTCACCGATTCCGCTTCCGGACATGGATGCGGGAGGTGGCGAGACGTCGCTCGATGGCGGAAGACCTTCGACGACGGGGCCGGTGAGTGTGCTGCCTTCGAGCTTGGGAAGATCCGGCGGACCGGGGATTTCAACATCGTCCACATCGGGCGTTGCCGGCGTGTCCGAGTCCGATGGTCTTTCCGTCACGTCGGCGTCCAGGGGTGGGGGCTGAACGGTTTTCATGCCGTCCAGTTCCTCGATGTTCACGTCGGCGTCAGTGTCGACAACAACGGTACCGCCGTCCTCCTCGTCCGTGTCATCTTTGTCCTCCTCTTCCTCCGGCGGCGCAGGAGGCGCGAAGCCCATGGCTTCTTCCGCACGGTCGAGCAGTTGTTCGAACCGCACAAGAGGAATGCTGTTGGCGATGATCTCCGGTGTTGCGATACCGAGCTCGTTGATTGAGTGGAATGTGTCGCCGCTAGCTTCCGCGAGCATCCGCGCTTTGCGAACCCGTGCTCGTACCTCGAGAGGGATGCAGTCTTCCCACACGTTGCTGTCGATGTGCGAGAGCACTTCGAGCGGTGGGAGGATTTGCGGAAGGTCTCCTCGTGGCTGGAGAAGGTCCTCCAGAAGGCTGGCGACGATGTCGATGTGTTTCTCCACAGCGTCTTCTACCCAAGGCATACGCTCTCGGAAGAGCCGCCAGAGACGTCCGGCATCCAGATACGCTACGAGCTTCAAACCGGCGAGCATCTCGTGCACGTCGTCGAGCGCGATATCGCCGCTCTCGAGCGCCTCCTCGATGAGAGTCGTTTGGCTCTCCGGCGTCATGCGCCGTGCCGTCCTCTCACGGAGACCCGTGAGATCGGTCGTGATCTGCTGGCGCAGGTCAGGCCGGCTCTCGATGGCGAGCATCCAATTCCCAAGGGAGATCTGCTCGAAGAGCATCTCGGACGTCCACCATGGGCATTCGAGCACAGCGAGTCCGCTGATGAGGTCGGAGACGAGCTCGACCGGCGGATGCGCCATGTAGTAGTCCTTGGCTTCTTGCGCGAGCTGTTCATCCGTCGCGCCGTCGGTGTGTTTCAAAGGTACTCGTTCCATGTCTCCTCCTTATGTTCTGGTTGATGAAACGTC
>JBNLCE010000002.1:0-126812 GCA_050303655.1 Patescibacteria group bacterium | reverse complement strand
GTTTGGCGCCCGAACCGAACGTGGATTTGTCGTTCCCTATTGGTGGCATTACGACCGTAACGGGAATCCGCGGCTTTATAGCGGTTGCATTCCGATTTGTCATCGGGATTGCGGTTGTTGCCGCGGCGATTATGTTTCTCTATGGAGGGTTTCGGTACATCTTTGGATCGGCGTACGAAAATATTGGCCGTGCAAAAGAGATTATGATTGATTCGCTGGTCGGGCTCGTGCTGACGCTCGGCGCGTTGACGTTGCTGAATGTCGTGAACCCCGCAACAACGGTTTTGAAAAAGTTGGACGTGTATCTGATTAACAAGCAGCAGATTTTAGGCTCGCGATACTGCGCGGACATTGAAACGAATAAGGAGATTCAATTTGCCGAGGCCGGCATCTTTCCGGATTTTAAAGATCCGAATGAGGTAACGTATGACGTGAGCAAAGAGAAGACGCGTTGTAACTACGAGTACTACGCCGAGGGCTACGGCGGCCAGCGGTGTCAAGGTCGATTGTGTCAGGAAAAGGGAACGTCTTGTTTAAGCTGCCGCGGCGGGCTCTGCGGACCGGGCGCGGATCCAAATGGCGCGGAATGCATTAAGGCGAATTTTGCCGGGAATATTCTATTTACGGACGATCGATCCGTTGAAGACATTCGTCTATTTTATGTGTGCAATGAGCCTAAGGATCCGGAGGTGCATGCGCAGTCCTCATGGCTCACAAATGCCATTTATGAGTTTCAGGAAGCGAAGTTTATCGAGTTGGATGCTTCCGCAGGAACCCGAGGGTACACTTTTTCCTATACGGAGGAGGATTTGGATGATGCCGTGGATGAATGCGAAAACGAAGGTGGCTTGAAGGGGTTTGTGATGGCGATCGAGTACAATGATGCTGGTTTTGATCTTGGTGTTGCGAAGATCGGTTCAACGATTGCGCGAGACGAGTATTTAGCCATCGGAAAAAAGACCTGCCACTCCGGACCTATGGCGGGAGTTACCATCTCAACAGGTCAGAACGCGCAGTTAAATATGGAGAATGCAATTTTATGCGGAACACCGAATTTTCGTCCCCTTGAGAATAAGGACGCATTTTGGTCGCTCCAGGATTTGCGAAGGTCCATTAATGAAGACCAGCCGGATGTTATTGAATGCAATTTTCAGCTTAGTGGCAGCAACGCCCCGACGTTTTCTGTTGCAAATGATGTTCCGCAACTCCTTGGATTTGGTGACTTTAAATTCACTCTTTACGAGATCTCCGGAATTCAGTGCGCCTACCCATAAAATTTTCGTGCGTGACATCCAAGACTTGCCGGCTTTTTCAAAACATGGTAGTCTCGGCGGCAGTTTATGTCCGACAAGAAAACGTTGTCCATTCGCGGAGCACGCGCACACAATTTGAAAGATGTTTCGCTTGATCTTCCCAAAGACAAGCTGATCGTGATCACGGGGCTTTCCGGATCCGGCAAATCATCCCTGGCGTTCGATACAATCCACGCCGAGGGTCAGCGCCGGTATATGGAGAGCCTTTCGTCGTATGCACGGCAATTCATGGAGCTTCAGGACAAGCCTGATGTGGATGAAATTGTCGGTCTTTCGCCAACGATCGCCATCGATCAAAAAACAGCATCACACAACCCGCGGTCTACGGTGGGGACGGTAACCGAGATCTACGATTTTCTTCGTCTCCTCTACGCGCGCGCCGGACATCCGCACTGCGTGGAATGCGGTGAGCCTGTGAAGCCGCAGAAGCGCCGTGAAATTGGTGAGAAAATTCTTGCCATGACCAAGAAGCATGACGTAATGCTGTTGGCGCCTATGGTTCGTGAACAAAAAGGGGAGCACAAGGTGGTGCTTCAGGCGGCGGCAAATGCCGGGTTCACCCAGGTGCGTTTTGACGGCATGATTGCCGACATCGACGAGATGCTGCGCGTGAAGCCGGACAAAAAACAGCCTCATACGATTGAGGTTGTGGTTGCGGAGCTGGAGAAAGATACGGCCATGGTACTTGAGGCGTTGCTTGAAGTACTTGATCAGGCCCTTGAGCTTGGAAACGGGCTTGTGATTACACTGAATGAGGATACCGCGGATGAGGCGCTGTTTTCCGAATCGTACTTCTGTCCGGTATGCAATATTTCGCTGCCGTCACTCGAACCGCGACTTTTTTCGTTCAACTCACCGCACGGCGCATGTCCGGAGTGTACCGGGCTTGGTACGAAGCTTGTGCTCGAACCGTCGCTTGTGATTCCAAACATGCGACTTACGATCGCGCAGGGGGCGATTAAGCCGTGGACACGCATCGCCGGGAACCAGACGTCGCATTTGAAGCTGTTGGAAGCGGTTGGGGAGGCGAAGGGATTTTCCATCAATGACCCCGTACAGAAACTGACAAAGAAGGCACTCGCGGTTTTGTTTGATGGCACGGGTGACGAGATGTATGACGTTGGAGGAAAGCGAGCGACGTTCCCGGGCATTCTTGCCATGCTTGAGGAGAAGTACCGCAAGACGGATTCGGAGTATGTACAGAAGGAGATTGAGTCGTACATGCGTGTGTTGACCTGCCCCTCATGCGAAGGTCGTCGCTTGAGCAAGGCAGCACTCAGTGTGACGGTTGGCGGAAAGAACATCGCGGAGGTGGTTCAGCTTCCGATCGAGGATGTTTCCGCGCTCTTTAAAAAGGAGTCTGTGGATCCCGAAACGCCGGCACATGAAAGGCTTGTTATTACGCGTGTAATGAACGAGGTGATGCGTCGTATCCAAAATTTGATTGACGTGGGGCTCGGATATCTCACGTTGGATCGCAGTGCCATGTCGCTCTCCGGCGGAGAAGCGCAACGTGTTCGTTTGGCGGCACAGCTCGGCTCGGAGCTCTCCGGCGTGATCTACATTTTGGACGAGCCGTCGATTGGTTTGCATCCGCGCGATAACGAACGTTTGATAAAGACCATGTTTCGTCTCCGTGATCTGGGAAACACAGTGATCGTGGTGGAACATGACAAGGCGGTGATTGAGGCCGCGGATTATGTTGTGGACGTTGGTCCGGGTGCGGGTGAATATGGGGGAGAAATTATTGCGCACGGGACTGTTGCCGCATTGAAAAAGAGCAAAGAGTCGACAACGGGTCCGTATCTGCTTGGAAAGAAGAAGATTGCGATTCCAAAAAAGCGAAGAGCGGGGAATAAAAAGTTAATCACGATCAAGGGAGCGGCTGCATTTAATTTGAAGGATGTGGATGTAAAGATCCCACTCGGAATGTTCGTATGCATGACCGGTGTGTCCGGATCCGGAAAATCGTCGCTTGTGTTGGATATTTTGGCGCGCGCCCTTTCCGCGCATTTTTATAACGCCAAAGCCCCCCCCGGGGAGCATAAGAAGATTGAAGGGATTAAGAATCTCGACAAGGTTGTGTCCGTGGACCAGTCTCCGATTGGCCGCACGCCTCGATCAAACCCCGCAACATACACAGGTGTCTTTACGGTAATCCGTGATTTGTTTGCCGACATCCCCGAGGCAAAAATGCGTGGCTACGACGCCGGAAAATTCTCGTTTAACGTGAAGGGCGGCGGTCGATGTGAGGCGTGTAGCGGCGATGGATATTCCAAAATTGAGATGCAGTTTTTGCCCGACGTCTACGTGGAATGTCCGGAGTGCCACGGTCAGCGTTATAATCGTGAGGCGCTTGAGATTCACTGGAAAGGGAAGACGATCGCGGATGTTTTGAATATGACGGTTGAGGAGGCGCGACGCTTCTTCTCGGACCGACCTTTGATTTACGATAAATTGACGGTATTGCACGAAGTTGGTCTTGGATACGTGAAGCTCGGCCAGCCTGCAACCACTCTTTCCGGCGGTGAGGCACAGCGCGTGAAGCTTGCAACGGAACTTTCGCGACGCGCGACGGGAAAAACGCTCTACATTCTGGATGAGCCAACGACCGGTCTTCATATGGAAGATACGAAGCGCCTTTTGTCTGTATTGCAGGCGTTGGTGGATAAGGGAAACACCGTGCTTGTTATCGAGCACAACCTCGATATTATCGCGTCCGCGGACTGGGTCATTGATATGGGGCCGGAAGGCGGTATAAAGGGAGGCGAGGTCGTTGCAGAGGGAACACCTGAACAGGTCGCGAAAAACAAGAAGAGTCTCACGGGGCAGTATATTAAGGCTCTCGTCGGATCGTCGAAGAAATGATATTCTTCGTATAGAAGAGTTGTCATCCTGAACTTGATTCAGGATCCATTTGTATGGATTCCGGATCAAGTCCGGAATGACATAATTAATCAAAAATATTATGAAGCGTCTTTTTTCATTTTTTGTGACGGCTGTGACTGTACTTGCCACATTCGCACCCTCAATCCCGGTTGCCCGGGCGGCTGAGCCAGACGGCAATGCCTATTTTGATAAGGTTTTTTACTACAACGGAAGCACCTATTCCGATGTAACGACGGCGGCAAGCAATGTGAACGGTAGTGATGTTCCTCTTGGATCAATCGGGAACACAAACGGTATCGTCTATTTCGGGATGAATTCGCCTGTAGATAAAATTTCCTTTGAGTTTGGCCAATGGGGCGGCGGTACAGGTGGGCTCACGTGGGAATATTCTAAAGGCGGTGCGTGTATTCCAGGTCAGTGCTGGGCGGCGGCTACTGAAGAGTCTAATCCAAGTAGCGATTTTACGAGTCCAAGTGGAGACGGAATGACGGAGATCGAGCTCGCAGCCCCTTCAAGCTTCGGGAAGCGTAGCGTCAATGGCGTGGAGGCATACTGGATTCGTGCGCGAACCACGGCGGATTACGGCTTCACACAGCCGAAAGCTTCACGCGTAAAGGCTCGTGCCTATAACCTCAAAACGCACGTGTCATTTGATTCAAGCGGGTTGGACTGGACATCGGATTTTACGCCAACACTCATTACATCCGGATGTACGACGAGTTATGGATATTGGAACGCCGGCGGGGGAGAGCATTATTATGCACTCCGCACGGATGGGGGAGCGTGTTCTCTGGGCGCAGCATATAGCGGCTATACTGAGATCTTCGGCAATACTGTTTTTGGGATGAACACAACGCTGAAGGACGCCGGAAATATTGTCATGAAGGAAACATTGAAAGTGACGGTTTCTAATTTTGACGGCGATTCAGTTACAAATGCAATCATTACGTATGATGGAGAAATCGCTTCGAAATACCAGTCGGGAGGCACATACTACCTTCGATTTATTCCGCAGAATAACAAGGTATTGAGCGTTGGTGCTCCGGGATATGTCACAGAGTCGAATACGGCAGATACGCAGAATACGGCCTTTGGGGATGTGAGTTTGCCGGAGTCTGGTCAAGTGCATATTGCATTAACTGGCACGCTTCCACCCTGTGAGGGCTCAATTAGCTCCGGCGGCACCACGGTTTGTCAGGGATTGCGTCCGGATTTAACCGTGAAGGTTGTGGACGCGGCGGATCAATCATTGCTGGGAGGAGCGACCGTATCGGTGTATACCGATTCCGGAATGACGACTCTTGCGGACGACCTTTCGAATTCTGCCTCGTCGAACGATGCTCAGATGGTGACACCTTCAGAATCAAAAGTTGGAGGAACTCTCGCGCTCGCATCCGGTACCTATTACTACAAAGTAACCTTAAGCGGGTACGCTGACGCTAGCGGTAGCTTTACGGTTACGAGCGGTATTTATAACGAGAAGACGGTTCAACTCTCCACTGAGAGCGGAGGTGGCGGTGATACGACGGTGTCGGCATCGCAGTCGACCATCGGCGTTTCTCCTTCCTCGATTGTTGCCGACGGCGTGAAAACCGCAACGGTGACTGTTATCGCAAAGAATGCGGCGGGAGAAGTATTGAGTGGTAAGACTGTTACAGTGGGAACCTCGCTCGCAAATGTGAACATTAGCCCTTCGCAGGCCACAACGAACTCAAGTGGAGTTGCAACATTTACTGCAAAATCTTCCGTTCAAGGCACAACGACGCTTTCAGCATTGATCGATGGTGTTTCGATTAACTCCACTGCGTCACTCACTCTCACCGAGCCGGTCACTGCTCAATGCTCCAACCCGGTCGTATCCATCGGATCGCTGGTGAAGCTTCCGGACGATGGAGACGCGGCAACGCAGATCGACAGCGCGGTGTACTACTACGGAGCGGATTGTAAGCGTCACGCATTCCCGAACTCAAAGGTCTACTTCAGCTGGTATACCGATTTCTCGGGCGTTGAAGTTGTTCAGCCGTCTGTGCTTGCAAGTATGACGCTTGGCCCGAACGTTACGTACCGCCCTGGTGTCAAAATGGTGAAGTTCACGACAGACAATAAGGTCTACGCGGTTTCAAAGGGCGGCAACCTTCGCTGGGTAACGACGGAAGGTGTCGCGGTCGGTCTTTACGGTTCAAACTGGAACACGAAGATCGATGACATCTCCGATGCCTTCTACACCAACTACACCTTTGGTTCCGCCATCAACACGACTGCCGACTACAACGTCACTGCGGAAATGGCGAATGCCACAACGATTGATGACAGTCTCTAAAATTCAATAGAGATACAAAAAATCCCTCGGACAAACCGGGGGATTTTTGTTTTCTGAAACGCTATTTTTTTAATCCGGCGCCTTTTCGGATGACGTACCAGTTAATTACGGCGAGCACAAGGAAGAGTCCAAGAAGGAGGCCGCTGCTTAATGCAAGCGGAAATTCGCTGACACCGGTTACCGAGTACCGGAACCCATCGATCATGTAGACGACCGGGTTGAACATCGAGATTTTTTGCCACACACCCGGTAGTGCTGTGATCGGGTAGAAAACACCGCCGAGGAAGGTGAGTGGGGTGAGTGCAAAGGTTGAGAAGATCCCAACGTCGTCAAAGGTTTTGGCATAGACGGCGTTCAAGAATCCTCCCAATGAGAACACGAGAGATGTCAAAATGGTGTATAGCGCCAGTATCAGGAAGGAGTGGATTTCTGGACGAACGAAGAAGAGAGAAACGCCAAATACTGTTGCTCCTGTCAAAAGTCCGCGGATGACGCCCCCGCCGATGTGTCCGGCTAGCATGGTGAGCGGGTGAACCGGAGCCACAAGCACTTCGTCCACGTTTCGCATAAACTTTGCAGAGAAAAACGAGAACGAGACATTTGTGAAGGCTGCTGTGATGACCGCCATCATAACAAGACCCGGAATAATGAACTGCATGTACGGGATGCCATTCACATTCCGCACCTGTGAGCCGATAAAGCTTCCAAAGACGATGAAATAGAGGGATTGGGTGATCACAGGAGGGAGGAGCGTTTGCTTCCAGATACGGAAAATCCGCCCCACTTCTTTCGAGATCATGGTCGTCAGTGCGACGCGTTGGATGGACCAATTCATACGTTTTCGTTTGTTACGTTGCGGAAGAGGCGCTCAAGACGATTCTCCGTCGGCTTAATTGATTTCGCGACAATGCCCTGCTGTTTGAGTGCGAGAATAAAGTCAGCGATCGGTTTTTCCGGCGTGGCGTCAACTTCAATCGTATCCTCATCAACGGTTTCTACATTCCAGCCTTCCGGGAATGTTGCATCCGCCGGTTTGTTAATATCGATAGCATAGGTTTCCGTATCAACGGATTGTAAGAGCTCTTTGACCCGACCTTGCTTGATAATCTCTCCTTTACGGATGATCGCCACGTTTCGGCACAGCTGTTCCGCCTCTTCCAGGTAGTGTGTGGTGAGCAAAATAGTGACGCCGGACGCATTCAGTTCGCGGAGGTACTTCCACATACCATGTCGGAGTTCCACGTCCACACCGGCGGTTGGCTCATCCAGAATCAAGAGCTTGGGCTCGTGCATGAGCGCGCGAGCAATCATGAGCCGCCGCTTCATTCCACCGGAAAGCTGCATGGATTTTGTGTCCTTTTTCTCCCACAGATCGAGTGCCTTCAAAACGGTCTCAGCACGCGCTAAAGCCTTTTTTCTTGGGATTCCGTAGTACCCGGCTTGGGTAACGACGATATCAATCACCGTTTCAAAAATGCTGAAGTTAAATTCCTGCGGAACCACGCCAATGTATTCCTTGGTCTTGTCCGGATCCTTGTCGATGTCGATTCCGAATACGTTGGCCGTTCCCCCGGTTTTGTTTACAAGTCCGGTCAGGATTCCGATGATTGTTGTTTTACCCGCGCCGTTGGCACCGAGGAGTGCAAAAAAATCACCCTCTTCAATGTTCATGGAAACGCCTTTCAGCGCCTCCGTACCATCCGCGTACGTTTTCTTGAGGTCGTTAATTTCAATAGCATTCATAGTTTAGTAAGTAGGTAGTAGCAAGTAGCGAGTAGAGCACGTTATCTCTACCAATGAGAACATATCCTGCGAACGCAGCGAAGCCGGTTCTGCGAAGCGACCCGCCAAGCGTAGCGCCTGGCGTGGGGAGAGAGCTGTTCTGCAGCCAGTGAGAAGGATGTGTTCGAGTTTTTAAAACAGAAAAAAGAGATCAAAGTTTACGCTTTGACCTCTTCCTTGGCTTCTTCCTCCGGTGCCTCGGGCTTCTTTTCTTCCGCCTTTGGCTCTTCCGTTGTTTCAGGCTTTTGTGTGTCTTCCTGTGGTTCTTCTGGCGTTTCCGGCTTTTCCTCTGGTGCCACCTCTTCCTTTACAGGCTCTTCTTTTGGTTCCTCGTATGGAGTAACATTCGGAGGAATTTCTTTTAGCCGCTTCTTTGATGTTCGAAGGAAGCTGAGCACACCGCGGCGCGCTTTCATTTGCTTCACCAGCTCGATTTTGTCGATGGTCGGCAGCTCGAGGGGGAAGATTTTTTCAACGCCAACCCCTTCCGAGACTTTACGAACCGTCATGGTTCGGGCCACGCCGGCGCCGCGAACTTTCAAAACCGTTCCTTCAAATACCTGAATACGCTCCTTTTCCTGCCCTTTTGGCGTGATTTCGCGGATCTTTTGATGAACGCGAATCATCATGCCGGGTTGGACATCGTGTGGGGCGATACGCATGACACTTTTTCGAGACATAGCCTTTTCGTTTGCCGCATGGTAGCGGACTTCATTTCATCCGTCAAGAGCATTTATGCGCCTGAAAGAATGATATTTTCTACTGTTTTTAGCGTTTTTTCAAGCTCTCCCTGCGGATTTTCAACTGAAAAGTCGGCCTCTTTGCAATATTCCTGCTCTTTTTGGATCTGTTTTTTGCGCTCTTCCAGGTTATTTACATCATCTCCACGCTCGTCCAGACGCGCTTGCAGATCCTCTTCCGGGGCATGGATACAGATGGTGATCACGCTTGGATCCATGGATTTTATCTGTGCAGCACCCTGGATATCGATCACCATCAGGATGTGTTTGTCTCCTTTTTGGAGTCGTTCCATTTCCGCCTTCGACGATCCGTAATATTCCCCATATACCTCAGCCCATTCATAAAGACCGTCTTTCGCAATGAGCTCTTTAAATTCGTCCTTTGAGACAAACCAATATTGCTTTCCGTTTTCCTCATGTGAGCGCATTGGGCGTGTGGTTGTGGTGATGAATTTTACGGCATCCACATTGCCGCGCTCTACGATCTGTTTTGCGACCGTGGATTTTCCGGCGCAGGAGGTTCCGGTAAGAATGATAATTCGTGGTGATGTCATACAAGCGGTGTCATTGATGCTGTGACCTCTTCAAAGGCCGGGTCGGGGTTGAGTGTAAACGTTTGCGAATCTCCGGATTCCGGGTCAATGAACGAGAGTCGGATAGCTTGGAGGAGAAGTCGCGGGGAGTCAATGCGCGGCGTTCCGTGTTTCGGTGTGTAGAGCGGATCTCCGATAATCGGATGCCCCAAGCCAAACAAGTGCGCGCGAATTTGGTGTGTTCGTCCTGTATAAATTTCGAGCTCCAAAAGTGTGGCATTTTGAAAACGTTTCACGACTTTGTAATGCGTCCATGCCACTTGACCGGCTTTTTCGTGTTCGGGAAGCGCGGCCATGCGCGCCTTCTTTTTTGACCGGGCGATACGGAATTTGATGTCACCTTCATCATGGACGGTTTTTCCATAGACGAGTGCGAGGTAGGTTTTTTGAACGGAATGTTCGGCAAATTGTTTCTTCAAATGGTCAAAGGCATCTTGCGTTTTTGCAATAACCATAAGGCCGCTGACTTCACGGTCGAGGCGATGCATGATTCCGGGACGTGACGGATCTTCGCCGATTTTGGCGATCGCGGGGTCATGCTCAACAAGAAGGTCAACAAGCGTTCCGGATTTTGTTTTTGAATCCGGATGGACAAGCACTCCGCGAGGCTTATCGATGACCAGCCACTCGGGTGTTTCTTTTTTGATTCGGAGCGGTGGGAGTGACTCCTTTGCTCGTTTTTCCTTCTGCTTCATTTCTTTGGGGGATGCTTCGTCCATGGAAACAATGTCACCCTCTTTTAAGAAGCGATGAACGCTCGCGGCTTTTCCATTTACTTTCACCTGCTCGGCTTTGATCATTTTTGCGAGTGCACTCCGGCTGGTTCCTCCGGCGTGTTCGCGAAGAAACACGTCCAAACGTGTTTTGTGATCGTCCTCCGTTACCGTCCAAGTGTGTTGCATATATTGGGTTGGTAGGCCCACCTGGATTCGAACCAGGGACGACCAAGATATAAGCTTGGCGCTCTAACCGCTGAGCTATGGGCCCATAGAGTCTCCTCACGAGGCTCAATGGGCGGAGATTATCACTTTTCACCTCTTTTTTCAATTGTTTTATACTGGTGGCATGAAATATCCCTTTGCAACGTCGGTGCTTGTCGCGTGGGCGGGGGCTGCAGTCGGTCTTCTTCTTCGTGCGGAACCCGTCGTATTCGTCGCCTACGGGATTGTGAATCCCGGGCTCATCATCGCGTTTTCACAAATGATCCGTCATCCGAAATTGAAGCCGTACTATTCGGATGCATGGAAAAAGATTGCAAACCAATGGCTTGTCATCATCCTGCTGCTTAATATCCCCGGGAGCGTATACCTCCATTCGCTTGGGATTCAGTACGACCGGTTTCTGCATTACACGGCCGCGTTCGCCGCGCTGATCGCGATTCTTATTTTCTTTTCGCCCATCATGGCGCTTCGCTTCGGAACGCGTCATTTAAATATGTGGTCCATGCTGCGTTTTGCGATCGTTGCGACATTTGTGGGGCTCTTTTTGTGGGAGGGACTCCAATGGTCAATTGATCAGGTATTTGGAACACAGCTTTTTCACGACGCCGTTCAACCAATTACACAGGACGCAACCGAGGACGTTCTTTTCGGGTTCTTGGGAATGCTTACAGCCTCATTCTACGTTGCAAAATCAAAGCGTTTTTGGAAGACGCTCCAAGCGTCACTCGAATAGAAACGTGTCCGGATAGAAGGCGGCCCACGCAAACCAAAATGATGGGATCGACGGCCAACGCACCAGTTGGGTGCCTTGCAGTTCACCGCGTATTGCCTCGCCGTTGAAGCTCCAGGTTGAGCTTGTACCAGTATCGCGGAGTTCTCCGGTCTCATTTATTTCAAAGGTGAGTTGTTGTGTACCGCTTGCCGTTTGTATCCGTCGTTCGAACATCTTGATGCCGTTTTTTGGGTCTTTGACAACGAGAAGCTCTGTATCGCCAAGGATGTCGTTTACAAGTTTTTGTTCCGTTATTTTTTCAATTGGATAGGCTTTTGCGTTGTCGCCGATCGTCACACCGGAGACCCATGTTTTTGGAGGGAGGCGGTCGTCTTCATTGCCGACTGGAAACCATACGTGCGGTGAATCTTCGTATCCTTCGTAGGGCGTACGCGTGTAGTCGCGGTTGCTTCCGGTGTCGCGTGAAAGGACCTCGCCATTTGGGTGCTGTGTTTTCCAGTCACCCCAGCGCGCGTTTTCAAAGATCGGATAGAGATCGAGCACGCTTCCGGTGTGCGGACCGACAACAGCCTCACCTGTAACCTGCGCCCAGTACGAATCGGTAGCACGATCGAACATAAGGAGGTCGGATCGGTAGAGTTTGCCGGAAACGCCAAACTCCAATGTCTCGCCATCCACACGTCGATCATAGACGATTGCGGTTCCACACAGCGGGCAGTAGCTCACCAGGATCGGAGTGTCGTTGATCGTGTCGTTTACAAGTTCGTGCCACACCAGAATTTGAAACGGATAAAAGCGCTCTACGCCTCCGTTAACAATTCCAACGCCTAACAGTTCATCGTTTAGATACGTGTCAGCTGCGGTGACGGATTCAAATTTAGGGTTGTTGATCGACGGAATTCCATCTTTCGGAGGCCCGCCGGAAACGATCTCGTCCAGATCAATGCTGTGTTTAATGTTATTTGTTACCTGCACGGGTTTTTCCGTTTCAGGCTTCTTATCATTGGAATTGACGATGGAGAGGATGCCCCACGTTCCGACGCCGATGATGACAGCGATCGTGAGGATGGCGAAGAGGATGTATTTTTTCATGGGTTAGGATGGTGGGAGAATAGGACTGTAGGAGTTAGTGGGAGTATTTCAAGTGAGAATTTGATCGTCAAGTGTGGTTGTCCTTTGTGTGTTCTACGATACGGTTAGGGCTATGCGGTCGCAGAGTTTTTTAAGCCCTTGGTTTTCTGTTGCCGATACATGCACCGCGTCCGGGTAGTCGGCGCATTCATTTCGTACACCAAGATCAATTTTATTAAAGACATCAATGCGCGGGGTGTGGCTAACACCGAGGTCTTCCAAAATGCGTAGAACAACATCGCGTTTCATATGGATGGAGGGGTCTGACGCATCCATCACGTGAAGTAGGAGATCGGCGTTAATGGTTTCTTCCAGTGTGGAGCGAAAGGCATCGATGAGTTGCGGAGGCAGGTTGCGGATAAAGCCGATGGTGTCGGAAAGAAGTATGGCCGAATTCATTTGCGGCAACCACCGCGCAGCTACACGCGTGTCCAACGTGGCAAAGAGGGCATTTGCAACGAGCGCATCTTTTTGGGTGAGGGCATTCAGCAGGCTGGATTTACCGGCGTTGGTGTAACCCACGATCGATACGGTTAAGAATCCTTGTCGTTTTCGGGCGTCGCGGTGCAGCTTTCGACCGCGGGATGCGTGTTGTAGATGCTTTTTTATTTTTCGTTCCTTCTCTTTGAGGTGACGCTTCATGATTTCCGTATTGGTTTCGCCAATGCCGCGCGTTCCGATTCCTGCGCCTTGCTGGCCCAGCTCAACGCCCATATCAAAAATACGCGGACCCATGTGACGGATGGACGCAAGCTCAATCTGCAACTTTGCTTCCCGCGTTGTGGCGTGTTTTTGAAAGATGTTCAGGATAAGATCGATTCTGTCCCAGGCGCGGAGGTTGTGTGGGCGCAACTTTTCCTGGATCGCGAACATCTGACGCGGTTTGATTTGATTGTTGAGGATGAGAATCTCGCCCCCGAGCTCTTTCGCGGTCCGAATGATCTCATCAAGTTTTCCGGAGCCGACATATGTTTTGTAGTCCGGCGTCGCGCGTCGTTGGATTGTGCGGACAATTGTCATCCCGCCATACGTGGCGGTGAGTGAGGCGAGTTCATCCAACCGTTCACTCGCGGCGCTTGCGGTTATTTCCGGTGGAATGACATCAATCAAGATCGCTTTCATAGACATCTGTTTGGAGCGTAGCCGCGTTCCCGACCTTGTGCAAACGGGAAAACTCGCGTACGTTTTTGGTATGAAACGTTCACTCTTTTTTGTGGTACTCGGCTTTTTACTTCTCTTTGCCGCCGGCCTTTATACCGGCTATCGGCTTTCGGATCGACCGCCGGAGCGTGAAGTAAACGCTGACGTGATTCTGACGGCTCTGCGTGATTCCGGTTTTTTGGTAACACAGACGTATGTGTTCGATCAGCCGATTACCATCACAAAGTCGTCGGGCAGTGCGCTGAAGGATTTCTTTTTTGGGCAGACAATTACGGCGCGCGGAGTGATGGAGGTGAACCTCGGTGTGGATCTTTCCGATGTATCAGAAGAAGATGTGGAGATTTCGGAGAATGGCATCGTCGTCTCCATTCCCGCGGCAAAGGTCTTCACGGTTCGGCCGATCGGCGATCTTCAGGTGGATAATCAGCAAGGAATCTTAAAGCGTTTATTTGAGGATGACCCCGGTTACAACGAGGCCCTGGCTGAGCTGACACGCGTTGCGGAAGAAGCGGCGACCGATCCGGAGCTACTGGATCGTGCGTCACGTCGCGCTGAAGATGAAATCGGGCGGTTTCTTCGTTATGTTGCCGAAGGTCGGGAAGTCGAGGTGCGTGCGCAAATGCCGGAGGAAGATGTTGCGGTGGCATCCGTTGCATGGGCTCCGGCTCTCTGATAGGATGAATCAGTATGAAAGCTATTTACTGTCGAGATTTAGAGCGTGATTGTAATGCAAAAATGCGGGGAAAAACGGAGGATGATGTAATAAACGCAACCATTAACCACAGCGTGAGTATGCATGGGGAGGATCAAAAAGCGATGAATACGGACGAAATGCGTGCAACGCTTGCGGAGGCTATTAAAGAAGAAGAGGAATAGAGGTAATTTTTTAAAACATTTTGTATGGCAAAAGTTCTTGTTTTTGGATCGAGCGGATGGATCGGTTCTCGCATCATGGAGGCGTTGGAGGATGCCGAGCCGACTCGTGCTGATATTACGGATCCTGAAGCGGTTCGTGCGGAAATTCGCCGGGTGAAGCCGGATTCTGTTGTGAATGCCGCCGGAAAAACTGGCAAGCCGAATGTGGACTGGTGTGAGTCGCATCCGCATGAAACCTACCACGCGTTTATCACGGGACCGATTGTGCTGTCACGAGTATGCGCGGAAGAGGGCGTGCATTTTGTGAATCTTGGAACAGGCTGCATTTTTTACGGAGATTCGCCGGATCCCAAGGGATGGCGTGAAGATGATTTTGCCAACCCGACGGCGACGTACACGCGCGCGAAGTACGCATCTGATCTTGCACTCTCCATGCTCCCGAACGTTGCGATCTTGCGTCTTCGCATGCCGATTGAAGGTATCCCGGGGCCTCGCAACCTCATCACCAAGCTCGCGAGTTTCCAAAAGGTAACGGACGTTGAGAACTCTGTGAGTGTGCTGGAAGATGTGATTAACGCCCTCAAGGTTGTGGTTGAGAAAAAGGCGAGCGGCATCTTCCATACCGTAAACGCCGGAACAATGCGGCACCGTGATTTGATCAATCTCTATGAGGAGATCGTTGACCCGTCACATTCATGTGAATGGATTACTCCGAAAGAGCTTGTGTCGCAGGGGATTGCCGTCAAAGCGCGATCAAACTGCATCATGCAAGATAACCGGCTTCCGGAAATCGGTGTGCACATGCGCCCGATCGATGTGGCGTTACGCGCCTGCATGGAGGAATACGCTGAACATCTTAAGAAAGGTACTGCCTAAGCGATATGAATTTGTATAAAGACATTCCTGCGGGAGACGCAAACGAGTTCAATGTTGTTGTGGATCTTCCGAAGGGCTCTAAAAATAAGTACGAATACGACGAGGAGGGTGGATACTTTACGCTCGACCGGACGTTTTATCATCAAGTGTATTCTCCGTTTGATTACGGATTTATCCCGCAGACTCATTCGGATGATGGAGATGCCATTGACGTTGTGCTGTTTGTGACACACCCGACCTTTCCGGGCTGTGTGGTAAAAGCGCGTGCAATCGGTGTGCTTAAGACTTCGGATGAAAAGGGTGGTGACAACAAGATTGTTGCCGTGCCGGTTTCTAAGCTTGATCCGCGATGGGATGAGGTGAAGAGCGTTGAAGACCTTCCGTCACATGTTCAGAAAGAGCTACTGCTTCATTTCAAAGAGTACAAGAAGCTCGAACCCGGCAAATACGACAAGGTGAACATTGAAGGATTTGGTTCGGCGGAAGACGCAAAGGCGGAGATTGAGAAGGCAATCGCGGCGTACAAATAATTCCGAAATTCGAATCTCATATCTCGAATCGGTTTAGATACGAATATGGGCGATATCATCGATCCTCGACATGAGGCGCAGGTGGAGTTCTTATTCCAGCGTGCTTGCGCGGTTTTAAAGATGCCTGGGTTTGAGTTGCGTCCGCTTCGGCGCCGCGTGCGTGGGCAAAAGGGGAGTCTCCGTTCATACAACCAGGGGTATACGACGATTGGCGAGAGACGAATCACGGTTGATTTGTACACTCCGCAGACCATGAAGCCGCGTAAAATGGGCGCGATTATTCGTGTGGTGTGTCATGAGCTCGCGCATCATCAGGAGCCACCGGCATGGTTTCGGAAGGGTTGGAAACGAATTCATAGCGCGCATCATCCACGATTTTGGAGACAATATAAAAAGAACGTCGCAAAGCTCCAGAAAGACGAAATTCTTGGAGAATTTTTGGTGTGATATCCCTTGCCCCGTATGGGTGCGCAGTGTAGATTATTCCTATGAAAATCGAAGTTGACCGAGAATTGTGCATTGGCGCGGCAACGTGTGTGGCGCTTGCGGCAAAAACCTTTGGCCTGGATGAGGAAGGAAAGGCGTATATCCTGAACGAGGATCCGGAGACCGCGGTAAAGAGCGACTACGGGACGGTTGTGGAGTCGAATAAGACAGATGCGATGGACGTTCGTGAAGCGATTATCGAAGGCGCGCGTTCGTGCCCGGTGTTTGCGATTAAGCTTTACGAAGACGACGGAACCGAAATCCCGCTTTAGATTATGTACGAACCACGACCGTTTACCGTTCAGGAGAATCGAAAAGAGGCGGAGGGAATTATCGCGCTTACGCTTGCGCCGGAGGATGGAAAACCACTTTTTGATTTTAAAGCCGGGCAGTTTGTAATGTTGCAGCTTTTGAACAACGATGGCTCTGTATGGGCGCAGGCCGCGTACTCAATTGCAAACGCGCCGGTTGAGGGGAAGGATGTCATCGAGCTCGGTATCAAAGTTGAGGGGAAGTTTACATCACGCTGTAACGCGTTGGAGGTCGGTGAAAAGGTGATGCTCCGCGGACCGTACGGGGTTTTTACGCTGCAGGATACAAAAGGACCTCACGTTTTTTTTGCGGGTGGCATCGGCATCGTTCCGATTCGGAGTATGATCCGGCAGGCGCTTCTCTCGGGTTCGGATCAGGAGGTATTTCTTTTCTACTCGTCAAAGACACGCTCGCAAATTGCGTATGAGGCGGAGTTGCGTGACCTTGCGTCAGAGTACGAGAATTTTTACCCCACCTTCTGCGTGACCCGCGAAACGGTTAGCGGATTCCACGGGGAGTGTGAGCGTGTGAATGTGGATTTGGTGAAGCGATATTTTACGGATTTTGAAAATGGCACGTACTACATGTGCGGCCCGGTTCCGTTTATGCATTTTGTGAAAGAGATGCTTTTGGAGGAAGATGTGGACGTGGATACGTGCCTGCGCAAGGAGGCGTTTTGACCTCCGTCATAGTGATACCAAAAAAACCACGGAATTCCGTGGTTTTTTTGCGTGGGATTGTGTCGAGCTTAGCTCGACAACCTCGCTCTCATATATCGCTCTGTCTCTCATGAATTGCGAAGCTGAGCTTCGCCTAAGATTCATTCGAAACCGAGCTGAGCTCGGTGGTGCGCGTGCCTGGACTTGAACCAGGGACCTTCACATTATCAGTGTGACGCTCTAACCAGCTGAGCTACACGCGCATGGTGTGTATCTTTTATTTTCGTAAGGTTCATCGCACATGACGCTCCCCGCCAACAGCTTCGCAGTTTTGGCGGGCCCGCCTGCGTGCGTAGCTTGCGGCGGGTAACCAGCTGAGCTACACGCGCGTAAATATTCTGTTTTGACGAGTGAGACGATAGCGCATTCTTCAAATTTCTGCAAGAATTGATCTATATGACATCAAAGTCCACAAAGCCACTCTTCTTTTCCCTCCTGGCTGTACTCGCCATTCTACTTATTGCCTTGTGGGATCGTTACGGCATTATCGCTCCGGATGAACACCAACCGGAGATGGAGGAGGGGGTTCAGCTGTCTGAAAAAACCCAGCAGGAGGTTTCGTCGGAGGAAGACCCGATCATCGTCTTTGCTGATAATCTGCAAATTCCGTGGGATATTGTTTTCTTGCCGAATGGTGATGCGCTCGTGACCGAACGGCCGGGGACGCTGTTTCGAATTGGAAAAGATTCGGGGCGTATCCGTATCGCGGGTGTCGAGCAGGTCGGCGAGGGCGGTCTTTTAGGCATGGTTTTGCATCCAAATTTTGAGCAGAACGGCTGGCTGTATCTGTATCTTACGACGGTGACGGAGCAGGGGACGCAAAATCGCGTGGAACGATACCAGTACACCGAAGATCGGCTTGAGGATCGCATGGTGATTTTTGAGGGTATTCCCGGGGCGCAATACCATGACGGTGGGCGGATGGCGTTTGGTCCGGACGGCTATCTTTACATCACAACGGGAGACGGCAACAAGTCCGAGCTTGCACAGCAATTGGATTCACCTGCCGGAAAGATTCTCCGTCTTCGCGATGACGGTTCAATCCCGAGTGATAACTCGTATGCATCCGCAATTTACTCCTACGGCCATCGCAATCCGCAGGGGCTTGCATGGGATGATGAAGGTCGGCTCTGGTCGACGGAACATGGGCGCTCCGGAATTCTTTCGGGCTTAGACGAAATCAATTTGATCGAGGCAGGAGCGAACTACGGATGGCCGACGATTCAGGGCAGTGAGTCGCATGAGGGTATGCAAACACCGGTGGCACATTCAGGCGCGAAAACGACCTGGGCACCGGGCGGTTTGGTGTACTACGACGATAGTCTTTTCTTTCCCGGACTTCGTGGAGAGGCGTTGTATGAGGCGGTATTGAACCGTGA
This sequence comes from Patescibacteria group bacterium, assembly GCA_050303655.1. Lineage (GTDB taxonomy): Bacteria > Patescibacteriota > Patescibacteriia > 2-12-FULL-60-25 > 2-12-FULL-60-25 > JANLIO01. The sequence continues at coordinate 108,031 of JBNLCE010000002.1, read as the reverse complement.
CGGCACAATCGGCACGGTGCGGGAGCATTTAAAAGGGGAGTACGGGCGGCTTCGGACGATTCAGATAGGGCCGGACGGGTTTTTCTACGTGCTGACATCGAATCGCGATGGACGTGGCAATCCCCATGAAGGAGATGATACGATTTTGCGGATCGATCCGACGATTTTCCGTCAGAGTTTGCCGCTCGGCGATTTGATCCAGGTAGATCTCGCCTCCGGCGCGCAAATCTCAAGTCCGCTCACACTTCAGGGTGAAGCGCGGGGTCCATGGTTCTTTGAGGCGTCGTTCCCGGTTCGCTTGGTGGATGCGGAAGGAAAACAGCTTTTTATTGGCCCTGCGCAGGCAACCTCGGAGTGGATGACGGAAGATTTTGTTCCATTTGAAATCACGATCACGTTTGATCCGCCGAGTACGCCAACAGGTGTTCTGATCTTGCAGCGCGACAACCCTTCCGGCCTTCCGGAATTCGATCAAGAGCTTCGGATTCCTGTGAGGTTCTAAAAACGCAAAAACTCCCAAATCGGGAGTTTTTACATGGTGCCGAGGGTGAGAATCGAACTCACGACACGAGGCTCTTCAGGCCCCTGCTCTACCACTGAGCTACCTCGGCATGGAGCGGGTAGCGGGAATCGAACCCGCCTCTCGACCTTGGAAGGGTCGCATAATTAGCCACTATACGATACCCGCCTGCCGTGTTGGTTTTTATACAAAGCAACGTGGCAGGATGATACCGAATTTTATCAAAAATGACAACCCTCGACGAAATGCGCGGGATGCGGTAGAATCGCGACACGTAAATATCGGGCCGTGGCGCAGTTGGCTAGCGCGCCTGCTTTGGGAGCAGGAGGCCGCGGGTTCGAGTCCCGCCGGCCCGACCATGACGAAAACTCCTCGCATACGGGGAGTTTTTGTGTACCTTAAAAAAGAATACGGTTTCCCTTGGTTCAATATTTTTGCAACTCTGATATATTAGCTCTAGATTCCTTTTGACCGCGCGCATTAATTCTAAAAGATGCCGAATGGGGTCGGATGGATATATTTCAAAATACACAGTTGTATGAATACGCTATTAAGTCCCAAGGAGGCGCGGAAGCAGGCGGAAACTTTTTTAGGCAGTCAGTACTTCATGAGTCTCGCGACAACGGGGGACGGCGGAACTCCTCATGTCTCCGTTTTATTGTATTTGCTGGATGATGATTTGAATTTTTATTTCATTACACATGGGGAAACGAGGAAGGTGATGGATTTGCGTAAAAATCCATCGGTGGCGGGAGAGGTGCATTCTGTTCCGGAGTGGTACATTCAATTTCACGGAACTGCGACAGAGCTGAAGGGGAAGGAGGCGGACGATGTCATGGAGCGTTTTGCTGAGAAGGCTCTAACGCTCAAGGATTTGTGGCCCCCGTTTTTTATGAGTACGAGCACGGATCAAGTTGCGTATAAAATCACACCAAGTTGGTTGAGGCTTATGGGGCTTTCGGGGAAAACGCTCACGATTAAGCCCGCACCGATTTATACGATTATCGGCGACGAAAAATCGTCGAGATAAAAAGCAGCCCCTGCTCAAGAGAGTTGGCAGGGGCTCGAAAGACCGGGGACGTTGGGCTACTTGTGGCCGTACCGATGGGCATTTACGGCGCGTCGACCCATACGCCAGCTTTCAGGATCGCTGGGATCGAAGTTGTTGTGCGAGCTGTTGGTACGCGCACGAACCTGTGAGGCACGTTCCGCGGGTGCGGCGTTGTCGGGCCAGTAGAGCTCGGTCGTGTTGAGGCCGTTCCCGTCGGCCGGGGTGTCGCGCTCCAGCGTCGGCGAGGCAACGGCGTGCGGCTGGTATCCGTCGGCGGTCTTTGAAGGTGCGTTGGTAATTGGATGGGCGTTATCTTCTCCCATGTCTCTCCTCCTAGTGAATCAGGTCAAATGAAAACGACTCCCTTTGGGAAGCCGTCCGCGTTTTCTAAGTAACTTTTTTTTGCTTTAGAAAACAGGGACGGCCTCTCGAATAAAGAGGTTCGTAATAATGACGCCACATACATGGCTGTCCATCGAGTGGGACGTCATATTCCTGTTCATAAAAAGAGCATAGCACGCGTTTCAGATAATGCAAATGCGTTTCTCAAAAGACGAAACCCACCGCGAGGACACGGTGGGTCTAGAATTGAGAAGCGCGTAGTGAGAGGCTCGTCTCGATGTCTGAGATGATGAAGTCTCGTCCAGCGTACGGTTGGCCGTGCATAGTAGACAGGGTGAGCTTCACTGCCGTTGAGTTTTTGAATTTTCGTAGGAGCCGCGTAGCCACATTCACCACATCGAATCTTTCCCCAATCGTCATTGCGTGCGTGTTATCGACTCGCAGGCACCTGTCATGATCGAGCGGTGCGATCCATGCGCGCAGTCTGTCGTTGTGAAAGATTGAAAATTGACCCGTCCACTCGTCGATGACTTGAAACGAGTCTTGAATCACATTTCCGATTTTTATTCGGGCATGAAGATGGCGTGCCCAGTATGGCCAGATGACCCCTTGCTCCTTCGTGTGGCCGGGCCTGGCGACTCGAACGTGCACGAATGGGGCGATTACCCGAGGCGGACAGCCGATCCGTACGTCGTGGATCGTGAGCTGCTGGAGCGCTGCGATTATGCGCACTCTTTCTGTCAGTGTGTCTGGCGATTCGTCCGGAAAGACGAATTGGTACGTCGGCGGAATGTAGACGATGCCCGGGCCAAAGAAGTCGAGGTCGACCCCGTAATGCGTCATGTTCATTGATCCCCCTTTTTTTGCGAAAGAACGATTCAAACATGGCATGTTTTTTACATCTTGTCAATGCGCGCGCCTCCCCGTAATGTTGAGATATGAGGATTGGAATTGATGCGCGCATGATGACTCCGCAAGCCACGCGGGGCATTGGGCGATATGTGGAAGAACTTGTGCGTGCCATGCTTGAGGTGGAGCCGGAGCATACGTATGTGCTGGTGACGCGCCATCCCATCCATCCATTTTCGTCGCATGCCTCCGTGGAGACGGTGGTTGCTGACATCCCGTGGTACGGCGTTTCCGAACAGCTTCGCATGCCGGGCGTGCTTCGGTCGCTTAATGCGGACGTCATCCACGTGCCGCATTGGAATGTCCCCCTTCTCGCCTCCGGGCCGCTGGTGGTGACAATCCATGATTTGCTCCTCCGCCACATCCCGCAAAGTGCCCGCATCTCCACCCGCTCTTCGATTGTTGCGGCCGTGAAGCGTGTTGGATATCGCGTGACGCTCGCATCCGCACTTTCGCACGCGAGGCGTGTTATCGTTCCCACTCAATTTACGTCGGATGACGTCAAATCATTTTACCCGTCGGTGAAAGAGAAGGTTGTGGTTACGGGTGAAGGGATGAGTCGCCATGTTCGTCCAACAAATGGGAGTCGTAAGCCACCACGCGAACAGTTTTTGCTTTACGTGGGGTCTGCCTATCCCCACAAAGGGTTGGATCTTTTGATTGATGCATGGGAAGAGCTTGAAATGCGGTACAGCGGATTGCGCCTTAAGATTGCAGGTGCGGAAGACGCGTTCATGCAAAAGGTGAAGCTGGATGCGCAGAAGCGCGGTTTGTCGCGTGTGGAATTTTTGGGATATGTGCCAGACGAGAAGCTTGCAACACTGTACGGGGAAGCGGCGGCCTTTGTATTTCCGTCCAACTTTGAAGGGTTTGGACTGCCTCCGCTTGAAGCACTGCAAGCCGGGTGTCCGGTCGTGTCTTCGAACGCCGCGGCGCTCCCGGAAGTGCTGGGGAAAGACAGCGTTTTTTACTTTCAGCACGGGTCAAAAGTTGCTATACTGCGTGCAATCGATCGGGTTTTGCAGGATCCGATTCAGGCACGGCGGCGGGTGGCCGAAGTATTACCGAATCTGCACATGCGCCACGATTGGAAGAAGGCGGCGGCGCGCACGCTTGATGTTTATCGCGAAGCTATTTCATGAACGCACGGAGGACGCCACGACCACTTTCATTTGAAGACGCCATCCAGCGCGTGTTGGAGCAAGATGGCTTGACGATGGCGACACCGGAAGGGATTCGTCGTCGTGCCAAGCGCATGCGGAATCGGAGGTATGCACGCACCACGCCGTCCATCTTTTTTGATGTTGAAACAACGGCGGTGGGGTCGGATCCGATTCTGGAAATCGACACCGCACATGTGCAATCGTTGCATCGTGAGCCGGAACCTGATCAAGGCGTTACGATCCGCGTTTCAGAGGGCGAGCTGGAAAGTCCGCACGTTCTCTCCTTGAAGGAAGTTAAAACGGTTACGGTTCGACCTCGGCGTGAACTTGAAACATATCGGGTGAGGGAGGGCGCTGATTTTTCCGCGGAGTACGCGAGCCCGGATGTATTTGGAACCTTGGCGCACGACTTGGTACTCGATCAATATGACCCGTATTGGATCGCCGACCAATTTACACATCATGAATTTTACGGAGCCTACCGTGCGGTGTACGGATCAGTGCGGCGTGCGCGCTCCCGTGTGTCCCGTGTGAGCCAAATTGTCTCGTCATGGACACATCGTCTTGAGCGAGTTGAGGCGCAGGTGGTGAATGAGGTGGAAGACGTGGTGACGTACGTAGACATTCCCAGGCTCCGCCCACTTCGCGCGCTTGGAGGTTTTATGGCACTCGCGCTTTTTGTAACCATGCCGGCGCAGGCACTTGTGGCGTACCGTTCGGCGTCGTATACGAGGACGGCGGCGGAAGATGCAGGGCGCGAGGCGGTGCAGGAGCTTCTGTCTCTTCGTGACCCATTGGATGCGGCCGCACTTCAGGATTCACTGCGCCGCGCTTCCGGTCGTTTTCGGGATGCGGATGCCCTTTTGGCGGATTCGGGAGCGCTTGCCGTTGGGCTCGCGGCTGTGGTGCCGGAGAGGTATCGCGCGGGCCGCGCGCTGTTGGAGGTTGGGGATAAAACGGCGGAGGCAGGACGGCTCTTCACGCGTGGAATTGAAAAAATGTTTTCTGACCCGGAGCGGACGCTGGATGAGCGGTTTGATCTCTTAGCTGCATACGCCGAAGGTGTCGTGCCGCTCGTGCGTGATGCGTCCGAGGCGGCAGACACGGTGGATCCATCAGCTTTGCCGGAAGCTCAACGAGAATCGTTTGTGTCGCTCCGTGCGCAGTTGGCTCAGGCGGAAACGGCGTTTTTAGAGATTGCGGAACTCGCAACCCAACTCGCGGGATTCTTGGGTCAGGATCGTGTGCGTACATATCTTCTTGTCTTTCAGAACCACACCGAGCTTCGTCCAACGGGAGGCTTCATGGGATCGGTTGCCGAGGTGTCTGTGGACCGCGGAAGCTTAAAAAAGATGTTTGTTCCGCCGGGTGGAACGTATGACCTGCAGGGTCAGCTCACGAAAATCGTGGAAGCGCCAAAGCCTCTTCATTTGATTAATGCGCGCTGGGAATTTCAGGATACAAACTGGTCTCCGGATTTTCCGACATCCGCGAAAACCATCAATGCGTTTTGGAGCGACGCCGGGCAGCCAACCTTGGACGGTATTGTCGCCGTGAACGCTTCGTTGGTTGAAGATTTGTTGGATATCACAGGCCCGATCGAGCTTCCGGAATACGGAAAGACGATAACATCGGAGAATTTTTTGAAGGAAACGCAGACAGAGGTGGAAATCAATTACGATCGTGAAGCAAATACGCCGAAAAAGTTTATTGGCGACCTTGGCGAAAAATTGCTCAAGCGCGTGGCAACCCTTTCAAAAGATGAATGGTTGCGCGTGGCCGGTCTTCTTTCCGAGGGTCTCACGACGAAAGAGGTACAGGTGTACTTTGCCGATGCGGACGAAGAGGCATTTGCGGAGCGTCTTGGGTGGAATGGAAGATTGAAAGATACGGATGGAGATGCACTTGCGCTTATTGAGGCAAATATTGCCGGGCAAAAAACCGACGGTGTGATTGAGGAACGTGTTCGGCATGTGGCGGAAATTCAGTCGGACGGCTCAATCCAAGATATTGTAACGTTGACACGTACGCATACGGGCGTAAAAGGGGATCTCTTCAGCGGTGTTCGAAATGTGTCGTATCTTCGCGCGTATGTCCCTCGTGGAAGCCGTTTGCTTGCGGCCGAGGGGTTTGAGCGCCCACCCGCCGAGCTCTTTGAGTCTGCTGAAGAGTATTTTGAGACCGACGATTCAATCCGCGCCTCCGAAGCGACAATGGTGACGCACCCGAGCGGGGCAGACGTCTTTTTAGATGACGGGTACACTGTATTTGGCGGGTGGATGCAGCTGGATCCCGGAAAGACGCAAACGATTACGCTTCGTTACGCGCTTCCGTTTACAATCAACGAGCTCACACGCGCAATTCAAGATTCTGTTCAGGATGAATCCGCGGATTCGGAACGTGCGTATCTTCTTTTGCTAACAAGCCAGTCCGGGCGCGAACGGGAAATTGTTTCCGAAATCCGCTATCCTGATTCGTGGGATATGACGTGGTCTAAAGGCGTAATTCCACGACCCGCTTCCGCCGTGTTTGAAGGTGTTTGGGATCGAGATCACGTGTCCGCAGGATTGTTTAAAACGCATGCCACAAAAAATTAAAAAAGGGTTCTTCAAAAAGAAAATAAAGGATTCCTCGCTTTTGCGGCGTACGCGCAAGACTGTGTCTTCGAGTAATGATGTGGAAAAAAGTCTTGAAGCGATTTACAAGGATGACTCGGGCAAGATGCCGGACCTTACGAAGATCGAACCCGCACGTTCCAAGTGGTGGGCGCTTGCCATTTCTGCAGCCATTATTTTTTTTGTTGGGGCCGCCGCCGCGCTTGCCGCATTCTTCTTTTTTGTAAAACCATTCCGGGGATTTTCGGGAAACGCGCTCCGCATTATGGTGCAGGGTCCGGAGCAGGTTACGATTGGCCGCGAGGCGACGTACTTTATTAACTATCAAAACATTTCCGGTGAGCCGTTGGCACAGACTGAGCTACGTATTACCTTTCCGACCGATTTTATTCCGTCGAGCGTCGAACCGGAGCCAACGACCGGAAAGGAAACCTGGAAGCTTGGATCTCTGGCCGTTGAAGAGCGGGGAACGGTTACCGTTCGAGGGGTGTTTACCGGCGCGATCGGCACGCAGAGTGCGATCCAAATTGTTGGCACCTACCGGCCCGCCTCTTTTAACAGTGACTTTGAAACGCTTACGACCCATCTTTTGACGTATTCTGCGAGCGTGTTGGAAGGGGAGCTCTCCGCGCCACAAAAAGTTCTTCCGGGGGATGAGCTTGTGCTGGCGTACACGTTGCAAAATGCAGGAGAAGAGGATCTCGATGGCTTGGTTGCGCGTATGGAGCTTCCGGAGGGGTTTGATCTTTCGCAATCAACAAGCGGGACGGTATCTGGAACAGTTTTGGAGCTTGACGTTGGGTCATTGGCGTCCGGAGCATCAACAACACTCGAGATCGTCGGCTCATTCTCGGCAGGCGTGAGCGGTGATATGGCGTTTGCCGTTGAAACGGGACGTTTGGACGCCGATCGTTTTTTGCCCGCACTCCGAACCGAGACACGCGTCGTAGTACTGGCAGGAAATCTTCTTCTGGAGCTTTTGGTGAACGGACAAGACCGTGAGCTCAAAACGCCGTACGAGGGGCTCTTGCGGTTTGCGGTGCGATACGAGAATACGTCTTCGGAAGAACTTCAGGATGTGGAGCTTCGGTTTATCTTGGAGTCGGCGAAGGAAGATTGTGTCGTGAACTGCACCGTGGATTGGGATTCGTATTCGGATTCGGCAAGTGGCACGCCGCGTAACAATGAGGTTGTGTGGTCTCCGGATGGCTTGGAAGATCTGGAGCGTCTATTGCCGCGCGAGGATGGGGAGATTGATATTTCCCTTTCCGGGTTGCCGGTGAAATATGGGGAGTCGGGCTTGGCGTTCCGCGCGTATCTTGAAGCGGAGATCGGTCGCTTGGGAGACGAGAAAGTGAATCGTGTTGTGCGATCATCGCCAATTTTGATTCGATACGTCACGGACGCCGCGTTTTCATCGTCCGCACGATACTTTTTAGATGAGGGCGCGCCAATCGGGAGTGGGCCACTTCCACCCGTGGCGGGCTCATCGACCACGTATCGAATTGAATGGAAGATTTCAAAATCTCTACACGAGCTTCAAAACATTACAGTTCGCGCGCCGGTGTCGAAGATCGCATCATGGGCGGGGAATACGGTGGTGAATGCCGGACAGCTTCAGTATGACGAGGCAAAGCAGGAGGTGCAGTGGACGTTGAACCGCGTACCTGAGGACGTGGATGAAGTGAGCGTGGCGTTTGATCTGACAATCGTCCCGGGTGACGCGGATGTGGGGCGCTTTGCGGATATTCTGGGCGAAGCGTCGCTCGAAGCCGAGGATGTGAATGCGGAATACGATCTCTTCCAAACGCGTGGGAAGATTACAACGGATTTGCGGGAGGATGAGTATGCCGAAGGAAAAGGCGTCGTCCGCGCCGCGGAGTAACACAAAAACCCCGTGAAGGGGTTTTTATGATGGTGCGCCCCGAGGGATTCGAACCCCCGACCTCGTGGTCCGAAGCCACGCGCTCTATCCAACTGAGCTAGGGACGCAAGCCCGCCGAATATAGCGGATTTTTGTGCTAAAGTCAATTACCACCCCTTTGCCTTAATGCCGGCTTCAGCGGCGGCGATCTGCGCTTCTTGTTTCGAAGTCCCACTTCCAACCGCGATCATCTCTTTGTCTAAAAACACACCAACCGTGAATTCTTTTTGATGGTCTGGCCCGGTTTCTTCCAAGACTTTATACGACGGCGTAACACCCATTTTTTCCTGGGCGGTTTCCTGGAATTTACTCTTCGGATCAATATAGAGTTTTTCTTCCAGGATTGTCTTCAGCCGCGAAACGATGTTGGTTTGGATGAATTCTTCCGCCACCTTGCGCCCACCGTCGAGATACATCGCGCCGATAATTGCCTCCATGGCGTTTGCGAGGATGTATGTTCGCGCCTTGGATTTGGTGTCCTTTGCCTCGCCTTTGGACATGAGGATGTACGCTTCGAAGTCCAACTCGCGGCCGATGTCGGCGAGTGTTTTTGCATTCACGAGTGAGCTCCGCCACGCGGTGAGTTCACCTTCCGGGTTGTCGTAGTTGCGGAAGAGATGCTCTGTCACAACAATTTCGAGCACGGCGTCACCCAAAAACTCCAGCCGTTCATTATGCGGCTCAGTAAACTCCGCATGTTCATTCAAATACGAGCGATGCGTCATCGCCTGGATCAGGAGCTCCTTGTTTTTAAATGTGTGACCGAGTTTTTCTTCCAGTTTTGAAGTGTCCTTTAAAATATCTGCCGCCATACTTAGTCTTCTTTTTCTTCTTTTTTCTCCTTTGGTTTATCCGCCTCTTTCTCCACGCCTTTTTTAAGCTGTGCTCGGTACACGGCGCCAAGTACGCCGTTCACAAATTTCCCGGATGACTCGCCGCCAAAGGCTTTTGCAACCTCGATAGCTTCGTTGATCGCCACTTTGGACGGGATTTCTTCACTCCAGATCAGCTCGTAGACTCCGATGCGGAGCACGTTACGGTCAACGGTCGTAATTTTTTCGAGCGGCCAGTCCGGAGCAAAGGTTGTAATTGTGTCGTCAATGTCTTTTTGATGTTCCAGCACGCCTTTGACGATGGATGTGCAAAATTCTTTTTCTTCGAGTTCCGGAGCAAAGTGCTCGAGGTTGCGTTCTAGGAGTTGGAAGGCATCGCGTTCCTTACCAAAAAAGTCCCACTCATACAGCGTTTGCATGGCGAGTGTTCGAGCGAGATGACGTTGTGACATAAAGGGGCGCGCGGTTAGTTGGAAGGTTTCTCAGATTTTTTCGCGAGCTTTTGGAGCGCGCGATTCTGTCCCTTCACGTAGATCCGTTTCCCATTATACTCCGTTGCACCTGGTGCAGCACGGTGGGGAAGATGGAGGGCGCCGGCTTTATTCTTTGAGATCGTTTCTTTTTTCAGGGCGAAGTGCGAGCCGCGACGACGCTTACTGGAAGAAGTTCTTCGTTGGGTTGGTTTGGCCATAAAATATTCCAATTCGCCGTTAGGATACGTGAATCTTTCTTCTTTGGCAAGAATTAGGCTAAAAACAGGGAAATTTGCTTAACTTTCCGGCTCTTTACACTCTATCATTATGATTCCCGACGGTCGTCGGGATAAACTCCAACGAAGGCTCCCTTTTAAAATTCAATGACAAGAAGGACTTTATGACGACTTAAAAAAGTCAAAAGTAGTTGACAAAGACGAAGTTTTGATGTAGCATCTTGCTGTTCCAATTATGGAATTCCGTGCCTATCCGGACGATAGGATTCTGTCTAGCATCACCGCTCTTGTTGGCGCTCACGCTGCCAAGACGAGAGATGTTGGCTGGAGAAGAAAATGGCACGTTTAACAACAGGACAGATCAGGCAGCTGATTGAGATTGACGCGGCTGGGACGGGGATCCGTTTCCATGTTCAGGAATTGATCCAACGTCTCACTTCGGGCGGTGTCGCCGGTTCCAGGTTCGACGGTCTCCGACGCGTTCAGGCCAAGGCTCTCTGGGATAAGGGCTGGGGGCGCGAACTCAAGATACGTACGTTCGAGTCGTATCTCGACACCATCCCTGGGGTTCCATTCCATTACGGCGAGAATGACGCTCGTTTCCCGGATCTCATCCTTGTGGATCCACGACTCCCGCTCACGGTCGCGTGCCGTCTCGCGGGGTTGGAGTTCGAGGGTGATGATTCCACGTTGGTTGATTACGATCCCAGGAGGTCTCGTTTCTCTCCGTATTGGTTGTTGTGTCAGGATGGCCGACGGAATAGCGGAAAATCCATTTGGGAATGTCGCGAATCCTTTCCGGAAGACGAATGGGGGCTCACGGCGATAGAGGGCGTGTGCTACTACGTGCACAAGCCCAACATCATCGGTGGTCATTCCATGGATCTCCTCGGCTCCATCCATCCTGAGGGTCCCAACGGCGCCGCGAGCCTTGGTTATTGGGATGATGTACCCGTGCTTCACTGGCATCGGTATGGCAATTCAGGTTCGGGGTATGGCGCAGCCTCTCGTAGGGTTTTGCCGCTGATTACGTACCAGCTTCCCACCGCTCCTTAATTGCTTGCTGTGACCGCGTGTGTCGCTTGATGCGCGCGGTTTTTCTATTGAATTATTTTTGAAACGGTGATATGGTCGCGGAAATTCCAATGAAACTATGAAATTAGAAAAAACTCTGATCTTGATTAAACCGGACGGCGTTCAGCGCGGTTTTATCGGCGAAATTCTTTCGCGCCTCGAGCGCGCCGGCCTCAAAATTACAGCCATGAAGATGGTTCACGCGTCTCACGACGATGTGGATAAGCACTACGCGTTGACGGAAGAGTGGATGAAAAACGTCTACGATAAGGCGAAAGCAAAGTATGAGGCGGAAGGTCAGCCATTTGAGTATCCTGACCACATCGCCTACGGGACGGCAATTAAGAACGGCTTGGTAAACTTTTTGAAGTCAGCTCCGATCGTGGCCATGGTGGCGGAAGGGGAGAAGTGCGTGTCACGTGTCCGTAAGCTTGTTGGCGCAACTGAGCCGGCATCAGCAGAGCCGGGAACAATTCGTGGTGACCTTGCGCACGACACCTACGCGCTTTCCAATGAGCAGAACCGTCCGCTCCGGAATCTTGTCCACGCATCCGGTACGGTTGAGGAGGCGGAAAATGAGATGAAGATTTGGTTTACGGACACAGAGCTCTACAAGTACGAGCATGTGAACGACCGTGTGCAGTACGACCCAGAGTGGTTCCTGCCGCAGGAATAAAAAAGAAATCAAAACACCCCGCATTTTGCGGGGTGTTTTTGTATGGTCGGGCTGGCGGGACTCGAACCCGCGACCTTACGCACCCCATGCGCACGCGCTAGCCAACTGCGCCACAGCCCGATATTTAGACTTCAATGATTCCTTTGAGGAGCTCCCGTCCTTTTCCGGATTTAAGGAATCTTTCTCTTAGAAGTGCTTGCTTTTTTGTTTGATGGGTTTCCGAATAAAACAGCTTCCATGGACCGCGGTGCTTCGTCCACCTGCTTAGGCCCGAATTATGATACCGCATTCTTTCTTCCAGGTTTGATGTCATTCCTTTGTAGATTTTTCCTTCAGGATTCACGCAGGCGTAGACGTAAAAGGGCATAGATTTTTTGCGGGCTGGTCTGCCTAAGGCAGACGACCTTACGCACCCCATGCATGCGCGCAGCTCCGCCGCGGCGGACGCCACAGCCCGCTGTGATATCAAAATCCGAGCCGCAGGTGAGATTTCGGATCTTTGGTAGTGGGTCGTGGCTGAATCAATGATTCAGCTCCGTCGTACAACGCGAGGTCAGACAGATGTTCCATCCGACCCGACGCTCTGCGCCGGATGCGACCGCGGGACGATCATCGCGCCCCAAGAGGCGTGAGAGGACCACTGTCCCAAGATCCTTATTTGGCCGAAATCTCTTCCAAGCAACCCGGATATTTCAAGGATGCCTCCGGAAAAAATTTACGTCAATAGCACGTTAACTCTGTAGCTCCGCGTAGCTGAAGAGCACGCCGAACGGCTCGCACCATACGAGAACGTATCGGTATTTTTGTGTATCGATTCCTGCTGGAATCGCGTAGTTTACATTGCCTTTTGTCGCCCGGATTTCGCCAAGATCGATGTAGTCGTTGTTATCCAGGCCTGCGGAGAGATAGATGTGCAGTCGCGGCCCGTTGATGGTTTCAAAATTTTCAAAACGGAGCACGGAGGCGTCGTCGTCCCCAATGAGAAGTGCCTGACCCTCCACCTCGTGGAAGCGCGGCAAAAACTCTCCCTGCGCCAAGAGCTGCACCTTGCCCGGGAAGCCCTCATCTTCTTCCATAGCATTCCCCATGGCATCTTCGACGGCTTTCATAAATTCATCCATTTCTGCTTTTGTCATGGTATCCATGTTATCCGTAACACCTTCGGGAGTTGCAACCGGGGTTTCGGAGACCTCGGGTGTTTCAGTCGCCTGCTGTTCAGGAATCGTCAGCCCGTTTTCAAGAGGTGACGGCTCGTCCAGCGTTTTATCAGAGTTGATCACATAGAGTACGTACCCGGCAGCGATAACCGCGAGAATGGCCAGGATGGGGCCGATGTATTTCTTATTCATATGTGCACAGCATGACACTTTTTTTCAAAAAATGTCCACCCCTTGCCCTGGCGTCGGATTTTTGCTTTTATAGAGTCCGTGCTCATTCCAAATAGACGGAGGTGGTGAACATGGATAAGTACGTTCTTGACCCGCTCTTTCAGCCAATACTCCGCCGCTTGCCGGAGTGGGTAACGCCCAACCATTTGACGGTTGCGCGTGCCGCGTGTCTGGCTCCCTTGTGGGTCGTCGGAGACAGTCCGCCGCTTACCATTGTCGTTGTGCTCGCGTCGGCGTGGTGCGACCTTGCGGACGGTTCTCTTGCGAGACTCAGAAAGATGACCACGGAGGAGGGTGCAACCCTGGATGCGCTGTGCGATAAGTTCTTTACGCATTTTGCGTTGTGGACAGTGTGCTGGAACGTCTTTTCGTTCTGGCTCCTCGTGCTGGCGCTTGCGCTCGACATTTTCTTGACCTTGCTCCGCCGGGTGAAGGATCAACGTGGCGTGACAACAAGGGCAAACCTGTACGGAGCGATCAAGGTATGGGCGCAGACAATCGCTATTATCTTCGCGCTCATGCGTACGCGGTGGTCCGGAGTCGTGGCGACGACCATTCTCGGGGCCGCAATCCTGTTCGCGATGCTGTCTTTCTACGGACATTGTCGCGACCTCACTCAACCTGCACCGGCGGAGTAATCCGTACGACGCAACGGCGGCTTCGGTCGCCTTTTTTCTATTGTGGATATCTTTCATATCCCACTCCTTGACATTTTTCCCGTTTTTCTTGCGTATTTGCGGCACATCTCCCATACTATTGGCATCTAACTCTTTTATTTTGTTGCTTTCTATGGCAAAAAAGATGACCAAATCACAACTCATGGAGGCTCTCGCCGAAAAGACTGGCTACACGAAGAAAGAAGTCGCCGCTTTTCTTGAGACCGTCGTAGAGACCGCGTATGAACATACAAAGTCAGACGGCGAATTTTCTATCCCGGGCCTTGGGAAACTTGTGAAGAAGCACCGGAATGCGCGCATGGGCCGCAACCCGGCAACGGGTGAGCAGATTCACATTCCGGCAAAGACGGTTGTGAAGTTCCGTGTGGCAAAGGCCGCAAAAGACGCGATCCTGTAAGTCCAAAACGAACGATCTTTTCGCGCTTCGCTCCGCACGTTCTCGCCGTACCAACGTACGCCTCCGAGCGTGCTCGCTCCAGCATCGAAAATCTCATTTCGTTTTGAACTTACGCAAGATAAAGCTGTTGGCAAATGCCAGCAGTTTTATTTATGCTAATTTCGCATCTCATCTCATTTCGCATTTACACATTCTAAGCTAGCGTCCTACAATTCTACCGTCCTACCCATCTAGTCTATGTCTCTCTTTCTAGCCACATGCGGGCCGACGGCGATTGGGAAAACCACGCAGATGCAGCGCCTGCTCCGTGCCTACCCACAAACGTTTACAACCGTGTTGAGCGTTACGACGCGCGAGCAACGCGATGCGGATGACGCCTTGTGGTATCGGTTTATCAGCCGCGCAGAAGCTGATCGGATTGAGGTGGAGGATATTCTGACGAAAAACGAATTTCGCGGCGAACTCTATTTTACGCTCCGGTCCGAGGTAGAGGCGGCGAATGTGCGGAAGCCCATTGCATTTATGGCGATCCGCACAAATATCCTTCTTCGGATGCGGGAACTTCATATTCCGCACTCTGTGTTGTGTTGTCGCGTGGGTGACGAGGGTGTGTATCGTAAGCGCCTCGCACTTCGAGGATATGCCGGAGATGAATTGGAGCGGCAATGTAAAGAGGGGATGGAATTTGAGTATCCAAAAAAGGTGGAAGGGTGGCCGCAAGTTGATGTGCTGCTAGGTTCGGATGAGGAAGATGACTCCCGTTTTGATTTTGCGGTATCACAGCTTGCACCAACGCTTTTCGACGCCTCGGAGTCTCTTTGATATTCTTTTGACGTGCCAGATGACGCTCGCGCGGTGCGCAAAAATCGAAAAGTTCCCAAGATCCGCTCATGTCCCATCGAAGTGCGAGCGCATCTTTTTTCTATCGCTGGAATCGCACTCCTTGTGGGGTGTGTTGCGCTTACGAGCTTTTTGGTGGCTGCACTTTCATTTGCGCCCATCACGAATACACAGTTGATCATTCTCTTTGTTCTCACGGGCGCGTCATGGATCTATTTTGTGAACAGTACAACGGAGCGGTTTCATCTTTCCGAGAATGTATTGGAGTTTCGGTCGTCACTTGGCCGATCCCGTCAATTGCCGATTTCTGACCTTGAGCTCTTTTCCGTCACGCATTTTAAATTAACAACCGATCGTGCCTTTGGCGCCGCCACGTTTCAGCTGCAGGGAGAGGAGCTGCAGGAAATCAGTTTGGGGCCATGTTGGAAACGCCGCGAGCTTGATATGCTCACTGCAACCTTGCAGGACATGATGCAATAAATATATGCCAAACAAATCAAAATCCGCACCGTCACTTCCTCCGGACCCATCGGGTCCGCATCGTTTCGAACGTTGGCTGTGTCGACCGGGGCAAGAGTGTGAGCCGTATGAGGATCGTTCATTCACGGATGATCCGCAGTGGCGCATCCTTCGTATCATGTCGGAATTCATTGAAGGATTTGAATTCCTCTCCAAGCTCAAAAAGGAGGTAACGTTTTTTGGGAGCGCCCGTGCCAAGCCAAACACCTTTGCCTATAAACAAGCTCGCAAGCTCGGGAAGATGTTGGGGAAAAAGGGATACACGGTTATTACCGGCGGAGGCCCGGGGGTTATGGAGGCGGGGAATCGCGGAGTGGTTGAGGGCGGCGGAACATCCATTGGACTGGACATTGAGCTCCCGTCCGCACAACGACGCAACAAGTATGTAAAAAAAGCGGTTGGTTTTCATTATTTTTTCACGCGCAAGGTTATGCTCTCTGCGAGTGCGCAAGCGTACGTATTCTTTCCCGGGGGATTTGGAACGCTTGATGAGATGTTTGAAATGCTCACGCTTATTCAAACAGAGAAGATTACAGACGATGTTCCGCTGATCCTTGTTGGAAAAGACTATTGGAGCCCCTTGCTTCGTTGGATAAAAAAGGGCGTCTATGAGGAGCGTGGGTACGTAGGCAAGGACGAAATTGAAATTATGCAGCTGGTCGACTCGGCGGAAGAGGCGTACGCAATCATCCAAAAAACCGTCGAACGACGGTTTGGATAGTGAGCCGGATTTTTCGCCTAGCTGTTTGCCTCTTGTTTTTCCGCACGTGCCGCGCGTTTTGCGGCGCGTTTTTGCTTCAGCGTCAGCATTGAACCATCCGCTTCCTTCTGAAGGCGCTTCAAGGCTTTCAGCGTTCGTGCGGCAACGCGAATCTTCATTCCACCAATGCGGACAGTCTGAAGATTGACGTTTTGGCGTCGTTTTGTGGCCACGTTGGAGTGGCTTCGAGAGTTCGCGACATTTGCGCGCTTTCCGGTCAGGAGATCAATTCGAGACATATTAGGTCGGAAGATAACTGATTTTCATAGTTTTGGCAAGGGGGCCTCTTCTGCGGTATTATTCGCCCAATGCTTAGCCTTCTTTTTTCTGAACCGCTTTTATTTTTGGTGTGGGTGCTTGCCATCTTGGTCGCACTCTCGACGCACGAATTTTCCCACGCCCTTGTTGGAACGTTGTTGGGAGATACGACCGCAAAACGCATGGGGCGTCTCACGCTTAATCCGATGTCGCACGTGGATGCGTTTGGTTTGATCGCGCTTGTTACGATCGGATTTGGGTGGGGGAAGCCGGTGCCGTTTAACCCATACAATTTGAGGAACCAAAAATGGGGGCCGACAATGGTTGCGCTTGCGGGTCCGGCCATGAACCTTTTGATCGCATTGGCTCTCGGTATTCTTCTTCGTTTTATTGGGCCGATGCTGGGTCCCACGAATCTTCTCGGACAATTTTTGTATCTAAGTGTCTTTTTGAATCTCGCGCTTCTTCTCTTCAATCTTATTCCCGTTCCGCCACTGGATGGATCGAAGCTTCTGCTCGCTTTTTTGTCGGGAAAGCGTCATGAGCGCGTTCGCATCTTTTTACAAACACGCGGTCCGCTTTTGCTGCTTGGTTTGATTGTTGCCGATCTTGTGTTGGGGATCAGCGTGTTTGGATGGTTGTTCTCATTTGTAAATCGCATGGCATCAGCAATTGTCGGTTTTACCGTCTAGATTTGATCCTGCTCGCTACTCTCCTACAATCCTACCGTCCTACCTGCCTAAATTATGATCACAACAACGCGAATTTGGAACGTTAAAAAAAGTGTTTTTGTGGTGTGGGGGAGCGTGCTCGCCGGTAGCGTGCTCGTGTCGCTGTTCACATCCTCGCACCTTCCCTCGCTGGCAGATGTTGCCTTGCGCTCGCCGCTGACCATCTTAACCGCGAGTTTGTTGGTGGCTGCTGCATTGCTTGCTGTACTCAAAATCCCTCTTCGGACAACATGGCAGATCGTTGTCCCGCTTCTTCCCGCATCCATTGGTATTGGGACGCTCCTCTCACTCCTCGGAGTTTGGAACGACGGAAGTGGCGTCGTGGTTCTTCCGTGGAAGTCGTTGGCCGCGTTTGTATTTACCGGTGGCGTTATCCCGGCCTCAATTGGTCCGGAGTCGTTATTGCGCTGTTCGCTTCTCGCGTTGGCCGTTTTGTCGGTATTTGCGTTCCGTCGCAAAAAAGAATTTAAATCAAAAAGTATCTTGATCGGCGTTTTGGTGTGGTTCGCCTCTGCGATTATCCTGTTGATTCCGAGTTGGGTGGCGCTTGGATCCGCGGCCATTCATGGGATGCCGCTTCGACACGGGCAGGATGCGGTTCGTGTTCTTGGAAAGATGCACACAGATTCGTACTGGTCGTCATTCCAGGCGGATCGATTCTTCACCGGCATTGGGGATGAGGTGGTGAACGCGAGCAACCTTTCCACCTCGGCGGCGTTGTTGCTTGTCAGCCTTCTCATTCTTTTTGTGCTCGCATTCAACGCGCAGAGGAAGGGTTTATGGGTATCGGTTCGTGTCGGCCTTCAAAAAATGTACGAAAACGAGGCGATCTTTCTTGTTTCCGGTGCGCTAGGCGGGTTCCTGCTTGGTATTCGTGGGAATCGATTTTCGTGGAGTGGCGTGAATTTGATGGCATTTGTCTTGCTCGTGCTTGTAAGTGCCGCGTTTGCCGTGATGTGGACGTATGCAAAGGAATTGGAATCGCGCGACGTATTTTTCTTTGTTGCACTCCTTGCCGGAGGATTGCTTGGATGGCCGGTGCTTATTTTGGTCTTCGCACTCTTCTTTATCACGTGGCTTCTCGAGCAACGTGGGTTTGAGTGGAACAGTTCGGCGTTTGGCCGCGCGGTTTCCATCGGCGTATTGATGCTTGTGATGGTTGCGCTCGGGGGAGTTGTTGGCGCGCGAAGTCCGTTGTATCCGCATGCGTTGACCGGATGGATTACGGCGTGGGCCTTGCTTGCTGCTGGCGCGCACGTTCTTCGCACCCTTTCCGAAGAGAAGAAAAAAGACTTGAAGCGCGTTGGAGTCATTGCACTCATCTCGATCGCGGGGTTTTTGCCGCTCATGTCGCTATACGTATTTGCCGCACTTGGTGCGTTGTATTTCCTCGCGCTGTACCACTCGTATTCCCGCGGGCGTTCGTGGAGCACGGATGTCATCCGAGCCGCATTAGTCTTCGGCCTCGTAGGCTCGGTCGTGAGCTACGTGGCGTTATTATGATTTGGACTTGATAGAGGTCGATCGCTCAATTTTCACGATTTTAAGCCTTTTTTTCACCAAAATCGCCTCAAAATTTTCGGCGTGATCCCTTTAGGAGATGAAAAGCGTCTACGCCTTGACGTTTTTCCCACTTTATTGCTATATTTGCGCGACAAATACGAATTTTCATGCCAACAGTAAACCAACTCGTCCGGAAAGGGCGGAAACAGACGAAGACCAAATCGAAGAGTCCGGCGATGCAATTTACGACGGACACCCTTCACCGACGCCGAACAACTTTGCGTCGCGGCGCGGCGTTTAAGCGCGGCGTGTGTGTGAAGGTGACGACAATGACACCGAAGAAGCCAAACTCCGCTCTTCGTAAGATTGCGCGTGTTCGTCTTTCAAACGGCATGGAAGTGAACGCCTACATTCCGGGTGAAGGTCATAATTTGCAGGAACACTCCATTGTGTTGATCCGCGGTGGCCGAGTGAAGGACCTTCCGGGTGTGCGGTATCACATCGTTCGCGGTGTATACGACACACAGGGCGTTGAAGGTCGAAAGCGAGGACGGTCACTTTACGGAGCCAAAAAGCCAAAATCATAACCTATGCGTGGAAAGCAAGCCCCCCGCCGTTCTTTTGCGGCTGATCCAAAATTTGACTCCCCGGTTGTCGGGAAGTTTATGAATTACGTCATGAAGGACGGAAAGAAGTCGACTGCGCAGCGCGTGGTGTACGACGCTTTTGATGAAATCGAAAAAAAGGCAAAGGCTCCGGCAATGGATGTCTTTAACAAGGCTATGGAGAACGTGTCGCCTGTACTTGAAGTGCGTTCACGTCGCGTTGGCGGCGCGAACTACCAAATTCCGATGCAGGTTCGTGCCGAGCGTCGTCAGCAGCTCGCATTCCGTTGGATTCTCGCGGCTGCCCGATCGAAGAAAGGGAAGCCAATGGCCAGCAAGCTCGCTGAAGAGTTGCTTGCCGCCGCGGAAGGTCAGGGAGACGCCATGAAAAAGAAGCAGGACGTACAGCGTATGGCTGAGGCGAACCGCGCTTTTGCTCACTTTGCTCGCTAATCGACGCCCAAATCCGGCACAGACTGTGTCGCGATTTCTCGCTACCAACTACTTACTATTCGTTAATATATGCCCCGTGAATACTCGTTAGAAAAAACACGTAACTTTGGGATTATCGCCCACATCGACGCTGGAAAAACAACGGTTTCCGAGCGCGTTTTGTTTTATACGGGGCGTAAGCACAAGATCGGTGAGGTGCATGAAGGAGAGGCGACCATGGACTGGATGGAACAGGAGCAAGAGCGCGGTATTACGATCACGTCCGCCGCAACAACCTGTTTCTGGAAAGATCATCGTTTGAACCTTATTGATACGCCGGGGCACGTGGACTTTACGATTGAGGTTGAGCGTTCATTGCGTGTGCTGGACGGTGCTGTGACCGTGTTTGACGGTGTGGCCGGCGTGGAGCCGCAGTCCGAGACGGTGTGGCATCAGGCCGATGGCTACAAGGTGCCGCGCATGTGTTTTGTGAACAAGCTCGACCGTACGGGTGCTGATTTTGGAAAGGATGTGGAATCGATCCGCGCGCGTCTTTCGAAGCGGGCATTCCCGATTCAGCTGCCGATCGGTGCAGAAGGTGATTTTAAGGGCATTATCGATCTCGTCGAGCAAAAAGCGTACATGTATCAGGATGACCTTGGTCAGCAGATTGACGAGGTTGAGATTCCGGAAGACAAGAAGGCTGATGTTGAAAAAGCACGCGGAGAGCTTATGGAGGCGGTTGCGGAAACTGACGAGGCCTTGATGGAAAAATATCTCGGCGGAGAAGCGCTGACGGTTGAGGAATTGAAGGCGGGGATTCGCAAAGCGGTTTTGAATAACGATTTGTACCCGATTTTGTGTGGGTCGGCGTTGAAGAACAAGGGTGTACAGTTTCTTCTTGATGCCGTGAACGACTACCTTCCTTCACCGATTGATGTGCCTCCGATTAAAGGACATAAGCCGGACAACGAAGAGGCTGTGGAAGAGCGTGTGTCATCAGACGACGCTCCGTTTGCCGCGTTGGCGTTTAAGGTCATGTCCGATCCGTTTATCGGTAAGCTCGTCTTTTTCCGCGTATATTCCGGAAAAATGAGCGCGGGATCGTATGTGTTGAACAACGCAACCGGAAAGCGCGAGCGCATCGGTCGTATCGTGCGGATGCACTCGAACTCGCGTGAAGAAGTGAATGACGTGTACGCGGGTGACATCGCGGCAGCGGTTGGATTGAAAGATACGTTTACCGGCCATACGCTGACGGATCCGGATCATCCGATCATTCTTGAAAGCATTAAGGCTCCAGAGCCGGTGATTTCAGTTGCCATCGAGCCGAAAACGAAGGCGGACCAGGAAAAAATGGGTGTCGCACTGCAGAAGTTGGCGGAAGAAGATCCGTCGTTCCGCGTCCGTACGGATGAGGAGACGCTGCAGACAATCATTTCCGGAATGGGAGAGCTTCACCTCGACATTATCGTTGACCGCATGAAGCGCGAGTTCCAGGTGGACGCAAACGTGGGTCAGCCGCAGGTGGCGTACAAGGAAACCATTGCAAAGGCTGCTGAGGCGCAAGGAAAATTTGTCCGTCAGTCCGGTGGTCGCGGTCAGTACGGAGACTGTTGGCTTCGCGTGGAGCCGCAGGAGCGTGGTGACGGCTACGAATTTAAAGATGAACTTAAGGGTGGTGTGATCCCGCGTGAATACGTGCCGGCCATCAACAAGGGTGTTCAAGAGGCAATGACCCGCGGTGTTCTTGCCGGGTACCCGATCGTTGATGTGAAGGCAACGGTGTACGACGGATCATTCCACGAAGTGGACTCGTCTGAAGCTGCGTTTAAGATCGCCGCGTCCATGGCATTCCAGGATGCATGTAAGAAGGGCGGCCTTCAGCTTCTTGAACCGCTTATGAAGGTGGAAGTGATTACGCCGGAAGAGTTTATGGGTGACGTAATCGGTGACCTCAACTCGAAGCGAGGTCAGGTGCAGGAGATGACGGATCGTGGAGATATGAAGAATGTTTCCGCCTTGGTTCCGCTTGCTGAAATGTTTGGTTACGCAACGGCACTTCGTTCGATGACGCAGGGTCGCGCATCATACTCCATGGAGTTTGAACACTACGCACCGGCGCCGAAGAATGTTGTCGAGGAAATTATTGCCGGAAAGACCAAGAAGGCCTAACCCGCAATAGTTCAAATAAAAGAAGAAGCGCACGTCCGATATGGCGTGCGCTTTACGTTAGTGCTTTGTTGTTCCTGGTGTGAGCTCTGTGCGGTAGTTCGCGGGTGGATATCCGTTGGATCGTCGCAGAAGGGCGTCAAGGAAGAGAGGACCCTCATGCGGTAAAACGTTTCGGAATCCGTTCCAAGTACCGGCGCTCAAGGTTTCACGAGCTTCTCGGGGAAGCTTTGAAAGATCAGCCCCATCCTGGGGAGTGAGGGAGATCGGGACAGCTTTTTCGATTACCTCACCCTCATCCTCGATGGGAATGAAGTAAACGCAGGTGATCTGTGCCAATCTCAACCTCCTTTGTGGAAAGGAACGTAGCTTAAGTCGTGGTTTTTGTCAAGATATTGCTTTCCGCATGCGCGGGGTGTTAGATAGAGAGGTTATGTCTTGGAAACGCATACTCAATACCGCCCGGCGGAACGGTATTCCGCTTATTGTTACGGACCCGGAAGGTCACGAACCTATGGTCGTCATGACGCTCGAGCAATTCGAGGCGATGTCTTCTACGCCGGTTCCCCCGGATTTCGATCCAAGCCCATCACTTTCAGATCGAGAGATGGAAGATCTGGGTCATTTGGTTGAAGAAGGGGGCATCCCGACAGAGCCAATGGCAGACTTTGAGCCTCAAGATGTGGCTGATGTGGGATCTTCCTCCTCACCACAAAATCGCTCAATGGAGGAGCAATTCTTCCTTGAACCTCTGGAAGACGAAAAAACCTCGTAAAAATCCCTTTAATTTAGCTGAAAAGGGACGACGTCCCTCCCTCTTGCGCCGTTTTTAGGCTTCTGCTATACTCCTACCGCTTTTTTCAAGCACTCTAGAGTGTTATTAAATTTATCCATTTATGGCGGAAATGTTTGATCGTTCGAAGCCGCACGTAAACGTGGGAACCATTGGTCACGTTGACCATGGAAAAACCACATTGACCGCGGCAATCCTCTCCGTGCTGAACGCACAGGGAAAAACCGCCCAAACAAAGGGCGTTGAGGATCTTGATAAAGCTCCGGAATCACGTGAGCGTGGTATTACGATTGCCACAGCCCACACGGAGTACGAGTCTGAGAAGCGCCACTACGCGCACGTGGACTGCCCGGGTCACGCGGACTACATCAAGAACATGATTACCGGTGCTGCGCAGATGGACGGTGCGATCCTTGTTGTTTCAGCAACAGACGGACCGATGCCTCAGACGCGCGAGCACATCCTTCTTGCACGCCAGGTTGGTGTGCCGGCTGTTGTTGTGTTTATCAACAAAGTTGACATGGTTGACGACTCTGAGCTCGTTGATCTTGTGGAAGAAGAAGTTCGTGATCTTTTGAACAAGTACGAATTTGATGGTGCAAACACACCTGTTATTCGTGGTTCTGCACTTAAAGCGCTTGAAAACTCAGGAGACGAAGCTGCTTCAAAGCCCGTTCTTGATTTGTTGCAGGCTCTTGATGACTTCATTCCGGAGCCGGTTCGTGAAGTTGACAAGCCTCTCTTGATGCCTATCGAAGACGTCTTTTCCATTGAAGGTCGCGGTACCGTTGTGACGGGACGCATCGAGCGTGGAAAGGTGAACGTGAACGATGAAGTTGAAATCGTTGGTATTCGTGACACCCGCAAGGTGGTTGTGACGGGAATCGAAATGTTCAACAAACAGCTTCAGGAAGGTCTTGCCGGTGACAACGCCGGACTTCTCCTTCGTGGTATGAAGAAGGAAGACGTGGAGCGCGGAATGGTTCTCGCAGCCCCTGGCTCGATTACTCCGCACACGGAATTTGAAGCTGAGGTGTACGCACTGACCAAAGATGAAGGTGGTCGTCACAAGCCGTTTATCACGGGATACAAGCCGCAGTTCTACATCCGAACAACGGATGTGACGGGTGAAGTGAAGCTCCCGGATGACGTTGCCATGGTAAACCCTGGTGACACGGTGAAGATGCAGATCACGCTTATTACCCCGGTTGCCGTTGAGGACAAGATGCGGTTCGCCATCCGTGAAGGTGGTCGCACCGTTGGTGCCGGAGTGGTGACAAAGATCGTCAAATAACGTAAAAGGAGGGCAAAAATAACATGGCAGGAACAACCACAAAAAAAACGGATCAAGCGGAAGGCAGTGTTGACGCATCGCGCGTCCGCATCAAAATCCGTGCGTACGATCACAAGATTATCGACCAATCAACTCGAACGATCATCGATACCGCTGAGCGCACGGGTGTCGAAGTGGTTGGTCCTGTTCCATTGCCCACTGAAAAAAAGAAGTGGACCGTGAACCGCTCGACATTCGTTCATAAGGACGCACGCGAGCAGTTTGAAATGCGGATCCATAAGCGCCTTGTCGATATCTTGAATCCAAATGCCAAGACGATCGATGCGCTTACCAGCTTGAATCTCCCGGCTGGCGTCGATGTGGAGATTAAAATGTAAAGCCTTCGGGCTACCCTGTTCCTCGAGTACGTGATTAAAAAGGAGTAAGTTGTCGTCTCTGTGTTCGCGAAAAGACAGATGCAGAGACAAGCGGGCCCGCGAAAGCCCGTGAAGGCATAACCTCCCGTTTGATGCGCGACTCGTTGTGAAAACAATTCCGCCTTTGATCGCGCAAAGGCCAGAGGTGATGTGTGAATGTATTGACGCATCGCTTCTGGTCTTTTGCGTTAAGATCAGCGGCAAATCTAAAGTATGAAATTCATTCTTGCGAAGAAGATGCAGATGTCACAAGTCTTCCGTCCTGATGGGACGGTTGTTCCCGTGACGTTGCTTCAAGCGGGGCCGTGTGTTGTGACGCAGGTCAAGGACGAAGAGCGTGATGGATATCGCGCCATTCAAGTTGGCTTTGCGGAAACAAAGAAGCCGGTCTCCAAACCGAAGGCCAACCATCTGAAAGGCCTTCCGATGTTTCGAATTCTTCGCGAATTTCGTCTTGAGGATGCCGGAGAATTGAAGCGTGGGGATACCATTGAAGCTTCGCAGTTTGAGCCGGGCGACCGCGTTCAAGTGACCGGAATCTCAAAAGGAAAGGGATTCCAAGGTGTTGTGAAGCGTCATGGGTTTGCCGGATCTCCAGCAACGCACGGTCACAAAGACCAGCTGCGTATGCCGGGTTCCATTGGTGCAACAGGTGTTCAGCGCGTGTATAAAGGCCTCAAAATGCCGGGACGCATGGGAAATGCGCAGGTCACCGTCAAGAATCTTGAGATTGTTGACGTGAAGGATGGCGTAATCGCTGTAAAAGGCGCCGTTCCGGGTTCGCGGAATTCCATTATTGAACTTCGTTCCGCCTAAGCGTTATGACAAAGCCACGAGTGAAAGTGTATAACCAGGAAGGTAAGGAAACGGGCGAGCTCGAGCTCCGTGCCGAGTGTTTTGCCGTTGAGATTAAGCCTTCATTGGTTCACGAAGCCGCGGTTGCGCAGCAGGCGGGTGCCCGAAGCGCACGTGCCACGGTAAAAACACGCGGCGAAGTCCGCGGTGGTGGAAAAAAGCCATGGCGACAGAAGGGGACGGGTCGCGCACGTCACGGATCCATTCGTTCACCGATTTGGATTGGTGGTGGTGTGACACACGGTCCTCGACCGGAGCGTAACTGGCTGAAGAAGGTTAACCGAAAGGTAAAGCGGAAAGCGCTTTGCATGGCGCTCTCTGACCGCGTGAATGACAACCAGTTTGTTGTTCTTGAGAAGCCGACGTTCTCTGACGTGAAAACAAAGCTTGTGGCAAACATGTTTGCAAAGCTTCCCCTTTCACGCCGTACATTGTTTGTGATTCCGGAATCAAATCCGGAGTTGCTCCGAATGGTTCGGAATATTCCGAATGTGAAGTTGGTGACCGTGAATGCGATTAGCGTATTGGACGTTCTCCGTTATCCGACGGTTCTCTTTGAAAAGGGTGCCGTTGAAGCCTTTGAAAAGAACTATGGGACTGTTTGACCGATTGAAGAAGACGCAGGAGCGTAAGGCAGAAGAAAAGCAAGCTGCACGCGCCGAAGAAGAGAAGAAGGAAGCGGCTTCCGCAAAGAAGACGTCATCTTCAAAGAGCGCGCCGAAGAAACCTGCAAAAAAGGTGAAAACGGCAGCGGCTGCTGGAGATGTTGTACGCATTGACCGCGGTCTTTCGTCCAAGCTTCTCCTCACCCCATGGGTGAGTGAAAAGGCGGCTCAGCACGCAGATGCGGGAACGTATGTATTTCGTGTTCCGATTTCGGCAAACAAGGTCGAAATTCAGAAGGCGGTTGAATCACTTTGGAAAGTTGAGGTTGATTCTGTCCGCACAATCCGCGGAAAAGGAAAGGTCTTCCAGAGCCGTGCACGCCGAGGAAAGCGCGCGAACTGGAAAAAGGCGCTCGTGACCCTGAAAACAGGGCAGACGATCGACCTGTACGAAGGTGTGTAAACTGATATGCCGATTCACGTCTACCGACCAACAACAAATGCTCGCCGAAAATCTTCGGTGCAGGATTTTTCTGACATTACTCGGAAGAAGCCCGAGAAGAGCCTTTGTGTGCCGCGAAAGCAAAAATCCGGTCGCTCAAAGGGAACCATTACCGTCCGCCACAAAGGTGGTGGATCAAAGCGCTACATTCGAAAGATCGACTTTCGACGGGATAAATTTGATATTCCAGCGCGTGTGGATTCCATTGAGTACGACCCGAATCGGGGCGCACGTATCTCTCTTCTTGTGTATCGCGACGGTGAAAAGCGCTACATGATTACTCCGGACCGCGTGAAGGTCGGCGACACTCTTGTCTCGTCCAAGACAAAGGCGGAGATTACAGATGGAAACCGTCTTCCTCTGGAAAAAATTCCAGTTGGAATGAATGTGCACAGCGTGGAGCTTCAGCCCGGCAAGGGTGGACAGCTTGCACGTGGTGCCGGAACCGGTATCCAGCTCATGGCGGTTGAAGGGCGTTTTGCAACGCTCAAACTCCCGTCTGGCGAAACACGTCTCGTTCCTCGCGGATGCATGGCGACGATCGGTACGGTATCCAATCCGGACTGGCGTCTTGTGCGCTGGGGGAAAGCGGGTCGTATGCGCTATCGCGGTATTCGTCCTACCGTTCGCGGTAAGGTGATGAATCCGGTGGATCACCCACATGGTGGTGGTGAAGGAAGCAACCCGATTGGTATGAAGTACCCGAAAACACCATGGGGTAAGCATGCATTGGGTGTGAAGACACGTCGGAAAAAGAAAGCCTCGAACGCGCTGATCGTAAAGCGCCGCCGCAATAAGAAGAAATAATTATGTCACGCAGTTTGAAGAAAGGCCCGTACGTTGACCAAAAACTTTTGGCAAAAGTGCGGAAGCTCTCACCAGGGGACAAGGCCGTCATCAAGACGTGGTCCCGCGCATCAACCATCACTCCGGAAATGGTCGGGTTTAACTTTGGTGTTCACAACGGACGCCAGCACGTGAAGGTGAGCGTTGTTGAGAACATGGTGGGTCACAAACTGGGTGAGTTTGCGCCGACGCGTAAATTCCAGCGTCACGGAGGAAAGATGCAAAAATCGCTTGAGCAAGGCAAGAAATAACATATGAACGTCCACGCAACACTTCGTCGTCTTCGCATGTCGCCCCGCAAGGTTCGGCTGGTTGTTGACCTTGTTCGCGGGCTTCCGGTTGAAGAGGCCGAGGTTCGATTGTCATTTCTTGAAAAGCGCGCGGCTCTGCCCGTGCTGAAGCTCTTGAAAAGCGCAGTTGCAAACGCAACACATAATTTCAAACTTGATCCTTCGACGCTCATTATTAAAGAGATCGCCGCAGACGGAGGTCCGACGTACAAGCGATGGCGCCCGCGTGCCTTTGGCCGCGCAGGAGCGATTCGCAAGCGGACCACGCACATTTCACTGGTTTTGGCTCCTCGTGAGGGATCTGAGCCGGTGAAGCAGGAGGCTCCGAAGTCAAAGGCTTCAAAGAAGGAGGCTGTGTCTGCAGCCAAGGCTCCAGTTAAAAAGGAGGAAGTCGCAAAAAAGAAAACCGCCCCGAAAGGGACAACAAAAAAGACCGTCGCCAAGTCTGATGCAAAGACAGACGAAGGCAAATAACACACACTATGGGACACAAAGTTCATCCAAAAGCGTTTCGCATCAATACAACCACGACATGGCCGTCGCGGTGGTTTGCGCGTGATGACGAATATCGCCGCCTCTTGAAAGAGGATATTGAGATCCGGAATTTCTTGAAGAAAGAGCTTCGCGGTTCCCAGGTGAGCGATATCCGCATTGAACGCTCCCGTGGCGTGTTGACGATCACCGTCGTTTCCGGAAAGCCTGGATTTGTGATCGGCCGCTCCGGCGCCGGTATCGAAGAACTGAAGAAGAAGATTTTGAACGAGTTCTTCCGCGGCAAGAAGGTGCAGTTCCAGCTGAACGTGGTTGAGCCGCCAAAGGCGTCGCTTGAAGCATCCATCATCGCCGAACAGGTGGTGCAGGATCTTGAGCGCCGTATGCCATACCGCCGCGTATTGAAGTTCGCGATCCAACGCGTCAAAAAGGCGGGTGCTCTTGGCGTGAAGATCGCGGTTGCCGGACGTCTTGGAGGCTCAGAGATCGCGCGAAGCCAGTTCTTGCACTGGGGGAAGATTCCGCTTACCAATCTTCGTGCGGATATTGATTACGCCTGCGACACGGCACGTACCACAACAGGTGCGGTGGGTGTAAAAGTCTGGATTTACCGCGGGGATATCTTTGAAAAAGATCGTCTTTCGCAGTATCAGCCGACCACTCCGACGCGTCGCAACCGACGTGCTCCACGTGTCTCATAAACAGCTATGTTGATTCCAAAGAAGGTAAAGCATCGAAAGTGGCACAAAGGCCGCGCACGAAACATTCGAAAAGCGAGTGATAAGGTTGAACTTGCCTTTGGTCGCTATGGCTTGAAAGCGCTGACGCCGGCGTGGATTTCATCCCGTCAGATTGAGGCAACGCGTCGTGTTTTGACGCGATACACACGCCGTGGCGGAAAAATTTGGATCCGCGTATTCCCGGATAAACCGGTGACGAAAAAGGGGAGTGAGGTACCTATGGGATCTGGAAAAGGTGCGGTTGATCACTACGTCGCTGTGGTGAAGCCCGGTACGATCCTCTTTGAAATGGATGGCATCCCGGAAGATAAGGCAAAGGAAGCATTGGAGCTCGGTGCATATAAACTTGCATGCCGTGCAAAGTACATCTCTAAAGAAATTGTATGATGAATCCAAAGGAACTCCAGCAAAAAACGGAGCGCGAACTTGAAAAACTCGCACAGGATCTTCGTGCGGAAATTCGGGAATTGCGTTTTAAAATCGCCACCCGGCAGAACGCAAAAGTCCGGAATCTTCGGCACGCAAAGAAAGACCTTGCACGTGTTTTGACGGTTCAGAACGCAAAGCAGGATGTTCCGGAGGTTACGCCTAACGAAGCAAAGGTATGACGAAAGATACGCAAAAAACACCAGAGCGCAAGCCGCGCCGACGCCTTGAAGGCACTGTGGTTTCGACCGCCATGCAAAAGACGGCCGTGGTTCGTGTTGATCGTCGTATTGCGCATGCAAAGTACGGAAAATACTTCACCACTTCGAAGAAGTTTAAGGTTCATGATGAGCATGGAAAGGCGAATGTTGGAGATGTGGTCGTGATTGAAGAAACTCGCCCTCTTTCGAAGGATAAGTGCTGGCGTTACATCCGTACCGTCCGAACAACTGCCTAAAATTATATGGTTCAACCTCAATCAATGCTGAAAGTCGCGGATAACAGCGGAGCCAAAAAGCTCCAAGTGATTCGCGTACTCGGCGGCTACAAAAAGCGTACAGCGCGCCTGGGTGATATTGTGACCTGCGCCGTAAAGGAGGCTGCGCCTCGCGCCGCAGTGAAAAAGTCCGATGTGGTGCACGCGGTTCTCGTTCGTGCCAGAAAGGAGACACGTCGAGCGGATGGTACGTACATTCGTTTTGATGAGAATGCCGCGGTTGTCATTGATAAAAAGAACAACGAGCCGAAAGGGACACGTGTGTTCGGTCCAGTGGCACGTGAACTCCGCGGGCGCGGGTTCTCGAAGATTGTATCCCTTGCACCTGAAGTTCTCTAACCTATGAAAACCATTCGAATCAAAACCGGTGACGTGGTGAAAGTGATCGCCGGAAAAGAGAAGGGGAAAACAGGGAAGGTTATTCAGGTCTTTCCGCGTTTGAACCGTGTGGTTCTTGAGGGATTGAACCTCTCAAAGCGCCATCTTCGTTCTTCTCGAACGGATCAAAAGGGGCAGGTCGTTGAGTTTTCAATGCCAATCCATGCTTCGAATGTGATGCCGATTGGGGAGGCGAAAAAAGCGGTTCGTCATCGAGTCGCGCGTCGTACGCCTAAAGCTTCTGAAAAGAAGACGGCGGATACGGCAAAAAAGGAGGCCAAGAAATCATAATCTATGACACTGAAAGAGCGTTACCAAAAAGAAATTGCGCCAGCCCTCCAAAAGGAGCTTGGCTTGAAGAACGCGATTTCCGTTCCGCGGCCGCGCGCCGTAACGATTTCCGTTGGGCTTTCGCAGAAGCAGAAAGATGCGAAGCTTTTGGAAACCGTGGAACAGACGTTGACCCGTATTTCCGGACAAAAGCCGGTGACCACCAAGGCGAAAAAGTCGATCGCCGGATTCAAAATCCGCGAAGGAATGGTGGTGGGAATGCGTGTAACGCTTCGAGGAGATCGAATGTGGGATTTTTTGGAGAAACTTCTCACAATTACATTCCCCCGCGTGCGCGACTTTCGCGGTATCTCGGATTCGATTGTCGACAAGGGTGGGAACATCTCCATCGGTTTTCCGGAATTCTTGCCGTTTCCTGAAATCAGCCCGGACGAAGTGGAGCGTATCCACGGACTCCAGGTTACGGTTTCAAGCTCGGCACAAAACCGTGAAGAAGGTGTCGCCCTCTTTAAAGCGCTCGGCTTTCCGTTTCGCAACAAATAATTGATTGTATGGCAACCAAAGCTCAAATTTCCAAGTCACTCAAAAAGCCTAAATACATGACGCGCAGTCAGCGTCGGTGTTGGCGTTGCGGGCGGAAGCATGGTTTTATGCGGGACTTTAATCTTTGCCGCATCTGTTTCCGCGAGCTCGCGAATGCGGGTGAGCTGCCGGGTGTCACAAAATCAAGCTGGTAAATCGTATGCATACTGATCCTATCGCAGACTTCTTGACACGAATTCGGAACGCGCAAATGGCGCGGCGTCCGTTCGTTGAAGCACCGTCCTCGCGGATGAAATTTACGATTGCCAAAATCCTGGAACGTGAAGGGTATGTTGGTGAGGTTTCAGAGCAGGCAGAGGGCGTAAAGAAAACGCTTCGTGTTGCGTTGAAGTACGACGGCAAAAAGCCGGCTATTCAATCCATCACACGTATTTCCAAGCCGGGACGCCGTGTCTATCGGGGTGCGTCGATGTTGCCTCGTGTGCTTTCCGACATGGGTCTTGCCATTGTCTCTACCTCGCAGGGCGTGATGACGAATAAGGACGCGCGAAAGCGCAAGCTCGGAGGCGAAATTCTTTGTGAAATTTATTAATCTCTATGTCTCGTATTGGAAAAGCACCCATCCCACTTACTGACGCCGTGACACTCACGGTCGATGGTTCCTCCGTTCGTGTCAAAGGACCGAAGGGCGAGCTTGAGGTTGCGCTTCATCCGTCCGCAACGCTTCGTATTGAATCAGACCCGAAGCAGGCAGTTGTGGAGGTTGCAGACTCGGAAGACCGGAAGCAGCGTGCTATTTGGGGCTTGATGCGCCAATTGGTTGCGAATGCCATTCAGGGAGTCCAGACCCCATACGAAAAGTCATTGGAGTTTATCGGTGTTGGATACAAGGTTGCCGTTTCCGGAAGCGAGGTAAAAATGGATGTCGGATACTCCCACCCTGTTCTCTTTGCATTGCCGGAAGGTATTGAAGCGAAGGTGGAAAAGAACGTTTTGACAATTACCGGTATTGATAAGCAGGCTGTCGGCGAAGTTGCGGCACGTATTCGTCGCATTCGTCCGCCGGAGCCGTATAAGGGGAAGGGAATTAAGTACACGGACGAGGTCGTGCGCCGCAAGGCCGGTAAGACCGCCGCCAAAGCCGCATAACGTACGCATATGACGAACTCAAAGCAAGCACGCCGAGACATTCGGATCCGGCGAACACGCGCAAAGATTAAAGGGACGACAGGCCGTCCCCGCCTTACGGTACGTCGTACCCTGAAGCATATTTACGCGCAGGTGATTGATGACACGACCGGTTTGACGCTCGCGGCCGCTTCGGATGCAAAGGAGACGGCGGAAATGAAAGGAAAGAAGAAGGCTGAGCGTGCTTTTTTGGTCGGCAAGGCGCTTGCGGATGCGGCAAAGGCGAAGGGTGTTGAAACCGTTGTATTTGACCGTCGCGATCGACGCTACCACGGACGCGTGAAAGCGCTTGCGGAAGGTGCTCGTGAAGGAGGATTGAAATTTTAATCTATGGAAGACACAAAGACCCAACAGCAGGACACGCCTCAAACAACAGAGGCACCGGCAACAGCACCGGCTTCGGCAGAGGATGCGAAGACAGAGGTGGCTGCAAAAGCTCCAGCAGCTAGCAAGCCGGCCGCAGCACGTCCGACATCGAATCGTCCTTCTCGCGGACGCGGTGGTATGAATAACCGTCGTGGACCCGGAGGAGGTGGTCGTGGCCGTGGACCTCGTCGTCGAAAGGACGAATTTGAGGTGAAGTCCGAATATGATGAGAAGACGCTCGAAATTGCCCGTGTCACACGTGTGACAAAGGGTGGAAAGCGTATGCGTTTTCGTTCGCTCTCGGTGATCGGAAACCGTAAGGGCCGAGTTGGGTTTGGTCTTGGGAAGAGTGTGGATGTTCCGGGTTCGACTGGAAAAGCGGCAGCACAGGCACGAAAATCGCTTGTGACTGTTCCGATTAAGAATGAAACAATCCCCCATGCCGTTCGTGCGGAATTCGGTGCTGCGAAGGTGGTACTGAAACCCGCTCCAAAAGGAACGGGGATTAAGGCCGGAGGTCCTGTCCGTGTGGTTCTTGAGCTTGCCGGAATCGGCAACGTGACCGCAAAGATTTTAGGATCAAAGAGTAAGATCAATAACGTGAAGGCCGTCTTTAAGGCGTTGACCTCGCTTCGCATGCCTCCGGAATCTGCAAAAAAGACTTCGGAGCCTGCAAAAAAGGAGGCGGCTAAGAAATAGCGTATGACATTAACTCCTCACACAATTACCCCGGCAAAGGGCTCAAAATCCAGCAAGATCCGACGCGGTCGCGGTTATGGTTCCGGAAAAGGGAAGACCGCCGGACGCGGAACAAAAGGACAGCGCGCCCGTACGGGTGGAAAGAGCGGCTTGAAGCTGAAGGGCTTGAAGCAGATGCTTCTCGGTTTTCCAAAAACGCGAGGTTTTTCAAGCCCGAAACCAAAGGTGCACGCCGTACGTATCGGACGCGTATCTGAATCTTTTGGCGATGGTGCAACGGTTACGGTTGCGAAGCTGAAAGAAAAAGGGCTTTTGCCAAAGCACGCCGTTTACGTCAAACTCGTTGGCGGAGGTGAAGCAAAGAAGTCTCTCAAGTTTGTTGGCGTCCGTGCAACGGCTTCTGTGAAGGAGGTGGTTGAAAAAGCGGGCGGTTCCTTTGCCAAATAGGCATACATTTATGTTCGAAAAATTGCGTTCCATTTGGAAGATTAAAGATCTTCGGCAGGCGTTTCTGTTTGTCTTTGCCGTGATGATTCTTTTTCGTATCGCGGCTCACATTCCGCTTCCGGGAATCAATGTGGCGGCGCTTCAAAGCTTCTTTGAAGCCAACCAGGTTTTGGGTCTTTTGAATATTTTCTCCGGTGGAACGATCGCTCAATTTTCAGTCGTAGCCTTGGGTGTAGCGCCGTTTATTACGGCATCCATCATCTTTCAGCTGTTGACGATGATTGTGCCAAGCCTGGAGGCGATTCAGAAGGAAGGGGAGTCCGGACAGCAGAAAATCAATCAATGGACGCGTATCGTGACGGTGCCGCTTGCGATGATTCAGTCGCTCGCGCTCCTGTCGCTTGTCCGGCAGTCACAGGTTCCGATCGTAGAGAGCACGGACGCCTTCTTCATTATTACGCTCATGGTCACCGTGACCGCGGGAACGATCTTCCTCATGTGGCTCGGTGAATTGATTTCGGAAAAGAAAATCGGAAACGGTATCTCCCTCATGATTTTTGCGGGAATTCTCGCGGGACTGCCACAGCAGGTGAGTCAACTTGTGGTGTCATTTGACCGCTCTCAGCTGTTTACGTGGGTGGTGTATGCCGTGATTGCAATCGTGACGATTTTGGGTGTTGTATATGTCACAGAGGCGCAGCGGAATATTCCGGTGCAGCATGCGCGTCAGGTCCGTGGAAGCGGGGTGCTTTCCGGTGGCGTGTCATCCCATCTTCCGCTTCGCGTGAACATGGCGGGTGTGATTCCGATTATTTTTGCCATCTCTATTTTGATCTTCCCATCGGTTGTGGCGCAGTTCTTTTTGACCGCGCGAACTCTGTGGCTCGCGGATGCGGCGCGTTGGACGCTGGAGGTTCTTCAGAACCAGGCGATCTACGGTCTTCTGTACTTCGTGCTCGTATTTGCATTCACGTTTTTCTACACAGCGATCATTTTTGACCCTAAAAAAATCGCGGAGAATCTGCAAAAGCAAGGCGGATTTATTCCGGGTATTCGTCCCGGCGCGCCGACAGCTGAATATCTACAGTCCGTGATTACGCGTATCAACCTGTTTGGTGCAACCTTCCTCGGGGCTATTGCCGTGCTTCCGATCCTTGCGCAGGGTTCGGGTGGAAACCAGCTGCTCGCGGTTGGCGGTACCTCGTTGCTCATCGTTGTTTCTGTGGTGATTGAATCGGTGAAGCAGGTTGAGTCGCAGCTCACCATGCGCCAATACGACGCATATTAGGAATTCCAAAACAAGCGAATCAAAGACCGTCGCGGCGCTTCCGGGCGGTCTTTTGATATACTTCAGATACGCATGATCAAAACGCATACAGCGCGGTTTGCGGTTCCGTCCTTGTTTCTCGTGGCCGGTCTTTTAACGATTGCAACGATCGGGCGGATTTCTACGGTTTCTCCATTTTCGCACGCGCTTTTGAGCACAGGGCAATATATCGCCCTTGCTGTGTTTGCATTTATCTTTGTTCTCGCACTTCTGAAGCGCGCGCGGTCTCGTATGCTTTGGGAGGTCTTATTTACGCTCGCGATTTTCTTTGGTGTTTGGTACGTCTTTTTGATCCTGGGTTTTTCGGTGGGTATCTCTGTCCTTATCGCCGCCGTCCTCACCATCCTCCACCTTTTTATCCAAATTCCTCTCTATCACAACGCTTTTTTTCTTGTTGGCGGCATTGGCGCGGCGATTGTATTTGCCGGATGGTTCCCCCCGGAAGTTCTCTTGCTGATATTGGTCGCTTTTACCGTCTATGATATGGTCTTGGGGCCTCCGGGTGGACCGATTGTACATCTTACGAAGCGCCTCGTTTCACTGGGCTTTGTCCCGGGTTTTGTTTTTCCTGAGCGGCTTCGCGGCTATGTGTCAGGAATGGATGAGGAGCGTCGGCGGTCGTGGGTGTTACTCGGTACCGGAGATGTGGTTCTGCCGCTTGTCTTGGTGGCGCATGCCGCCTCGTGGGGGTTTTGGGAGGGCGTAGTTGTGATGCTGGGGATGATGCTCGGGTCGCTCTCGATTATCGCGCGATTTGATCTTCATCCGCGAGCCGTCCTTCCGGCACTTGCTGCAGGTACGGCGGTTCCGTTTTTAGCCCTTTTGTTTTCTCGGGGCATGTAGTTATTGAGTGTGCCAAAGCTACTTCGTGTGACGTTGTTTGGCCCGCAGGGGTCAGGAAAAGGAACGCAGGGTGAACTCCTTGCCGATCGTTTTGATATCCCGTTGATTGGAACAGGGGAGCTCTTCCGTGAGGAGATCAAGTCAAAATCGTCACTCGGAAAGCTGGTGAAGTCGTATGTGGATGCCGGAACGCTCGCGCCCGACGACCTTACGAACGCGGTGGTGCAAAAACATCTTAAAAAGCAGGGGTCAAAACGCGGGTTCATTCTGGATGGGTATCCTCGCACCGTGGACCAGGCGACACAGCTGGATAAATTCCTCAAAATTTCACTCGCGATTCATATTCGGATTTCGGATGATGAGGCGGTGGACCGGTTGAGTGGACGCGTGCAATGCACCAAGTGCCGGCAAACGTATCACTTGAAGCACTCGCCCCCGATTAAAAAGGATATGTGCGCCATTTGTGGTGGAGACCTTGTGCGCCGCGCGGATGATACACCTTCAGTGATCCGCAAGCGCCTTGAGACGTACCATTTTATGACGGAGCCGCTTACGCGATATTATCGACAACGTGGCGTGCTTCTGAATGTGAACGGTGATCAGCCGATTCCATACGTATTTGAAGAGATTATTAAAAAAATGTCGCGGCTTGGATTCCGCGCCTAATGCACCTATGGCTTTTATCAAGACTCCGGAGGAAATTGAAGCATTGAAGCGCGGCGGCGTGATTCTTTCGCGTGCCCTTCGAAAGGCGCGTGAGGCGTGTGTATCGGGGGTATCGACGAAGGAGCTTGATCGGATTGCACGTGAGGAGATTGAGGCGGCGGGAGGTAAGCCCTCATTTTTGGGTTACACAACATCAAAGAGTGATCCGCCGTTTCCTTCCACACTCTGTATTTCTATCAATGAAGAAGTGGTGCACGGTCCCGCGACGCCGGATCGGAAGATTAAGGACGGTGACATTGTGGGGTTGGATATTGGTATGTGGTACGAGGGTTTGGCAACCGACATGGCCACAACGGTTCCGGTGGGGGACGTGT
This sequence comes from Patescibacteria group bacterium, assembly GCA_050303655.1. Classification (GTDB taxonomy): domain Bacteria; phylum Patescibacteriota; class Patescibacteriia; order 2-12-FULL-60-25; family 2-12-FULL-60-25; genus JANLIO01. The sequence continues at coordinate 71,056 of JBNLCE010000002.1, read as the reverse complement.
CGGAAGATCTGCTGGCGCTTCTTTCTGTGACGCGAGAGTCATTGGTTCGCGCTCTTGAGGCGGTGCGTGACGGTGCGGCGGTCGGGGAGATTGGTGCCGCGGTTGAAGATGTGGTCACTCCGTGCGGATACGGCATTGTGCGGGAGCTTGTGGGACACGGTGTCGGACACGCCGTGCATGAAGAGCCGCAGATTCCCAATTTTCGTGACAAGCGCGCCATGAAGGTGAAGCTCGAAAAAGGCATGGTGATCGCTATTGAGCCCATGATTACGCTTGGGAAGCCGGGTATTGAATTGGCAGAAGACGGGTGGACAATTTCAACGCGCGATAAGTCTCCGGCTGCACATTTTGAAGTGACCGTCGCAGTGACAGAAGACGGGTATGAGCTTATTACTCCGTGGCCGGATGAGGACGAGGTATGAGAGTTTTAGGGATCGATTATGGCGCAAAGCGGATTGGTGTTGCGCTTGGTGACACAGACTCCAAAATTGCCACACCCTGGAAGGTGATTGAGGTTGAGGGATTGGCGGATCAGGTCGGAGAAATTCGCGATTGCTATCAGCACGAGGGCGCGTCTGCGCTTGTTGTTGGGATTCCGTATACGCACTTGGGTCAAGAGGGCGAACAGGCGGAGGCGACTCGGTCGTTTATTAAGATTCTCCGTGCGGAAGGATTTACGGTGCACGAGGTAGATGAGCGGCTCTCAACACGGCTTGCGGATACGCATGCGCGAGAGTCGGGTCGTAAGGGAGCGACGGATGACTTAGCGGCCGCGGTTCTTTTGGAAACCTGGCTCGAACAGTATGGCGTATCGTCGTGACCGTGTTTTTATCCTAAAGAAAGAGGCGGTGCGCGATTATGACCGTCGATACACGCTCTACGGGCGTGATCACGGCATTTGTACGGCATTTGCGCGGGGTTGTTCACGCCCGAAGTCACGCCAAGCCGGACATTTGGAGCCATTTTGCGATACCGAGGTTATGATGGCGCACGGGCGCTTTGTAGATCATCTTGCCGTGGCGTATCGAGGTATTGGCGCGCCGAACATGCCGTATGAAGGGTATTTATTGTTGGGGCGTTTTTCGGATCTGGTGACACGCATGGTTCGTCCGGGGGTGCCGGATTCAAGGCTGTACGATCTTCTCATTGAGCTTCGAAGCGTTGCCGGGGATATGCCCGGTAATGCGTCTGTTATCCGTATGCGCTTTGTATTTGCGGGCGCGGTACTTAAATTGCTGGATCTTCTCGGGTTTGCGCCGCCGTTTGAAGAAGAGGGCGCTCGCGAGGAGATGCGGTGCGGTGAGGAGCATCTGCGTGTGTTACGACTCTTGCGCCACGGCCAACTTCGTGATGCACTGCGGTTAACGGCAGAGGAGGGGGTGTTGGATTTCGTGTGTTCTTATATTGAACACCTAATGTATTCAACATATCTTCACGAGGAGTTTGAGGGTTCGAAATTGTTTTCATCTTTTTGTACATACGTATGACCACACGCATTTCAGATTTAAAGTCCCACGTTGGGGATGAAATTATCATCCGAGGGTGGGTATATAACCATCGATCCTCCGGAAAGATCGCCTTCCTTCAGGTGCGGGACGGTTCTGGTTTTGTGCAGGCGATTGTTTCGCGTGATGATGCGGACGATGCAACGTGGGACGCGGTGCAAAACATTACAACGGAGTCGACGGTCGAGATCCGTGGTCGCGTGGGTGAACATCCGAAGAAGCCGGGCGTCTACGAGATTCAAGCGTTGTCTGTAACGCTGCTTCAGCGTGCCGAAGAATTTCCGATCGGGAAAAAAGAGCACGGGCCGGATTTTCTTTTGGACCATCGTCACCTCTGGATTCGTTCCCAAACGCAATGGGCGGTTCTTCGCGTCCGTTCGGAAATTCAGTACGCCATGTTTGATTGGGCGCACCAGAACGGGTTCATCCGATTGGATACGCCAATCTTTACGGCGAACGCGTGTGAGGATACAACCGAGCTGTTTGAGGTGAACTATTTTGATGAGAAAAAGGCTTATTTATCGCAATCCGGGCAGTTATATCTTGAGGCGGCGATCGCCTCGCTGGGTCGTGTGTACGACTTTGGTCCGGTGTTCCGCGCGGAGAAATCGAAGACGCGTCGACATCTCACCGAGTTTTGGCTCATGGATGCGGAAGCGGCGTTTGTGGAGCACGCCGAGAATATGGACATCCAAGAGGATTTGGTGTGCTTTATTGTGAAGCGCGTTCTTGAACGATGTCGCCCGGAGCTCGAAATTTTGGAGCGCGATATTTCCGTGCTCGAGAAAATTCAAAAACCGTTCCCGCGTATTCATCATGCCGAAGCCGTGAAGCAGCTTCAGGCACTCGGAAGTGACATTAAGGAAGACGAAGACCTTGGCGCGGATGATGAGACGGTGTTGACGTCGCAGTATGACCGTCCGATTTTCATCGAAAAATATCCCGCAAAGGTAAAGTCGTTTTACATGAAGCGTGATCCGGAGGACGAGAGTCGTGCGCTCTGCTCCGACCTTCTTGCGCCGGAGGGGTATGGTGAGATTATTGGGGGCTCGGAACGTGAAGCGGATTTGGATGTCATGAAACGTCGAATTGATGAACACAAGATGTCGCCAAAGGATTTTGAATGGTATATGGATCTCCGTCGTTTTGGATCTGTCCCGCATTCCGGGTTTGGAATTGGCTTGGAGCGCACGGTTGCCTGGATGTGTGGTCGCAAGCATGTTCGCGAAACCATCCCGTTCCCACGCCTCATTAACCGCCTTACGCCCTAATCGCAGGGAGACTGTGGCCAATTTTGCGACCTGGGGTTAGGATTTGGGATATGCAGTCCCATCGATTTTCAACGTTTTTGATCCTCCTCGCCCTTTTTGTGGCGGTCGGAGGTCTTTTCCTTATCCGCCGAAACAGCGGAGACCTTCCTGCTGGTGAAACAAAAACCGAAGAGCCCCGGGTGGCGGCGGAGGATACATGGATCATGGTGAATGATGAGCATACCGTGAGGGTGTGGACACTGGATGGGGAAGAGGTTGAGGCTCCTCTCGGATTTGAGCGACTCGAATCGTACGACCGCTTTATTATTGGGGCGCACTTCACCTCCGGCCTTCCGGTGGGCGTGCGGCATGACGGGCGTATTGATGACGTATACCGCGTGCTTTCTCCGGACCAGTCGCGACAGCTTCAGCCGGCGGAACCGCGTGAGGATGGCGCCGGCGCGATCGAGATTCGCAATGGCTCTGACATTGCGACGCACGTGATTCGTATGGATAGCCAGCCGGTACGCGATGTGACACCGGTCGGTTGGTGGGATGATGGGCATTTTGCGGTCATTGGAAGGATCGGAGGCGAGCGACACGCGCTCTCCGTTTCCATTGGGGGTGATGTACGGGATGTGTCGACCATTCCGGATGAGGCCGAGCATATTTCCGCACAGTCGGGCGCTTTATTCTACGTTACGTTAACGCCGGGTCCGGGGCTCGAATCGCCACCTGTTCCGCCATCTTCCCTCTCGCAGCTGTCTTCGGATGGTGAAACGCGCACCGTGACAACATTTGATGATGACTCAATTCTTCAGTATCTCGTGGATGGATCCGGGGAATATCCGCATCTCCTTCAAACCGAGTCAGGTCGTGCATATGCGATTGATGGCGAGGGGAGTCGGTCTGATCTTGGTGATACAGACGCGATCCTTCTTTTTCTCGACGCCAAGCGCGTGTTAATCCGTCGTGATTCCAACCTTATTCTCCTTGATATCGATACAGGTGCGGAGACCAAACTGGGGACGCACACCGGCTTTGACCCCATTGTCACAATCCTTGAAAACACGTAGCATAGAACAGCATATGGAGCGGCAAACGCGTGATTTAAAGGCGTGGGCGGTGTTTGGTGCCGTTGTTTTTTTGGCATTCATTGCAATCCTTACTCGGTCCTTATTTTTGCACTATCGTACGATAGAGCATGATCGTTGGCTTTCTTGTACTCAGCTACCTGAATCTGCTTCATGCGAACCTGGGCCACTCTGGTGGTATTTTGAAGAGTTCTTTGGGGATCAGGCGCCGGACAGCGGAGACGAAGAAGCCCGAGTGCTGGGTGTGACAAAAGCATCAGACGCACGCGTGGTGAATTTTTACGACCGGCAAGCCGGTGAGGTGTGTGGCACCAACTTCGGGTACTGTTCTGTTGGGCTGGTATGCCAAACACATGAGTCAAAGACGGTTGGAGAATGCGTGCCGCGCACCGAATCGTCTCCCTTCGCCCTTTCATTAAAATTAGAAGGCATGTCCTTGGACCAGGGGTTGTATGTGGGAGAAGCTGGATCGGATGTGCGTATCGTGGTGCAGACGGTGGGTGCGGATACCGTGGAAGCTTTTGTGTATGGCCATGCGATTCCACTCAGCCGCGGGGAAGCCGGACAGTACACGGGCGTATGGACGCTCCCGGCTGAATTAGACGACGTGCTTGTGGTACGAGTTGGTGGCGCAGATGAAATCTCTGCACTTTCTGTTCCAGTACTCAGCGTACAATAAATGCTATGAAACGAAATTTACATCGTGAGACGGTTGATCAAGTTGGTGAAGAAGTGACGGTTCAGGGCTGGGTGCACCGGCGCCGGAACATGGGAAAGATCGCGTTTTTGGATTTGCGTGACCGCTCCGGACTTCTTCAGGTGGTTCTGGTTCCGCAAGAGCTCTCAAAGCGCGGGCAGAACGTGTTTGATGCCATCCGACCGGAATGGTGCTTGTCGATTACCGGCGTCGTCCAGAAGCGTGGTGAGAAGCAGGTGAACCCGGATTTAGAGACCGGCCATGTGGAGCTTTTGGCAAAAGACATTGAGGTGCTTAACGCGTCAAAGACACCGCCGTTTGAGATCGAGAAAGACACGATGGAGGTAGGCGAGGATGTGCGTTTAACGTATCGCTACCTCGACCTCCGTTCGGAGCGAATGCAGCGAAATTTACGCCTTCGCGATAAAATTATTTCGTTCATGCGCGACTTTCTTCACAAAGAGGATTTTGTGGAGATTGAAACGCCGTATCTTGTAAAAGGGACGCCGGAAGGTGCGCGTGAATATATTGTGCCGGCGCGTCAGCACCCCGGGTCATTTTACGTGCTTCCGCAGTCGCCACAGCAGTTTAAACAGCTCTTGATGGTTGCGGGTTTTGAACGGTACTTCCAAATCGCGCGCTGTTTCCGCGACGAAGACCCGCGCGGAGATCGGCAGTTTGAATTCACGCAGCTTGACCTTGAGATGTCATTTGTGGAGCAAGAGGACGTGTTGGAGCTGAACGAGCGTCTCATGACCGAGATGGTGAAAAACGTGTTTCCGGAGAAGCGTCTCTCAACAACACCGTTCCCGCGCATGACGTACAAGGAGGCGATGGAGAAGTACGGGACCGATAAGCCGGATATCCGCGAGAACCCGGACGATCCGAACGAGCTCGCCTTTTTGTGGGTGGTTGACTTCCCGCTGTTTGAAGATGATGGAAAGGGCGGACTGGCACCGGCGCACCATCCGTTTTGCATGCCACATCCGGATGATATTTCGTTGCTCGATTCTGACCCTCGTGCGGTTCGCGGACAGACGTATGACCTCGTGTTGAACGGTTATGAAATCTCTTCGGGTTCCATCCGAATTCACAAGCGCGAGCTACAGAACAAAATTTTTGCACTGCTTGGATTGGATCAGGAGCGGATCCGCATGAAGTTTGGTCACATGTTGAAGGCGTTTGAATTTGGCGCGCCACCGCACGGTGGAATGGCCCCGGGACTGGATCGACTTGTGATGATTCTTGCGAACGAACCCAATATCCGCGAAGTGATCGCCTTTCCGAAGACCGGAGACGCACGTGACTTGATGATGGGTGCACCGTCACCGCTTGAGGACGACCGGCTTGAGAGCGTGCATGTTGAAGTGAAAATGCCGAAAAGCAAGAAGGGCGACGTATGACATTGAAGGTCCAGGCTGCAGATTTCCACGGGCCGCTCGATCTTTTGTTGCAGCTTGTTGAACGAGAAAAGCTGGATCTTTCGGAAATCTCCCTGGCCGCCGTAGCCGACCAGTTTGTTCAGCACGTGCATGCACATCCGGAAATTCCTCCAGCCGAGCTCGCGGATTATCTTTTGATTGCCGCGAAGCTAGTGTATTTAAAGTCTAAGCTTCTTATCCCGTCGTTCATCGATGAAGAGTTGGAAGAGGGGCCGGATTTGGAAACACAGCTGCGGGAATACCGTCGTTTTGTGGAGGCGTCGAAGCGTATTAACGCGCTCTGGAATGACGCGGGGGTGATGTACGCGCGACGTGAACCGCTGCGTTTGCCGAAGGATACTACGGCGATGCCTGCGAATGTGACGGCGGAGAATCTGCTTGCCACTATGCACCGTGTTATTGCACGGCTTACGCCTGTTCAAGAGCTTCCGAAAGCTCGTATGCGCCGTGTTGTGACGTTGCAGGAAAAGATCCGTGATCTTTTGGGACGCATTCGTACCAAAGCGAAGATGACGTTCCACGAGTTTTGCGAGGGGCTGACAGATCGTCGTGAAGCCGTTGTCTCTTTTCTCGCTATCCTTGAACTCGCAAAGCAGAGGTATATCCACGTAGAGCAGGGAGACGTGTTTTCCGACATCCAATTGAAGGAGCATCCGGATGCTCCAGCTGATCAACCCATTACCGAATCATTTCTATGACCATTTCATCCCGTATCGAGGCCGTGCTGTCGGTTCTCGCGTCTCCCGTTACCGTGAAAAAGCTTGCCGGAGCGTTGGAGGTCTCTTCCGACGAATTGGAGCGAGGGCTCGAGGAGTTGGAGAGCCGTCTCCAAGAGCGTGAAAGCGCCATGACGGTTCAGCGCGCCGGAGAGCAGCTGCGTCTGGTGACGCGTCCGGAGTTTGCCGGCGATGTGGAGCGGTTTATGAAGGAAGATGCAGCCGGCGAACTTACCCGACCGTCACTCGAAACACTGACCATTTTGGCATACCGTGGCCCGCTCACACGTCCGGAGATCGAACAGATCCGTGGCGTCCAATCTTCGCTTATTTTACGGAATCTCATGATCCGCGGCCTCGTAGAGGAAAAGGGGGTCGGGGACCTGGGGTTAGAACTCTATGGGCTTACAATGCAGAGTCTACAGACCCTGGGGGTTGCCAGAGTGGAAGATTTGCCGCAATATGAGGAACTCCGTGGGCACTCCGCCATTCAAGATGTTTTAAAAGACCTTGAGAAGGATGAAGTGGTGGGATCTCCGGAGCCACAGGGCTAGTATATGCTTGAAACCATCCTCCAAATTTTAACGATCGCGAGTTTGATCCCGGCTGTTCAGGCGGGGAGTCCGGTTCAAGGTGTTTCATCCTATGAACACGTTTTTGATACAAGCAATTCCGAGGTGATTCAAGCTCCTGTTCGCCGTGACGTTGAGCGCGTCGGACTCGTGACGACGAGCCCTTCTATCTTTGCGGCTGACGTTTCAACGGGCACGGTTCTCTATTCGGACCATGCGCACGACGTTCGACCTATCGCGAGCCTTACAAAATTGGTCACGGCCATGGTTGTGTTGGATCATTCACGCGAACATATGGATGAGGAGATTCAGATGTTCTCGGGAGATTTGGAGGACGACCTTCACTTCACGTTGTACGCCGGTGATGTCATCACAAAACGGCAGGCGCTTGAAGCGCTCTTGGTCGGTTCCGTGAATTCCGCCGGAAACGCCTTGGCTCGTGAGACGTTGGGACGCGAGGAATTTGTACGCGCCATGAATGAGAAGGTACGCGAGTTAAATCTTGCATCACCTCACTTTGTGGATCCGACAGGAATCTCCACCGAGAACCGGGCAAGCGCCGCGGACGTTGCCGCTCTTCTTACGATCGCGCTTTCGTACCCCGAGATTCGAGAAATCACGCATACGCCACAGGTGGATTTAGAGACAAAAGGCGGTGACGTTCGACGGGTCTTTTCGACCAATCTTTTGCTCTCCTCATACCTCAATCAGGAGCCGTATTCCATCGTAGGAGCCAAGACAGGCTCGTTGCCAGATGCGGGGTACTCTATGGCGCAAGTCACACGAAACCCACAGGGTCGGGAGGTGGTTGTGGTTATCTTGGGGAATCCCGATCATTTCTCTCGTTTTGCGGAAATGAAGCGGGTGACGAGTTGGGTATTTGACGTGTTTGAGTGGACCGTACATGCGAGTGGGAATTGATCTTCGAAGCCTGCCGAAGGACGGTGACGGGGGTGCTGGAGTCGCTCATGCGGCTCGTTTTTTGTCTCTCGCGCTTGTTGCTGCAGAGGTCCCATGGAGGTGGGTTTTGTATCTACCGAACGACGTCTCTCGCGCGGATTTTCAGATATCCGACACTGTTGAGATTGTCTCCCTTGAAACTCGGCGGGGAGCCTCGCTTCGAAGCGCGCTTCGTGATCATCTGTGCGATCTCTTGCTCGTGCTTGGTGGTTCGTGCGCACCCGGTGTTTCGACTCCGCAAATTCCGTGGGTGCATGACCTCGCAATTTTTGATCATCCCGAATGGTTCCCGCAGTCTGGCATTCAGCGGATGGTGACGACAAATCTTTTTCTACGCGGTTTGCGTCGGTCGCCTCATCTTTTTGCAGTGAGTGAAGATACGCGGCAATCCATCACGCGCATCGCCGGGATTGATCCATCAAAAATGACGGTGACGTATGAAGGTGGTGATCCGGAATTGTTTCAAGAGAAGAGCAGACTCTGGATCCCCGGACCAAGTCCGAGGATGACACATGGATACTGCCTTATGATCGGGACGGTAGAGCCGCGAAAGAACTTTGAGATGATTGCGAGTCTGTGGCCGGAGGTACATGAGAAGACCGGTCGAGAACTTGTTGTTATAGGAAATGTGGGATGGGGCAACGTTCAAATACCGGATCATAAAAGTGTTCATTGGAAGAGGGGAGTTTCGGATGACGAGAAGCGGGCGTGTCTTCTCTCCGCCGACCTCGTCTGCGTCCCGTCTTGGCATGAGGGTTTTGGACTTGTGGCACTTGAGGCGATGCAGGCCGGAGCACCGTTGTTATCTTCCGACCATGGAGCGCTTCCGGAGGTTGTGGGAGATGGGGGAATCTTAATCTCTCCAGACGATTCCGCTGCGTGGAAGGCCGAAATCATTCGGCTTTTGGAGAATGAAGACGAACGTGATCGTCTCGCAGAAAAGGGGATTGAGCAGGCAAAGAGTTTTTCCTGGCATCAAACCGCGAACCATTTTATTGAAGAAATCAAAAAACTCCTCGATTAAAGGAGTTTTTTGTTGGTTGCGGGAGCGGGACTCGAACCCGCGACCTCCAGGTTATGGGCCTGGCGAGCTGCCAACTGCTCCATCCCGCGTCGTTTGTGCATGCATATTAATGGCATTCGTAAGCCTTGTCAAGGCTGTATATATTTGCTACCATTCGCGCGCAAATAAAGAGAGGGCGAGTGGCGGAACTGGTAGACGCACAGGACTCAAAATCCTGCGGTCGCAAGACCATGAGAGTTCGAGTCTCTCCTCGCCCACCATCCTTCTATAATTGCATATACAGGCCGGGGTAGCTCAGTTGGTTAGAGCGTGGGACTCATAAGCCCGAGGTCGTGGGTTCAATTCCCACCCCCGGTACCATATACACAAACACCCTTAGCGGGTGTTTTGTGTTTTTCCGCGTCCTGATCCCTTGCCAGTACATGTCCCGCTCCAGTAAGATAGTGGAGTTATGGGGCGTATTATTTCAGTCGTAAACCAAAAAGGAGGCGTGGGAAAAACAACCACGGCCATTAATCTTGGTGCATCACTGGCTGAGCAGGGGAAGTTCGTCCTTATGGTGGATTTGGATCCACAAGCCAACGCCACGTCCGGCATTGGGATTGACCACGCGCATTTGGATCGCGGCGTCTACGAAGCGATTTTAGGTGAGGCGCGTATTGGCGACATCATCCAGCCAACGGCACATGAGTCGCTCCGTGTCGCGCCAGCGACGAAGCACCTGGCTGGTTTGAATGTGGAGCTCGTTCCCATGCAGCGGCGCGAGTTTAAACTCTATGACGCGCTTCTGGAGGTACGAAACGATTACGACTATATTTTGATTGATTGTCCGCCAACGCTTGGAATGATCACGCTAAACGGAATTGTGGCGGCGGATGAAGTTTTGATTCCGGTGCAGACGGAATACTACGCGCTTGAAGGCTTGGGTCAGCTGTTGGAGACGGTAAACCTGGTCAAAAAGCACATTCGGGCGGATGTGGAGATTTTAGGGGCGGTTCTTACCATGTATGACTCACGAACCAAGCTCTCGGATGATGTGATGCAAGAACTCTATAAATTCTTCCCGAAAAATATTTTCCGTTCCGTTATTCCACGGAATGTTCGCCTTGCCGAGGCGCCCTCGTTTGGCCGCTCAATCATTGGATTTGACGCGTCGTCAAAAGGGGCGCGGGCCTACGAGCGTTTGGCGCGCGAAATCGTGGAAAGTGAGGTTCGACACATGGCATTATGATACGACGTCAATCAGGCTTGGGGCGCGGACTCGGCGCATTGCTTCCTACAGAGGATGTGCAGGACGCCTTTGATGAGGCAGAGGCGAAGCCGCTTGCTGTTTCCGCACCTTCGTCGAAAAAGATCGCACGCATTCAAACGCTTCCGGTCGACCAGATTGATCCCAATCCACACCAGCCGCGCGTGCGTTTTGATCATGGAGAATTAGAGGATCTTGTGTCGTCCATTCAGGAGCACGGCATTTTGCAGCCTATCGTTGTGACGGAAAAGCCGGATGGACGCTACGAGCTCATCATGGGTGAGCGCCGTCTCCGCGCTTCTAAAATCGCCGAACTTGAAGAGATTCCTGCCGTAGTACGTACAGCGGATGCCCGTGAAAAGATGGAGCTCGCGATCATTGAGAACGTCCAGCGTTCGGATTTGAACCCGGTTGAAGAAGCGCGCGCGTATCTTCGTCTTCAGGAGGAATTTGGATTAACGCAAGACGAGGTGGGGAAGCGGGTTGGGAAAAGCCGCCCGCAAGTCGCGAACATCATCCGCCTTCTGCAGCTTCCGGATGAGATTCAAAAAGCGTTGATCGAAAAAAAGATTTCCGCCTCAAACGCACGGACGTTGCTGTCACTCCCGACCGAAGAGGAGCGCATGCGGATGTTCAAACAGATGCTCGATGGGAATTTTACGGTGCGTCAAACCGAGGCGCGCGTTTCTCCGCGTCGGCGTTCGTCCGGCGGCCATGATCCCAATCTTGAGGCCATTGAAACGGATTTGCGAAACATGCTGGATGCAAAGGTTGTTATTAAAAAAGACTCCCGTGGAGAAGGGGAGATTCGTATTCGATTTTTCAGCGATAAAGACTTGGGCGAGTTGGTGAAAAAGATCAAAAAGTAGTATTACTCCACGCGTCCTCCGGGGAGTGCGCCTTTGATCCATGATGCGATTCCGGCACGAGCATGTTGCCGGATTTTGCTTTTTGCATGCCGCGTTTTCACGAATTTAATCCAATCCGGGTTTGGTCCTTTGCGGTTTTTGTCTGTCACAATTTCAACCATATCGCCGGATTTTAACGTCCGTTCCAGTGAGGAGATTTCATCGTTCACCTTCGCGCCTGCACACGTGTTTCCAATATCCGTGTGGATAGCATAGGCAAAGTCGACCGGTGTTGACTCTTCCGGAAGATCCAACACGTCGCCTTTTGGTGTGAAGACGAAGATGCGCCCGCGGAAAATATCGATTTTGAGCTCCTCGAGTGAATGGAGATATTCCTTTTTGTTTTTGAATTCTTTTTGGATGTCCGCGAGTTGTCGCACCCAGTCGATGCGCTCGGTCAGTGTTTCGTTCGAGCGTTTGCGCGTTTCAGTGTAGGCCCAGTGCGCCGCGATACCGTATTCGGCTTCTTCGTGCATCTCGTCCGTTCGGATTTGAAATTCCACAATTTCTCCATCGTCACAAAAAACCGTGGTGTGGAGCGAGCGGTATCCGTTTGGTTTTGGCTGTGCGATGTAATCTTTGATGCGTCCCTTGAGCGGCGTCCAGCGACCGTGGATCACGCCAAGCGCGGCGTAGCAGTCCGCAATATTTTTGACGAGAACGCGAACGGCCATGAGGTCATAAATACGCGCGATGTTCCGGTCATGGCGGAGGAGTTTTCGGTAGGTCGAGTACAAATGTTTTGCACGTCCGTACACCTCAAAATCTCCGAGTCCGGCGTCAGAAAGATCCTTCCGTGCCACATCCATCACCTTTTCGAGGTACCCCAATTTTTGACGCTCCGAACGCTCCACGAGATTCCGTGTCCATTCATATTCCTTCGGAAGAACGTACTTGAATGACGCATCCTCAAGTTGCCCGCGCATTTCACCCATACCGAGCCGGTTGGCGATCGGGGCGAAAATCTCCAGGCTTTCCAACGCCACGCGGTATTGTTTTTTGGGAGGGATTGCGTCCAGCGTTTGGAGGTTGTGCAGACGATCTGCGAATTTGATGACCACCACGCGCACGTCTTCGGCCATGGCAAGGAACATCTTCCGGAGATTCTCGATATACCGCTCCATCCCGCGGTATTTGATCTTTCCGAGCTTTGTAATTCCGCTGACAAGTTTGTGGATCTCGTCGCCAAATTCTTCCTGGATGTCTTCCAGCGTTCGCGGCGTGTCCTCGGGAACATCATGTAGAATGCCGGCCGCGATAATGGGAATCGGCAGGCGCATTTCCGCAAGTGTGACTGCGGTGGCAAGCGGGTGAATGATGTATGGGTCGCCGGATGCACGCATTTGCCCGTCATGCGCATCTTTTGCGTAACGATATGCTTTTTTCACAATATCAAGATCAGCCCCGGGTTCGTTTTCCGAGATGATTCTGGTGAGTTTCTTGAAGGTTGTGTCGGGCGCTTCAACCATATGAGTATCCTACCTGCTTGTTCGTCTTTGCAACAGGTCTGTTTTTTGGAGCGACTCCCCATTACTGATCTTATCTATCCCCTCTTAATCTCCCCTTACGCCAAGGAGAGAAGGGGTGTTGGGGTTTGGAATAGGTCGACAACAAAGGGGTTTTTCAAGTATCGTAGCGGTAGTTATGGCCAATCCTGCTGAGAGAATGCCTGCATCTGAAGAGGAGATCCAAACCGTGTCGCCGGACGACGCGGATGTTGAGTTATTGGATGGTGATGAGGATACCCCGGAGATTGAGGTTCGTGAAATTGAAGGCGCGGAAGCTGCGGATTTACGTCGCATGCAGAGCGCGGCGCTTGAGGAGGTGGATCAAGTGGCGACGGCAGGTGTTGCGGAAGCTCAAGGAGACGCTGCAGCCACAGAGGCGATCCAAGAAAGCGCGGAAGAGGCAGAGCGCGCCATTGCGGAAGCCACGCGCGAGGTTCGAAAAGAGTGGGCGACGCGTGTGCGAAAAGAAGCTGTGGAGCAAGGCGATGAGTGGTCGTATGAACCCCCGGAGATTCCGGAGCTTGAGGTGTTGGAAAACGAACTGCCAGCGAATGACAACGCGCGCAAGGAGCTGAAGAAAGTGATTGAATCCGAGCGCAAGTCATTGCACGAGCTTGACGAGAAGGATGGGCTTTCAGATAAGGAAAAGGCAAAGCGGGCCGTACTACAGCGAGGTTTGTCGTTCCACGAGAAGATGAATGAAAAGGAAGAGCTTGTGCGTCGCTTGGAGGATCAGGCCAAGCAGTACGAAAAGATGCAAAAAAAAGTAGCGGCTGCGGAACGGAAGATTCAGGATATTGAGGACGGTGTGATTGAGGGATCAAAAGAAGCTGCGGAGAAGGATCTGGAAAAATTAAAGAAACAGCGATTGAATGTTGTTTCTGGTATGGAAGCGAATCGTGGTGAATTGTTTGCCATGGGTCTTGCACTTACGAATCTTGATCGTTTGCTCTCTGTTGCGAAAAAAGATTTGAAGGAAGAGGAGGAGAAGGAGGCACGAGAACGGGAAGACGAATTGGCGGCAAAAGATCGTGAGAGGGAGCAACAGGCCTTCCATGAAAAAAAGTTGGATGAAAGTTCACGGTCGGAGGATTGGCAGGGGGTAAAAAAAGCAGGAAGATGGTTTAAGAAAAAGGCGAAGGCGGGGGCGAGCTTGGGTGGAGCGGTCGGCGTGTTGGGAGTCGCGGGATTGTTTCGTGGTATTTGGAAGGCCTTCAGTTCGCTCCCAGATATTTTTCACGCTCTCGACAAGGGTATTAAATTTCTTTTTGGTAGCTTAAAAGACAAGGTGATATTTTGGGGTAAATTTTTAACGTTTGATCCTAAGGAGAACCCAATTGCAGATTGGATGATTAATGGCAGAAAAGAAAAGAAGGATAAGAAGAAGAAAAAATAACCGCAGGGGCGGTTATTTTTTGAGGCGAGCCGTTAGTCGGAGACGATCGACTCTTTCCATTTGCAGTCCTCTTCCGGGCAGGAAATGGATTTTGCCTTACGCACTGTGGTGGCGTATCCGCACTCGGGGCAAGGTTTGCCGGTTGGCGGCGCCCAGAACGCTTGTTCGCAGTCCGGGTATTGGTTGCAGGCGTAGAAGGTCTTTCCGCGCTTGGATCGTTTTTGGATGATCGTGCCCTTTTTACACTTCGGGCACTTCACTTCATTCCCGTCTTCGTCCTTCACCGGGATTTCGATGTTTTTGATGAATTTGCACTCCGGGTATTTGGAGCACGAGAGGAACGGGCCAAAGCGCCCTTCACGCTTCAACATCTGCGCCCCGCACTTTTCACACTTTTCGTCGGTCGGCTCCGGTTCTTTGCGCGGTTCTTCGCCCGGGAGCGGTTTGCTTCCTTTGCACTCGGGGTATCCGGTGCAGGCGAGGAATTTTCCGTAGCGACTGCGCTTCACAGTCATAGGTTTGCCGCACTTCGGGCATGCTTCACCTTCGGCGGCTTTTTGAGCTTCTTGCTCAAGGTTCTTTTCGTTTTGCATAAGCTGTTCATGGAACGGCCCATAAAATGCAGAAAGAAGCGGTCGCCACTCCATCTTGCCTTCGGCGATGGTATCGAGCGAATTCTCCATCCGGGCGGTGAATTCTAAATCAACAATGTTTGGGAAGTATTTCACGAGAAGATCCACCACATCTCCTGCGATTTTGGTTGGTACCAGGCGCTTGCGATCATCCCGCTCCACGTATTTACGGTCGATGATGGTTCCGATGGTTGGTGCGTACGTGGATGGTCGACCAATGCCGTATTCTTCAAGCGCTTTCACCAGCGAGGCGTCTGTGTAGCGTGGCGGGGGTTCGGTGAAATGCTGTTTGCCCTCCATGGACTTCACATCCATCGGGTCGTTTTCGTGCAATTCAGGAAGATGCTTATCCTTCGTTTTCTCCGGATCAAGCGCCAAGTGTCCGTCAAAGACCACGCGTTGACCTGTTGCGCGGAATACGGCTTTTCCACCGGCAACATCCATTGAGGTTGTTTTGAGTTCCGCGTCTGCCATTTGCGTCGCCACTGCTCGTCGCCAGATCAGCTGGTACAGCTTGAAGAGCTTTGGATCCAGGTATTCTTTGATATCTTCCGGAGTGCGTGACGCATCGGTTGGGCGAATGGCTTCGTGGGCCTCCTGCGCACCTTTTGACTTGGTTTTGAACACACGCGGCTTATCGAGCGCATATTTGTCTCCGTACTTTTCAAGCACGACGCCCTTGGCTTCTTCCACGAATTTATCAGCAAGGTTTACGGAGTCGGTACGCATGTAGGTGATGAGACCCGCGGTTTCCGAGCCGATATCAATACCTTCATACAACTTCTGCGCAAAGGCCATTGTCTGTTTTGCCGAAAATCCAAGGCGGTGGTTGGCGGCCTGTTGGAGGGTTGAGGTTGTAAACGGCGCCGGCGGTGAGTTCTTTTTCGATTTTTCTTCAACGCGGTGCACTTTATATGTCTGCTCACGAATGTCATCCAAAATGGCATCTGCACCTTCTTTGTTTCCGATCGACATTTTTTCGATCTTCTTGCCGTCGTATTCTTTCAGTTTCGCCTCAAGAACTCCGTCAGATCCCTTCGGGGTAAATTCGGCTTCGATGCTCCAATATTCTTCCGGCGTAAACGCTTCAATTTCGCGTTCGCGTTCCACGATGAGACGTACGGCAACGGATTGCACACGACCGGCCGAAAGCCCCGGACGAACCGTTTTCCAGAGGAACGGGGAGAGGCTATATCCAACAAGACGATCCAAGATGCGCCGCGCCTGCTGGGCGTCCACGCGTTTCATGTCGATGGTGCGCGGATGCTCGAGCGCCTCCTCAATCGCGCCTTTGGTAATTTCATGGAAGGTGATGCGCTGTACTTTTTCCGGGTCCAGTTTAAGGATCTCTGCAAGGTGCCATGAGATTGCCTCTCCTTCGCGGTCTTCATCAGTGGCAAACAGAACCTCGTCCGCTTTTTTAGCCGCATCCTTAATAGGCTTCAGCTTTTTTGTATTGTCGCGTGACACTACATAGTGGGGCTCGAAGTTATCTTCAACATCTACCCCGAGTTTGGATTTTGGGAGGTCGCGAACATGTCCGTAACTAGCCAGAACCTTGTAGTTCTTGCCCAGGTACCGGGAGATGGTCTTTGCCTTTGTGGGGGACTCAACAATGACGAGTTTCATAGGGAATTTGTTCGGACGATAGTCGAAATAGGTGAAATTTGTCAATTTTTGAGCTGTTCCAGCCTCTTGCGTGAGATTGCGAGGGAGTACACATCCGGCTCCTCCTGGGCAATAAGTTTTTTCATCTCAAGTTGGACTAAAATTCCGCCAAGTTCTGCGCTTTTTATCCCTAAATGCCGTACCAGGTCATCGGCGTGGAGCGGGCGATCCAGGAGATCTAGAACCTCCTTTTCTTGCTCCGAAACCCCGATATTCCGTGGCGGGTCACGCTCTCGTGTCACATGGAAGTGATTCAGGATATCTTCCGGGCTTGTGCAGAGCACGGCACCGTTCTTTAAAAGAAGATGCGTCCCGGCGCTGACTTTACTTGTGATGGGGCCGGGGAGTGCAAAGACATCACGGTTTTCTTCGAGCGCCAGGCGAGCGGTGATGAGGGACCCGGATTTTTCTGCAGCCTCGCTAACCAGTATGCCACGTGAGAGCCCGGCGATGATTCGGTTCCGAAGCGGGAAGTGATATTTCTTGCTTTCCGCACCCGGTGGGAACTCGCCCACAATGGATCCCTGCTGCTTCAGGATTTGATGCGCGAGCGGAAGATGTTGCCGTGGGTAGACGGCGTCGTCGTTTATCCCGCCGCCGAGCACCGCCACAGTAACACCTCCGGAAGAGAGGGCGGCTTGGTGCGCGATGCTATCGATACCGAGCGCAAGGCCGGAGACGATTGGGATGCCATTTGCCGCGATCGTCGACACAATTTCGTGTGTCGCTCGCTTTCCGTATGGTGTGCACGCGCGCGTTCCAACTACGCCGAGCATGAATTCATCTTTGAGCGGCTGTCCGCGGATGAAGAGGCCGAGCGGCGGGTCGGAGATTTCTTTTAAAAGGGGAGGATATTCCTCATCGCTCGGGAGGATGAATCGGACTCCTTCTGCCTCACAGCGGCGTACGCAGGCGCCGAGATCGATATTCTTTTTCCATGCAAAAAATTTCTCCGTGGTTTCGTACCGCGCGCCAAAGCGTTTGAATTCTTTCCGACGGAGCGACCATGCGCGTAATCCATCACCACGCACATGTTCCCATATGCGCCAGAGCGACATGGCGCTGAACGCGTCAAACCAGGCAAACCCGAGCCAGTATTTTTTTGATTCCTCCATACTTCTACCGCTGCCAGTTTTTTGGGAGGGTGTCAAGGGTCAAAAAGAAAAGGACCTCGAGTGAGGCCCTTTCGGGAAGGTGCGTGGGGTCGTTAGTTGCGTGGGTCGGGTTCCTCAGGGAGCGCAAGTACGCCGCTGTCGTTGGGGAAGAGCTCCTTCACGATGTCGGACGCGATGCCGGCTGACCGCTGCTGTCCAAGCTCATGCTCGAGACTGGCGACGGCGCGTCTGATTTGAGCTTCATTACCTTCGATACGAAGCCGGTTTCTGCTTTGGTAGCAGTAGCGCACGATTGACGTCAGCTGACCCATTTCCAGCATGCAGGCTTCGAGCCAGTTGATGACAAAGTGAGTACCGCCAACGCCCTGCTCGATGTAGTTGTCGGCTGCGATTCCTTTTGAGTGAAGGTTCGCGTAGCCGGCGAGCTGTGCATGAATATCTCTCTCGAGGATATTTCCTCGGATCCGAATTTCTTCCACTCTCTCCTCCAAAATCCTACCTCAACGACACCGTGTCGCGTGTTGGTGGACGGTGAAAAGTATCAAAAAAAGAGGGGATTGTCAAGGTATAAGAAGAAAAAGGGATCCTTCGACTTCGCTCAGGATGACATTAGCCAGTCCTGTGCTTTGGAGACGGCGTCGGCAAGCGTATCTTCGATGAGCTCCGCGTCCATATCGTCGGGCTGTGTAAGCACCCACGTTTCTGCGGAGAGGCCGCCTTGTGGACGCCCCACTCCAATGCGGATGCGCGCGATCTCATCCGTCTTCATTTTGTCTTGAATATCCGAAACCCCGTTATGCCCGGCGGCTCCGGCTTTGGTGACAAACTTTAAGTGGCCCGGGTCAATGTCGAGCTCGTCGTGGATCACCAGAATGTCCTTTGGTTCGAGTTTGTAGTATGACGCGAGTGTTTGCACCGCATCGCCGGAGAGATTCATGAATGTCTGTGGCTTGGCGAGGATTACGGTTTCTTCATTGATATGAACTTTTGCCACGCGGCTTTGATGGTCCTCATCCATCGTCCATGAACCTTCGTGGAGCTCTGCGAGTCGATCGACCGCTTCAAATCCCACGTTATGGCGTGTGCCCGCATATTCTTTTCCCGGGTTCCCAAGTCCAACAATCAGCTTCATAGAAAATTCGTATCACATTTTACCATTAATAGCGCTTCCCTTTGCGTCCGATGGGGCGTCGCGTTCGTCCCCACGGATGTTTTTTATCTTTATTCGCTTTTTTGGAGCCTCGCGTTCGCGTGTCTCGAACCGGCATGAACCGCGTTGTTGTTTTAATCGGTGTTCCTTCAAACCCGAATTTTTCGCGGATGAGGTTTTCCAGATATCGTTTCCAGTTTTCATGGAGTCCCACTTTTCCACCCCCGAGTCGGAGCGAAAACACGGGCGGTTCCACACCGATTTGTGTCATGTCGTAGATGTACGGCGGCTTGGGGCCTGATTTTTGGAGCGGTGCTTGTTTTGCGAGCGCAAACTTGAGGAATTTCTGGAGCGCGTTGTACGTCACCTGACGGCGGCGCTCGTTTTGAATTTTTTGGGCGAGATCCAACAGCTTTCCTGTTCGTTGACGCTCATGTGCGGACACAAAAACAACCGGTGCCCACGAGAGAAAGGGAAACGCGCGTCGGATTTCAAATTCGTACTCCTTTGCGGTTTGCGTTTCTTTTTCATCCACGAGGTCCCATTTGTTGGCGACAATTACAAGTCCGCGCCCCGCGTCCTTTAAAAGACCTGCGAGGTGTCGATCCTGCGCTGCCGGGCGTTCGGTGGCGTCAAGCACGAGCATGGCAACATCCGCGCGCATGAGTGCCTCGCGGTTTCGTTCAATCCCCGCCGCTTCCACGCCTTTCTCAATTTTACTTCGTTTCCGCATCCCGGCTGTGTCGATGAGTGTGATCGGCTTCCCGCGCCACTCAAAGCGTGTGTCCTGCGGCTCACGCGTGGTGTGCGCAACCGGAGAGGTGATGACGCGCTCCTGCCCGAGAATGGCGTTTACGAGGGATGATTTGCCCACGTTCGGTCGTCCCATGAGCACGATTTTTAAGCCTTCGGCATCATCGTCGAGCGGCACCGGATGTTTGCCGCGTGTTTCCAGATTCTGATAGATGATGTCCAGGAGTTCGCCGATACCAAGACTTGTATTGGCGGAAATGGCAAATGGTTCACCAATGCCGAGCGAAAAAATCTCCTTGCTCGCAGCCTGTGCGATTTTTGTTTGCGTGTCGATTTTATTTACGACAAGCAGAACGTGTTTGTTGATGCGCTGTACTCGTGAGGCAAGATCTGTATCTTGCGGGAGTACACCGGTTTTTCCGTCCACCAAAAAGAGCACGAGATCCGCTTCTTTAATGGCGGTTTCGGCTTGCGTTAAAATTCCACGCCCGATTTCCGACCCCTGCTCAGCGTCCATGCCGCCGGTGTCGACGACTTGAATGCCAAGTCCGCGCCATAATACGACGCCGTAATTGCGGTCACGCGTGGTATGTGCCGTTGAGGATACGATTGCCTTCCCGCTTTCCGTAAGACGGTTGAAGAGCGTTGATTTTCCAACATTCGCACGACCCACAATTGCGACGGTGGGGAGGCGACGGTCTGGTTTGAATGCCATAGGTTATTCGATAAGTCCAAGGCTTGAATCGCCGAGGACAATGACGAGGTCGGTGGAAGGGGAGACGATGACCTCTTCCGAGAGGTTCTTGGTGTAGATAATGGTTTCTCCGTCGTCGTTTGTGGTTCGTTCAGCCGTAGAAACACTTGCGGAAAGAAGTTGCTTGAGTTTTGCGATGTCTTCGGCTTTTTGTCCGCCGGAGAGGTCAAAGATGATGGTGTCGTCGTACCCGCGCTGTGCGGCATTGCCGATAGCGTCCACGATGTACCCATGTTCTTTAAGTGTATCTTCCACGGATGCGGCAAATCCACCACGGTATGTGCCATTCTTAATCTCAACGTGCGTGTCTTGCGTGGTCTGGAATTTTTCCTGCCGGTCCTCCTCGGTTTCAAACGGGCTTGATGCCAACTCGCGGATTTCCGACCAGTCCGGTTTTTTAGGGAAGAGCATGTACGCACCGTTTACGTTCCCCGGTACCAGCTCGCCATTCGGTTCGTCAGTGAGCACGCGGGTGGTGATGTGGTCGCCCTCAATGTTCCGCGCCAGTTGTGCGAGCTTCACAATGTCCCACGGCGACAGATCGGTTTCAACGTGCGATGAGACAATATTCCACAGCTTTGCGATGCGGTTTGGGTTGGCAAGCGTTCCAAGTGACAGGAGTTTTTCACGCACCGCGGTTACAACGATCTGTTGACGTCGGCTACGGGCGAAGTCTGAACCCTCGCCGTTTGTTCCGTGGCGTGAGCGAACGTACATAAGCGCGCGTTCTCCATCCATGTGTGCGTCGCCTTCTTCAAACGAGACGGTCTGCCATTTGTCATCCCACGTTGGATACGAGGTGTCGATGAACGAACGTTCCACGGTCACATCCACACCGCCGAGTGCATCAATGAACTTCTCGAAGCCGTTAAAATCAAGTTTGACGACGTGGTGCACCGGAACGCCGAGCAGTTTTCCGATGGCCTGCGCGGCAATCATCGCGCCTTCACCCGGGTTGCTTTGTTCGGCGTAGGCGTTTACGGCGTTGATTTTTTGGAACTGCGCGTTGCCAAGCGGGTAAGCAAGGTCGCGCGGGATGGAAAGCAGGGAGACGCGGTTCTCTTTTGTATCCAATGTCGCAAGGATGATGGTGTCGGTCAGCTGGGAGCCGCTGTGTCCTTCGCCACCCACACCAAAGATCATGAAGTTGGTTTGGTCCGGATCTTCCTCCTCCGTGGGTTGGGCGCTCACCTCTGACCCGAGCACAAGGCGGCGGATGTCGGAGATCACAGGGAGCTGTACGAGCTCGCGAATCACGCTGGTTCCGTGCGTGGCAGAGCGGTAGGAGGCGCCTGCCCCGATTGCCGCAAGAGCGCCCACAAATAGGCTAAAAACAACCGCGATGGTTACGGTTGTCCGTCGGCCTTTTGTGTCATGCCGGTCATTCAAAAAATTCACGCTCATGCCGAATATGATTTCCCTGACTTTAACACTAATTTGGAGAGTAGGATAGTGGGAGAGTAGGCGGGTAGGGTCGGGCGCTATTTTTAATGCCAAATCCTACAATCCTACCCTCCTACCGTCCTACTTGCCTGTGCTATACTAACAAACATGAAAGCCGTTTGGGCGTGGGTGCAAACCCGCCTTTCGGGTCGTGATCGACGTGGACTCGCTCTTTTGGCGTTGTTCGTTGTTGCCGGCGTTCTTGTGTATGGCTCGCGGGTGCATGCAATTGATTTTGCCGACACCGGTGCGGCCGCGGACTGGATCTTGACCGTCCTTGGTGAGGTGATGACCTGGATCATTCAGGTTCTATTGAAGTTGGTTTTGATTATCGTGAACATTTTGATCTGGGTCGCGCAGTACAACGACTTTGTGCACGCGCAGCCGGTTGAAATCGGATGGGTATTGGTACGCGACGTCGTCAACATGTTCTTTATCGTCATCCTGCTCATCTCTGCGTTTTCGACGATTATTAGCTATCCCGAAGATTTTCATTACAAACGTGTGCTTCCCAAGTTGCTTGTGATGGCGATCTTGATCAACTTTTCGAAGACGTTGGTCGGTGTCATGATCGACTTTTCGCAGGTGGTGATGCTTACGTTTGTGAATGCGTTTAAGGAGGCGGCCACCGGAAACTTTATTAACGCGTTAAAACTCACACAGCTCACCACGCTCAACGCGGATAAATTCGGTACAGGAGAAACAGGGGAGTTGGCCGGGCTATTTGGTGCGGCATTGCTTGCCATTTTGATGCTTGGCGCAACGCTGACGCTCATGGTCATCATGACGCTCTTCCTGATCGTTCGCATTGTGGGGCTTTGGATGATTCTTATTTTTTCTCCGATCGCATTTTTTGCCTTAGCGCTTCCAAGTAAGATACAGAGTAAAGTTTCTCCGTTTACATCAGACTGGTGGGGCCGATTGAGTACGTTTTTAATCGCCGGGCCTGTGATGGCGTTCTTTTTATGGCTAACGCTTGCGGTGGTGCAGGGGAGTAGTGAGCCGTTTGGAGACACGTTGGGCGGTGTGGACAAGAGCGAGGAGCTGAATTCCGTGACGAAGGATGCGCATTTTATTACAACATTTGGTAAAGCTTCGAATATCGCGACGTATCTCGTGGCATTTGTGATGATGTTGAGCGGTGTGGAGTTTGCGGTGAAGTCGGCCGGCAATGCATCTTCAGGACTCGGACGGATTGCGGCTCTTGCAGCGGCCGGTGGAGGTGTTGCGGCGCATGCGGCACGCGGCGCGGCGCGGATTGGTCGGTTTGGTGCGGCGACTGCGCGACGCGCGGGTGGGGCAGCCTTCGAGGGCGTTGATCGTGTTGCGGATGTGCGCGGTTTTGTTGGACAGCAGGGTCTTAAGGTAGCGCAGAGGCTGCCTGGTGCCGCCGGAGCGGAAACCTTTGCCAAATTGGCAACGCATCGAAAGCGTGATGTGCAGAAGCGGCGCGAGCGATTTGGTGACATCACAAAGAACCTTACAGCCGAGCAGAAGCTGAGCCTCTTGGAGCAGCAGAGCGGCTCGCGTCTTTCTTCGCGTAACGCTGCGGCGGCACAAATGGAGGTCGCGAAGATTTCGGCATCACGTGGCGGCTTTAAGCATTTGAAGGCTCAAAAGCTTGCCGAGCTTGAGGAGTCGCACGCAGACATGGATGAGAACGAGCGGCTGGTGCTTGCAGAGGCGTTGACCAACCAAGAGGTAGCCGAGCGTATCCAGTCGGGGCGCAAGGCTGCAGGCGAAGTTGGGGATGATAAGGTGGCTGAGGATTTGGATAAGGAGGTTGAAAAGAATACGAGCCTTCAGGTGGATTGGGCGAAGCTTGGATCAATCGCCGGAACACAGACTGAGGACTACAAGGGATATCTGAAAGACAAAAAAGCGGATGCGTTTAAGGATAGTGGAGCGTTTCTCGCACATGGTAGGGCGCTTGGTTTTGTGGGTGAGGACGGGTCGATTGACCGAAGCTCCGAGGCATTCAAGTATTTGCAAAAACATGGTGGCAGTCGCTGGGCCGTGATCCAGGAGCATGTGGATGAGTTTGAGGCGAATCAGGGCGCAGCGAGTGCTCAGATCGCAGCTATGAAGACTGAAGCGGATACGGCGGCAAAGGAAGCGGCGCTTAACGCGCGGTCGTATGTAAGCGCTGGTAAGGATGGTGATATGCAGGCGGTGAAGTTGAGCCGTGCTAAAGGACCAACCCGTCCACCGGGGCAGCAGGCAGCCATTCAAGCACAGCTGACCGCGGTGCAAGCTCTGCAGGGTCAAGGAGTGGGGGTGGCCGAGCCGCAGATGGTTGAAGCGCGCCGCAATGTTCTTCGTGCGGGCGGGAATATCACGCAGGCATTCGCATACAATCAAAGGAATGGGCAATTCCAGACGCCAGAGGAGCGTCAATCCTTCGCCCAGGCGATGTCCGGCTTGAGTCAGGGGTTGGCCAATGCGGCGCCTGAAGCACTTGAAGAGGTGAAGAACTTGGATTTGAAGACGCTGACACATCGGAATGATGGGAACAATGATGCGCGTACGGCGGCGTTGAAGTCGATGGACGTTGCAGCTCTGCACAGCGGATATCAGCAGGCGGCTGAAAATGAGGATGGGGAAGCGCAAAAGAAGATTGTGCGTATTACCGGAATGCTTCGCCGAGAATCGAGGCGCGTAGTTGATCGAGCGAAAACGGCCAAGGTGACGCCTGAACAGATCCAGCAGGTTGCTCAAGAGCCGAATACAGACGAATCACTTGCAATTCAGCGGAAGATGCAAAACGCGGGGATTGCGAATCCAGTGGAAGCCGCGCAGATTGTACAAAAAGCAAAGCAGCTGGTGGATAATGAGGATTATCATGTGCTTGTGCCGGTTGGCTCCCGCGCAGCGGACGCAGCGCAACTCGCGCAGGAGGAGCAGAATCAAGGAGGAGATCAGAATAATGACGCGTAAGCCGCTATGCCACGCAGTTTAACGCCCCCACCTCCACCGCCCGCGGATGAGCGTACGGTTCCACCCGTTGGGGTGGGGCAGGGTTCGAGTAACGGCGCGCAGAATCCGTTTCGGAGCAAAAAAGCGGCAACGCAGAATCCGTTTCGGGCGGCCAAAGCAACAGCGAGTGCAGCGTTATCTTCCGGTTCTGTTGAGAGCGCTTCGAAGCCGAGGAAGCGTAAAAAAACGCGTTCGCGTAATCGAAAGCCGGCACGTTCAGCAGTCTCCGTTGCTGCTCCTCCGCCAACACCTCAAGCTGACGACGTACCGGAAGAGAACGATGTTCAGCTTCAGCTCTCCCGTGCACGACTCCTTTTTTTGCTTTCTGAACATTATAAACGGTCGTTGCAAGAGGTGCGTGAAGCCTTTGATCTCCCTCAGGAGGACCGTCTCTTCATCTCCGATCTGGATCGGCTCGTACTTTCGGGTCGGCTGAATCTTGATGCATACCTCGTGGCGCTGGAGGATGAATTGAAGATGGACTCCGCTGACCTGAAGAAGTTGCAGGCACTTCTTTTGGCCGGACGTTTTTTGCCGTTTAATGATCACTTAAAGCCCAGCGCGACAGAAGTTGCGCAGGAGCACTCGTTGGAGCTGCCAAAAACCCCGCATTACCGCGTATACGAAGATCCGCTGACGTACTCGGGCGCGGTGAGCGAAATCGCGGAAACAGCACAGCTTTCGCTATTGGGTCGGCAGGTGCGGAACCGGCTTCGCGAGCTTGTTGTTGCAAAACTCAAAAAATCACAGGTTGATTCGCAAATTTTGGAGGTGATGACGCGCGGCGAAGAATTTGGAGGACTTGGCCTGAATCCGAAGCGCGCTTCGGAGACTCTTGCGGCCATGAACGATATTTTGGGTCGTGCAAAGGTTCTTTCAGAAGATGAGTATTCGGATTGGCTCGCCAAGAAATCGAAAAAATCAGCCACACCGGCGGTGAAGGGTGAAGGTGTGGAGTCGAAGGAGAGTGATGTCATCCGTGAGGAGTTGCACAAGAAAAAACAGGAGGTTCAGACAACGCTTGGAAAGGCAGTTGAGTCGATTGTTTCATCGCTTTCGTATCGCGCTCCTTCGCCGTATCTGGATCGGCGTTTACGGAATGTTGTTTCCTCGCGCCTTCGGGATGTGCGAAGCGCGACAAACGTTCGTGAGATTTTAGTGCGCTCAGAGAAGGTTGGCGGCCTTAGCCTTCAAAAGAACGTTGCGGATAAAGTCGCGGGTGAGATTGAGACAAGGTATCAAGAATTCCACGGCGCAATTGCGGCAGAGGAAAAGGCACGGTTGGAAGAGCAGGTGCGAAAGCAGAAACAGAAAGTGGAGCTGCGCCGTAAAAAAGAGGCGGAAGAACACGCGCGTTGGTTTGAGGAAAAAATGCGCAAACGATCACGCCTTCAGGCGGCTCCGGGGCGGAAGATTGAAATGCCAACAGCAGAATCGCGCCCGCAGGTGGATGCGGTTTCGCATGGCAAGCCAAAGCTCATGGGGCTCTTGGGCGAGCTTTCGTCGGTTTCGGTAGATGAGTTCCGTCGGATGGGCCAGACCCCGGAGGCTGCGACCGCTATGATTGCCGAGGATGTAGCAACGCTTGCTAAAGAATCAGCGGCTGAGCGGATCCGTGGAATCGAAGCGTATCGCTCCAGCCCGCTCTACGCCGAATATTTAAAGCTCGTGGGTCAAAGTTTTCGCAGTGGCACGCCGGTTGCGGAGTTTGCAAAACAGGAGCGGGAAAAGGGGAAGAACACCCTCACGCCGGATGAAATCGCGTCTATCATTAAGCTTAATAGTGCGCTACACTATTGATGCGACATGCCAGAGAAATTCATCGTCCCGCAGTTCATCGATAAGGAGGACCAGATTCTCGGACCGGTGACGGTGCGACAGTTTTTAATTTCGCTCGGCACGGTGTTCGTGGGGTTTATTGAGTACCGTTTATTGCAGTTCGCGTACTTTATCCCGGCGGTCATTGTCACCGCAGCCATTGGCGGCGTATTCGCGTTCGTGAAGGTTAACGGCCAACCGTTCCACATTTTTTTCTTGAATTTTCTGCAAACATCGGTGCGTCCTAAATTGCGCGTGTGGGACAAGACGCTGTCGGATGCCGAGCTGAAGCCGTTTTTGAAAGCGCCGGTAGAGGAGGAGATTGCGGCAATTAAACGTAAGCCGCCGCCATCCGCCCGCCATCTTCAAGACCTTGCGCTCATCGTCAACACAGGCGGCGCGTACCGTCCCGAGGACTGGGAAGACGAACGATAAATTTGTATGGCACGTACGAAGCGTAAATCAACCGTCCCAAAAAAATCTCCATCAAAGCCGGGGGTGCCAACCCAGCGTTTTGTTGATATTGCGGAGATTCGCGACAACGTGGTGATTATGAAGGGCGGGACGCTCCGTTCCGTGCTCCTTGTGTCGAGCATCAACTTTGCGCTCAAGTCGCAGGATGAGCAAAACGCTATCGTTCAAGCGTACATGGGTTTTTTGAACAGCTTGGACTTTCCGATTCAAATTGTTGTGCAGTCCCGGCGGATGAACATCGACGGATACCTCACACGCCTGCGGGAAGCGGAGAAGAACCAAAATAATGATCTACTGCGCCGGCAGATTAGCGACTACCGTGATTATGTGAAGGAGCTGGTGGATTTGGGGGATATCATGCAGAAGCGGTTTTACGTGGTGATTCCATTTGATCCTGAAACCGACCAGACGCAAGAAGGGTTTTTCTCGAAACTCGGGAATATCCTCACGCCGTCGGTCGCCATTCGTTTGTCGGAAACGCGTTTCCAGAAGATGCGGGAACAGTTGATGCTGCGCGTGAATCAAATCATCTCCGGACTTCAATCCATGTCACTCTCGGCCGCGCTTTTGGATACGCAAAGTCTTATTGAGCTGTACTATACCGTTTATAACCCCGAATTGTTTGAATCCCAGAGGCTAACGGACGTTTCGAAGATTCGACTTGAAGAATGATATGGCAATCCGACCCCAGGAAAAAAAGAAGGTCGTGCGCGAGCTCACGAAGAACGGCGTAAAGCTCCAAAAGAAACCTTCCAAGGCCGAACAAAAGGCGAAGCAGGCGAAAGAGCGTGAGCTTCTTGAGGAAGAGCGGATTTATCGTCGCGGTGTTGCGAGCATCAAGGATTTGATTGCGCCGGCGGCCATGCGTGTGGAGCCAAGTTATCTCCGTCTTGGAGATACGCTGGTGCGTACGCTCTTCATCGTCACCTACCCACGCTATGTGTCGGTCGGGTGGGCGTCGCCGATCATTAACCTTTCCGCCACCATGGACGTGTCCATGTTTTTCTATCCCATTAAGGCGGACGTGATTTTAAAACAGCTTAAGAAAAAAGTGGGTGTGCTTGAGGCGCAGATTACGGGTGATGCCGAAGCCGGGAAGCCGCGTGACCCGATCGCCGAAACCGCGCTCCGCGATGTGGAGAAGTTGCGTGACGACCTGACGCAGGGGATCGAACACTTCTTCCAGTTTGCGTTTTACGTAACTTTTTACTCTACGGATGAAGACCAGTTGGAACAGCTGACGCGCACGGTGGAATCCACGTTCGGTTCCATGTTGATCTACACGAAGCGTGCGTTCTTTCAGTCCGAGCAGGGGTATACATCCACCATTCCGCTGGGCCGCGACGAGCTTCTCATTACCTTCAACATGAGTACGTCGCCGATCGCGTCGTCATTCCCGTTTACATCCGCCGAGCTTTCATCTGACGACGGGATTCTCTACGGTGTGAACCGGCATAACAACTCGCTCATCCTGTTTGACCGCTTCTCCCTCCAAAACGCGAACGCCGTCATTTTTGCCACGTCCGGTGCCGGAAAATCGTACGCCGTGAAGCTCGAGATTTTGCGTTCCATGATGCTCGGGACCGATGTGATGGTGATTGACCCGGAAATGGAATACAAAAACCTCTCCGACGCGGTGGGGGGCACATATGTGAACATCTCGCTGGCGTCTGACTCCAAGATCAACCCGTTTGATCTTCCGCGGCCGGTGGGCGGCAACGTGTCGGTGGAAGACATTATCCGCAGTGCCGTCATTACCATTAAAGGACTTTTGCGCCTCATGCTTGGCGATGTGTCGGTTGCCGAGGATTCGATTTTGGACCGCGCGCTCCTCGAGACCTACGCAAAGAAAGACATTGTGCCGGGTTCGGACCTTTCCACGGTGGAGCCGCCGATTCTGCAGGATTTTCAGGACGTGCTTGAGGGTATGGAGGGTACGGAGAATCTTGTGATCCGTCTTAAAAAGTACACGGAAGGAACGTTCTCCGGTCTTTTGAACGCGCCAACCAATGTGCGGGTGAACAATCAGATGGTCACATTTTCGGTGCGCGATTTGGAAGACGAACTGCGCCCGATGGCCATCTACACCATTGTGAACTTTATTTGGAACGTGGTGCGATCGGAGCGGAAGAAGCGTATTCTCGTGATCGATGAGGCGTGGTGGCTCATGCAGGCGGAGGATTCCGCGAAGTTCATCTTTGCGCTGGTAAAGCGGTGTCGAAAGTATTACCTCGGGGTGACGACCATTACGCAGGATGTGAACGACTTTTTGACCTCGCCGTACGGACAAGCCATTGTGACGAACTCGTCGCTTCAGCTCTTGCTGCGTCAAAGCCCGGCGTCGATCGACCTGGTGGCGCGCGTCTTTTTGCTCACGCAATCCGAAAAGTACTTGCTGCTTGAAGCCGGAAAAGGGGAGGGGATCTTCTTTGCGGGTGACCGGCACGCCGCCATTCAAGTTGTGGCGTCGTATACCGAGGACTCCATTATCACGACCGACCCGCGGCAGCTGCTTGAAATTGAAGAAGAGCGGAAGAAGCTGAAGGAGGAACAAGCCGAGCAAGAAGGTAAAATTCGAACGTAAATGATCTAACCGTATGTCACGACGCACACAGCTCATCCTTCTCATCCTTGTCGCGGTTTTGCTGCTTGGTTTGGGTATCTGGCTCTTTTTTCAGCCGTTTTTGTCTCAAGAGCAACCGGAGCAGCTGCCGGAGCAAGTCACGCCGCAAACAACGGTGCCGGAGGTCCAAGAGCCTGTGCGTACCACTCCAAGTACGGGTGGAATTTCTGCAGACATTCGTCAGTTGGAAAACCGGGCCGTGGATGTTGTGACGCGTATCGGGTCCGGTTCAAACGCCGATGGATTCCGAGGGTACGAAGATGTTTTATTGAATGTGACGCCCGCGCTTCGCACGAAGCTCGAGGCGGAGCGTGCGGCATTGCAGGCGCAATATCCGGCTGACAGTTCTTCGTACGGATTTACAAGCCGCGTGGTTTCGGTGGACCGCCGCCTCGCGAAATCAGGCGCCGATGCGATTCCGTTTATCCTGCAAGTTCAACGCACGGAAGATTCCGGAAACCCGGGTGACCCGGATGCCATTTCATACCGCGAAGTAACCGTGACGCTCGTCAAACAAGGGGACGGGTCGTACCTCGTTGATGACATTGTGTGGAAGGAGATCACTCTCTAAGACAACTATTCCTTGAAGCGGCGTTTCCAACGTTTTGTTTGGGGTGCCGCACTCCGGCTCCGTTGGAGAGGGAGGAGGGGAGTTTGTTTGGCGGACGCGGGGGAACGTGGCTCTGCGATGGGTGTTTAGGAAAGATTGAGCTGGATGCGCCGCCGCCGAAACCACTTGAAGAGATTGGACTGCACGGATTTGTTGGCGTTGGTTTTTATCACGATCCGATTTTACGACGCTTGGTTCGGGAGTTGAAATATCATTCCGCCACTTCCCTGCTCCCGACGTTTAAATGCATTTTACGACGCTTTCAGGAATTTCGCTCTGAACCGCTTCCTTGGTCGTCTTCGTCGCAAATTTTAATCCAGCCACTCGTCGGTTCTCCAAAATCCGTCCGCTCTCGTGGTTTTGATCAATCCGAATATTTGGCGGATGCGATTCACGCGTCATGGGTTCCGTGGGCTGAGCGCGTGTCGATGTTGAGGCGTGCAGGTGGATTAAAAAGTCGGCAGGCGGATTTGGAGCCCGGGCCTCTGCGTGAAGCGAACGTCCGCGGGGCGTTTGAAGTCGTGGAACCGGAAACGTGTAACGTGGAACGTAGGCAGGATAGCGAACGATCTACGATCTATGATTCACGTTCCAGGAATGCCCTGATCCTCATCGACGACGTTGTTACTACCGGCGCGACCATGGCCGAAGCCGCCCGCCTGCTCCGTGCACATGGGTTTGAGCAGATTTACGGCGTTGCCATGGCCGTTGGGAAATAGATAATGCTTGACGTATTAAAATGGATTTGGAAGTATCTGAATGTCGTTCCACAGATGGGCCCCATTCGTGGAAGCCTGCAAATAGACCAGCAAGTATAGCGCGCAGGCCTACGCCTCGGGCAATGCTGCCCATGCCTTTTCTCCGAGCACATAGGCGTAACGACACCTCGCCCCCTCGTCCACAATGGTGTGGACCTGGGGGCTTTTATTTTTTGATGAGTTCCAATTTTTTACTCCGCTTCCACTTTTTGATTTCCGCTTCCCGCTTTTTGGCCGCGGATTCGGATTTCGACTTCTCCTTCCACACGAGCTTCACGGGCAAATGACTCCGCGTATACGCAGCCCCCTTCCCCGCGCTGTGCTGCTCTACGCGACGGGCGACGTCGGTTGAGATGCCAACATATAGACTCCCGTCCCCGCACCGAAGGATATACACGTACCAGTTTTGGGTCTTTTTCAGATGGTTCGATGATATCAGGTTTTATTGCGGAGGTTTATTGATAAAAGCTGTTATATTTGGTATGGTGCCGCCGCCATGGAGAGGTGACAGAGTGGTCGAATGTGCCGGTCTTGAAAACCGGAGAGCCCTCACGGGTTCCGTGGGTTCGAATCCCACCCTCTCCGCCATGTAAAACGCCCTGCTTTTTAGCGGGGCGTTTTACATTGTGGTGGGATTCGAACAAAGGGATGGTAAGGGAAAGGATTTCCCTTACATGCGGAGGAGAGTTCTTCGAGAACCCGAAGGTTCTCGAAAGCGCAGGACCCTGAGCGTAGCCGAAGGGGACGAGCAGTGAGATTCCCCACCCTCTCCGCCAAATACAAAGCCCCGCGAAAGCGGGGTTTTGTGCTATGAGTTCTTTTCCTTTGAAGCTGATGCATCCATAGCGAACGCCCCTTTCAAAACTACATTCTGCCGAGATCGTCCTATGCATACACCATCTTTGATGGCGAAACATTCAACGAAGTGCTCACCCTTAAATTTCGTTTCCTCCGGATCTCGAAGAGTTTTGTGATCAGTGATTTCTCCTCTTGGTTGTCCGCAATTGTCGTCGTTCTTGACCTTCCATTTGTATAAATCCGCCTCTGGAGCATCGTTGCCAAGTCTAAATTCGATTTTTCGATCAATCCTTACGAAACCTAACGAATCCAGGACACCATCTCGAAACCCATTTCTTTTGAGGACTTTGCCGGTTATTTTAAACTTTTTTTCGGTCAACATTGGAATGCCTTGATCAAAGATGTATTTTTCCGCCGGACACGCTCGTTCATATAGCCCAGCATTTAATAAATCTACAACCTCGTCCCGCTCATTGAAGTCCTCAAGATTTCTGAGGAAGGCGTCACGAGCTTTTATTATCAGATTCTTCTCTTCGGTTTTCATGCTGTCAACGTAGGCATCTATATTTTTTGCCGCATCAGCGCGGTCCTGAATCTGGGCATGATGAATCAGTCGCGGTATGTCATAGAAGAATTTAAAAACAGCATCAAAAATTTTCAAATCTGGGTCATCCAAAAAATCACGAGTAATTGCTTGCTCTAGGTGAAAAGATTTGAGGGAGAAGCCGTCCTCAATGTTTTTACAGAATGATCTCCATCCCTTTACTAGTTTTACAGTTTTACGAAAATCATCATTGTATTGGTTGATGTGTGTGGCTACGCTGATATAGCCTCGAGGATCGGATTTTATCCATTCCATTTTGTGTAGGCCTTTCGAGACCTCTTCGGAGATGCGTTTTCGAGCGGCTCGAGACTTGATGGCGATTTCTGGAACAACGTACATATCGTCACCGAATTCATTTTTTTCATATATATATGCCGGCACGATGTCAACAGAAAAAATTTCTTCACCCCCTTCTTTTTTAGTAAATGTAAGACTTATCGAATGCGTCTGCCGTTTGATTCCAAGATTATATTCAGTTGGATTGCTGTATTCATTCACTAACTTGTTTTCCAGCTCTCTCAAGGCATTCGACGGGTCTGAAGCGGAAACGTCCCAGGTTCCAAGGATGTAGAGGACGTCTAGGTCGTGTAAGGGGGTAATTGCTGTAAATCGTGGAAATGATCCGATCTGCAAGCAGTTCAGGGTGCCAAGTACTTTCTGTACGGATTTGTAAATAATGGATACGAATTCCCTCTCAAGCTCATTGGGAGAGAGATGATCCCGGACGTGCGTACGAAAAAGCTCATTGAATTCATTTTTTTTCATAGCCGCTGGTTATCATGCTAATAACGATGTCATTTATGAGCCTTCCCCTAAAATTATTGACCACAACATTTCGATGTTGACCAAGCTTTTGCATCATGGTGTCAGGGATCCGTGTCGGAGGATTGCTTTGTGGGCAGTAGATAATGAGGGCTGTTCCATCCTTCTTTTTACTTAGTATTTTTTCCATTTCACTCTCCCAATCAGGCCAATAGATGAGGAAAATGTCTGAGCACTCAGCTTTTCCAAGGTCAGCTTCATTCGTAATTTTCACGATGTTTTTTTTGTTAAAAAGGCCGGAATCGTACAAAAGATCTTGAAAACTTATTGAGCTGTCCCCCTTCGCGAAAACAGCTATTTTTCGTCTCCAGAGTCCGTTCCCGAGTCGTATCAACACGGGCACAAATCCTCGAAGACAGAGGAAGATGGTGGTAATTGTCACGACAATAACGATTATTGTACTGATGTGGCCAAGTGCATCCAAGAAAATGAGCGCCATGCTTGTTATATTGAACATGTGGTAATGGGGACGGTTTTTATTTCCCTGCGTAAGATGTTTGCACACATTAGCACTCTTCGCTAGAGAGTGCTTGTGGATAAGTTTCATTTTTGTTCGATTTTTAAAAAATCAAAAACACCCCGATGTGGGGTGTTTTGGGTTTTTGTCTTATGCGCTTTCTCGCTCTTGGAACCGGAACGTGTACGTCGCCAGCGAAATGAGAAGCACTCCCCAAATCGCCATGGAGGCAATCTCACGCCAAATGTCGGTGAATGTTGCGCCCTTTGTCATGATCTCGCGAAGCGCAGTCGAGAAGAAGGTGAGCGGCAGGAATTTTGCCACAGCCTGCAACCACGGCGGCATTGTTGAGAGCGGGAAGAACGTTCCACCGAGGAACAGCATCGGAAAGACGATGAGGTTCGCGATGGCCGGAACAGAGTCCACGGTTTTTGATACACCGGAGACGCTGAATCCGAGTCCGAGGAACATCAGTGCGCCAAGCACGACGCAGAGGAACAGGAGGAGATATGACCCAACCACCTGCGCGTCAAACAGCACGAGGCCCACGCCGATAAAAATGGAAGCCTGCACCACAGAGACGATGAGTCGCGTGATGGCGTTTGCGGTTACAAATTGGAACGGTTTCATCGGGGTGGCGAGAAGTCGCTTCAACACGCCTTTTTCCTTGTACTGCGTAAAAAGGAAGGCGACGGAGAAGACCGACATCTGCATCACGGAGAGCGCCACCAAACCCGGAAGCAAGAACTCGATATACCGCAGGTTGTGCGCGTTTACGATTTCTTCATTAATGCGGGCGATAGGCGCGATGTTGGCGGCCTGAAAGGTGAGCCGATCAATGGTTTGGTTCAAGATCGACAAAACGGCTTGCGCCTCCCCTGCTTTGCCGGCGTTCACATACGCGGTGATGGGTGCCGAGGACGCGCCTTGTTTGGCGGGAATCGCCTGATCCGGAATGTCGAGAATCACAACACGGTTCCCTTCGTCCATTTGCGTGAGCTCTTTATCTAAGTCGCCCGTGTGGATATCAAAGGTCGGGAACTCTTCGAGTTGGTTCACGAAGGCCGCAGTCTGCGTGGTTGGGGTATGCGTCACAACACCCACGTCAAACGTGGTGGGCTGGTCAAAGCCGATGTAGCCGAAGATCAACATGATCAGAAGCGGCATGAAGAGCGTGAAGAACAGTGCCTGGCGGCTCCGGATAAACATCTTGAGCGCCGCAATGGTGAGTTTGTAGGTCGTATACATATAATTTAG
Organism: Patescibacteria group bacterium; assembly: GCA_050303655.1. Taxonomy (GTDB): domain Bacteria; phylum Patescibacteriota; class Patescibacteriia; order 2-12-FULL-60-25; family 2-12-FULL-60-25; genus JANLIO01. The sequence goes on along the minus strand of JBNLCE010000002.1, from coordinate 36,023 downwards.
TCGCGGAGCGCGTGGCCGGTGAGGTTCAAGAAGACGTCCTCAAGGTTGGCCTGTTGCTGGATGACGGGCTTGGAGAAGCCGTTTGAGAGCAGTTCCTCAATCAGCTTTTGAGGCGTTGAGAGCTTAATGATTTTCCCGGCGTCCATAATGGCAACGCGGTCGCACAAGATTTCCGCTTCATCCATATAGTGCGTGGTGATGACAACGGTTGTGCCCTTGGCTTTGATTTTGCGGATGAGGTCCCACAAGTGACGACGCGCCTGCGGATCGAGTCCGGTTGTTGGCTCGTCGAGGAACAAGACCTTTGGTTCGTTCACAAGGCCGATGGCAATCGAGAGGCGCTGTTTTTGTCCACCCGAAAGTTCCTTGGCTTTGTTCTTTGCCTTGTCGGTGAGCTCCACTTCTTCCAGAAGCGTCATCGGATCCACCTTTCGGCCGTACATGGCGGCAAAGGTTTCAATGAGTTCAGCGAGGTTTAAGCTCTCAAAAAAGGTTGAGGCCTGAAGCTGAACGCCGATGATCTTTTTTACAGCGGCGGTTTGATCGGCAACATTCTTTCCATCCAGCATGATCGAACCGGAGGTTGGCTTTTTGAGTCCTTCAATCATTTCGAGCGTGGTGGTTTTTCCGGCGCCGTTTGGCCCCAGGATTCCAAAAATTTCGCCCTGCTCGACGGAGAACGAAACGCGGTCCACGGCCGTGAATTTTCCGTACCGTTTGTGGAGATCTTTTACTTCAATAATGGCTGACATAATGTGTGTATGTAACTGGCGCACCGTATACGAAAAAGGGGGAAATGTCCAGTATCCGCGTGCATCTGATATACTTCTATTGGCTATGCCGTATAGCGAAAAATTGAGGGAAGAGATTATCCGCGCGCAGGATGATTTTGTGTGGGAAACGTCGGCGTGGGAATCGCACGAGCGTGGTACGCGGTGGTACATCGGGATGAGTGTCGTCGCGGTGGTGTTTGTGGTGTACGGGATTGTGACGAGTAACTTCCTCTTTGCGTTTTTCATTCTGATTGCGGCATTTGTCCTCGTTCTGGCCGGGCACGAGGCGCCGCACACCATGCTGGTGCAGATTGGCCCGAACGGCATTGTTGTGGACGGAAAGCTGCACGAATATAAGAACATCCATAAGTTTGCCATTGTGTATCATCCTCCGGAGACGAAATTGTTGTATCTTTATAAGAACGATGTGATGCGCCCGCGCGTGCGGATTCCGTTGGAGGATCAGGATCCACTCGCGATCCGTGATTATCTCGCCTATCACCTAGACGAAAACCTACACTTGCAGGAAGAGCATTTCTCTGATATACTCGCGCGGATTCTGAAATTGTAAGAATCGTATGCAGCCGTAGCTCAGGGGATAGAGCGGTCCGATGTTCATCGGACAGGTCGGACGCATTATGGGTACTGTATACATTTTAAGATGCGGGAACGATCGTTTTTATATCGGGTCAACAATCGACCTTGAAGAACGATTGCGTCAGCATTCTGCCGGGAAGGTGAAGAGTACGTGTAAGGTCCTTCCGGTGGAGCTCGTATTCCATCAGCGCTATCCGTCCGCAGCGGATGCCAGGAAGATCGAATACAGGCTCAAGAAATTGAAGAGTCGAAAAATTATCGAAAACATCGTGCGCGAACAGCGCATACGCATGCAGCCGTAGCTCAGGGGATAGAGCGCTTCCCTGCGGAGGAAGAGGTCGGACGTTCAAATCGTCCCGGCTGCACCATGATGACAAGAGCCCCGGAAAGGGGCTTTTGTGTTTGAGAGTGACCTGTACAGGGATAGAGCGGTCCGATGTGCATCGGACAGGTCGGAAAGCTTGTCCCGATGACCATCGGGATTCAAATCGTCCCGGCTGCACCACCGAGCTCAGCTCGGTTTCGAATGAATCTTGGGCGAAGCTTAGCTTCGCAATTCATGAGAAGCAGAGCAATATATGAGAGCGAGGTTGTCGAGCTAAGCTCGACACAACCCCACACAAAAAACCACGGTTAATTCCGCGGTTTTTTGATTTTGCAGCTGATCTATTGCTTCAACGGTTTTCCGTCGGCATCCGCAAGCTTGTGCGTGGCGATCAAAAAGATATCAATTAACCACCATACGCCAAAGCCTCCAAGTGTGATGAGTTTTAATACCCCTGTTCCGTAGTAGCCAAGATAAAAGCGGTCAATTCCAAACTTTCCCACAAAGATGGAAAGAAGGAGCGCGGCAAGCCAATGTCGTTCGTGCATGCAATATCTGTATCACCTTTAGACCCACGATACAAGAATTGCAGCCATGGCAAGGAGCGTTGCGAGGTTGTAGCTCGCGTGGATGGCGTACGATTTGAGTGAACGGTCCTCAAAAAGTGCACTTGAAAGAGCCGGAGCGGCCGTGAGCCCCAGCCACAACCATCCTGCCGCTTGGAACGCCATTTTGATATCCGACGCGCCAAGGAGGTTTAATAGGTGTGCGAGGACGTACGCGGTTACCAGAGAGGCGACTAAAGAGCCGGCGTACGACTTTCCCGCCTTTTTCTTTTTCTCTTCCATCACCTTGTCACTCCACCCCATTTCTTTCAGCCAGATGCCGCCGAAGAGCATTTTGGAGTACCAGAGCGAGCCGATAAGCATAGGAATAAGCGCGGCCACCACTACAGCAACGTAATTGATTTCGGTCATACAAAATAAAAAAGATTAAGAAAAGCTGGAAATAGTATAGCAAATTTGTCGCTTTACCTTGACAAAACCGCAAAAATCGTGTATATTCGCACGTTCCAATCAAAGGGTTTGGAGCGAACTGTTCCCTTGAAAGGAGGGGGAGATGGCAAAGAAGAAATCGAAAAAGAAGGCCGGCCGGAATACCGACGATCCGATCAGCGATCGTATTCGTCGCAAGCGTGTGAGGATGTTGCCCCTTACTCCAGAGAGTCCGGAGGTGCAGGCGGTAAGTGTCTGCAACCGCGGCGCACTTCGTCTCGTGTATCGGGAGTGCAGAACTGACGAATCTCAGTTCTACGAACTCGAGCTCGGCGTTCCGCACGCTAGCGATCTGCGGCTATGCACTTCGTCGATCATCATTTCGTATCAGCGGAAGGAGCTCGTCAATGGAAAGTGGGCAAGCGTGGAAGTGTGGAGGAGCGCTCTTGTCTCCCCGCATGATCCTTTGTTGGCGGATGTCTTACTTGGGTTGGGGATCAAATCTAGCGATGGTCTGGGCTGGGGTCGCCACAAGGACAACCGGAAATTTACCCAGGCAGTCAACCGCATGATCAAGCGGTTCCTCGAGGAGCCCGAGGGCTAACCCTCACCTCCGCCATGCGTTCGGCGCGCATGGATCACGGAGTTCTCCGCCGAAATGACCCGACTGTATTCGAAGCAGTCGGGTTTTTTAGCTGCGCAGAATATTGACAAAGTGGCAAAAATCGGGTATATTTTCATGTTCCAGTCATAGCGTTGGGACGCGGGTTCAACATTTTTTGGAGGTAAAATTGATCACGTTCATTATCAAAGCTATCGTGGGCACCATTGCTCATTTGGCAAATCTTGCAGCAATCGCGTGCATGGGCGGGTATGTGTTTAAATTCCTGTGGGAGTGGTTTATCGCGCCCCCCTTCGATTTGCCGTCAATTAACATCCCACAAGCAATAGGGATCATGCTGGCTCTTTCATTTCCCTTTGCTCAGCCACGCCGTCCCCAAGAGTCTCCTCTGGAGAAAGACGAGGATCGAGATGGTGAGCCCAAGGACATCGAGCTTGGGAGGGAGTTTAAGCTGATCAGCAGAGATTTCTCAAACGCGCTGCTCTACTTCGTCTTTGCCCTGCTCATGGCGGCATCTGTTCATCAGTTCGTCTAGCGCATTCTCGCGCATGGATCACGGAGTTCTCCGCCGAAATAACCCGACTGTATTCGAAGCAGTCGGGTTTTTGTTTACAAATCCGCGAAGATCTCGTGGATGTTCCCGTCCGGGTCGGCAAAGAAGGCGGTTCGTTGTTTCCACGGTTGGTCTTCCGCGCCCTTGATTTCTCCTGCGCCTTTTGAGACGACTTCGGCGTAGGCCGTATCGACCTCCTCCGGAGTATCCACACGAAACGCGAGCTCCAGCGAATGCCCCTTTGTCTCTTCTGCGTAGCTCGCCTGCCCGGTCGCATTCTTCATCACCTCGGCCGTTGAAATGGCAAAGCGCACGCCTTCGGACTCAAACTCCGCAAAGTTATCCATTTGCATCTTGATTTTGAATCCAAGCGCTTCGTGATAAAAACGCACCATTTCGGAAAATTTGTGGGTGATGATGCCCACCATATCGATTTTTGGTTTCATGGTTATTTTGATGCTCGCTTCGGAAGAGGGATAAGAACGCTCGTTTCTCTTTTGTATGCTTGATACGCCTTTTGCGCACCCCATCGTTTGTCGGCAGCCTTCTCCAACAGCGGAACGCCGCTTACAAAGAGGATGAGGGAGATGATATACAGCGGGCCAATAATGCCAATGATGGCTTGTGCGGCCGGGAGACTAAAGAGGGTAAAGAGATAGATACCGGTCCAGACCGTCATTTCTCCAAAGTAATTTGGATGGCGTGAGTACTTCCAGAGTCCGCGGTCGATCCACTTCCCTTTGTTGCGTGGTGAATTGATGAATCGATATTTTTGGAGGTCGGCGACCGTTTCAATCAGAAGTCCGGTAGCCCACACGGAAAGACCGACGAATGCGAACGCGGGAAGCGTTTTGGGGTTCCTGTCAAAGAAGAACGTGCTCGGCAGTAGGACGGTCCATACGCTGACGCCTTGCAGGAGCCAAAAACCGGCAAAGCGAAGTGGTTTTTCGCGCATAGCGTCGAAGCGCTTGTCCTTTCCCATTTTTCGGATGCGGATGAGGAGGTACCCGCCAAGCCGGAGTGCCCACAGCAAAATCATCCCAATGAGCAGTATTTCCGAGGTTGTGACTCCGTTGTGAAACGCGCTCCATACGGCAATGATTACAAACGACAGTGCGTATGTGATGTCCGTCAGTTTATCTGTTTTTAGGAGATAGGCGGGGATGAAGATGAGAAGATTGAGGCCAACGGCAAGGCCGAGTGTGGTGATGAGAAGTTCCATGTTACGCGTTCAGTTGCCAAATCGTGAAGTTCAAATAGCTCGCGAACGAGACCCACGCAAGATACGGAAGCAAAAGGATGCCGGCGCGTTTGTCGATTCGCCAAAAGAGGACGACGGTTGCCACGATCATGCCGAGGAGAATGAGGATCTCGGCAAATGCGGCTTCGGGATTTTGCAGTCCGAAAAAGAGGATAGACCAGAGCGAGTTCAGGCCAAGTTGCACGCCGTACACCGTGAGGGCTTTGCGTGCCTCTTTGGATTTTCGTTTTTTCCAGATGAGGTACGCAGCAATACCCATGAGGGTGTAGAGCGTAATCCAGACGGGGCCAAACACCCACGAGGGCGGGTTCCACGTTGGCCTTGCAATGGCGAGGTACCACGTTTGTACGCTGTTGGCGGTAAAGAACGAGCCGATGATGCCGGCGGCTTGGGCGATTAAGATGGAAACGAAGGCGGGGAGAATGTTCATATTTTTTTTATTAGCGAAGTCGGTTTGAGATGTAGAGCACAAACAAGAATAATCCACCCCACCATCCAATATCTGAAAAAAGAAGACTGACGATGATTTTATTTTGCCACGATTTCGGGAGTAGTTCTTTGCTCTTACCTTCCCGCTCTCGCTTTAGAAGAAATGGACTCACTCTAAATGTGAGGAAATAGCCATTAAGAATAAGGGCAAGGGCTATTATTGTATGGACAAGTGGGATGCCTGCCAATTCCTCGTTGCGATAAAAAATCAACCCACCAATAACGGTGAGTGCAATGCCCGCCCAGATCATTGGCTTGGTGACTTTATGTGTTCGTGTTGTGGCCTCTGTCCAGTACGGCGTTTTTCTTCCTAAAAACCCATGAATATCCACAACAGTTACAGCGCCCAAGCCAATAATAAATCCAGAGATGAATGTGAACAGCCCGATAGCATCGAGCCAGTTGATTGAGAGTTCGAATGTCATAGTTTTCCTATTCAATCTCCACTATAATCTCATTCCTGTTAAGCCAGGGGGCGGTAAGTGGGGCATTGTAACCAGCATACTCAGGCACCCCCGTTGGCTCTATCGAGTCTCTTTCTAGGAGCATGAGGAGCTCCTGTTTTTTTCTTGCAATGCGTTCGCTATTCCTAAACCAGGAAAATCTCAGTACGGCCACTTTCCGTGCCTCTTGCGGAACGATTTTTACTTCAGGGTTATTCGGTTTCGGGAGCGTCTCAAGTGTGTATTCAAGGGGCATGACAAAAGAGATGATTCGTGTTTGCTCATTGCCACTTTCAGTCACGGGGGCGGTCATGGCCATTTTTTCGAATTCAGTTTCGCCTTCAGTCACGGGGGCGGTCATGGCAATGTCTGTCCTTTTGGTGTTGTTGCCAAAAATATAGTCAGCAAGAATGCTAAAACCTTGATTAAGTGCGCTATTTCGCGAAGCGTTTACTTCTACTTGGGCGGTAATGTACGGTTCATACATGCGAATTTCATACCCTTTCTTTTTTTCAAGTACAGAGTATTGAGGCGAAGCGACGGAATTAAAGAAAAAACTAGCCAAAGACCATATCAAAAGAAGGGCTGTAATTGTGATAAAAATGTACATGTAGCTCTTCATGGCGCTAAAAATTACTCCCGATACTTTTTCGTTTTTCTGGCTATTGCCTTGGGTTGCTTTACCCATTGCTTTCCAGCTTTTGTCCCACTGTTTTTCGCTCGACTCGTTGCAGCTTTTTCACCACGAGTTAGATGCTCTCGTGCTTTTTTTGGCAAATAGCGACTAAGTTTCCTTTTGCCTACGTACCCCCAGTCTTCTTTTGTCCACTTTTTGAGATCATTATCCGCACGCTTCGGACCGATATATTTGCCTCCAGCGCTCTTGTAGAGCTTCACTGCGTATTGCATTGCGCGGGCCGAAAATTTTCCACCCATCTTTCTTAGAGCTTTTTTCTTGGATGTCTCCCAGAGTGCTGGATTTTTTCGTTTCGCAACAGACATTCTCTTAAGAGATAAAATTCTACTTTAGAAAACAGACTTTCAGTAAGTATAACTGATTTCGGTGTCTATATGGAAATATTTTTATTTACCATCCATTTTTCGAACTCTTCCATAGTGCAAAAGCATCCCGCTAAAAAGCAGGATGTTTCACATGGCGGAGAGGGAGGGATTCGAACCCTCGCGCCGGTGTAACCGACCTAACGGATTAGCAATCCGTCCCCTTCAGCCTCTTGGGTACCTCTCCGTATTGGATGCTGAAGCCGTCAAACGATAGCAAATCGAGGCATTTTTTTCAATCCTTTTGTTTCTTTCGAGCCGTTCCATGCCATGTTTCATGTATGGCGATCATGTCGGCCACGGAGACTTTTGAAATAGCTTTCCCGATCACCTCAAGCGGCACATCGTCTAATTTCGTGAAATGAATACACGCTTTCCCCATGTTCAGTTTTTTCCCACTCTTTTTCCATTCACCTTGAAACCACGAGAGTAATTTTGGATTCCCATAGATCGCCATCAAATGAAGCGACACGTAGCTCTTTTTTGAAGCAAGGGCAGCAACGGCAAGCGGCTGTCCGTTGTACGTGTTCGGGAATTTGGAAAGGGGGATGGAGTATCCGATCATGCCGTACTGCATGGTCTCCTTAAAACCGGCAGGAAGGTTCTTTTTTATCTCTTTCCGTACAGCAGAGACGATCTTCCGACGGTCTTCCGGAAGGTTTTTGAGATATTCACTTACAGTTTTGGCTTTGGATTGCATAGATTTACTTCTGCTGCGCCGCTTGGAGGGTGCATTGTTGATAGGCCTTCATCTTCCGCGCCACAAGCCCGTAACACCCGCCATTTTTTGGTGAGGATCCCGCCCATCCATTGAAGAAGTTACACGGCGTTGTTGCGCCTCGTTCTTTGATGTTTTTAAGTCCCTGGATCGTGAGTTCCACTTGCCCCTCGAGCGTGAGGAGCGCGGCGACCGACCAGCACGTGTCGAATGCTTTTAATCCATATGCACCACTCGCATCTTTGCAGAATCCGGCTGTGCCAGGTGAGAAGACGGTGAGCTGTGTCAGGCCAAGTCCGTGCGAGAAGCGCCAATCCAAACCAAACTCCGGAGGTTCGGCGGTGATCGTGTCATCGTTTCGAATCGAACGAGTTGCTTTTACGGCTCGTTCACACTGTTTCTTTACTTCTGCCGTGCAGTTGTCCGGCAGGTCAGACGGCGGCGAAAAAGTGGCGCCGGATTTCTTTTTCCCGCTTCGGAGGAAGTTGAGCCTCGCCTGCACCTGCACAAGAGCCGCATCCTCATCGTGACCAATGGCATTTTGCCGACCGCCGGACTCGATCGCGATGATGGCGTGCGCAATGCACCGGTCGGAAAGCCCGACTTTTTCGGTGATAAGATCCACAATCTCGGCCATGGCTTCTGGCTCAAACACCATGCGGCTATCAAATGGATTTTCCGGATAATGTCGCGTCGCGGGAATGGTGCCGCCTTCAATTTTTTTAAGCCGCTCTGCAATTTCCGGGTCTGGCTCATATCCACTTACGCGCGCGACTTCGTGGAGCGCTTGATATGTCCCTTCAGGAATGGTGTGCACCTCTCGCTCAACCACGGTGACTTGAATCGCGTCCAGCTGAACGAGCTTTGGGTTTACGACACTCAGGATGGTGTAGGCACCGAGCATGAGCACGAGTCCGATGAGGGCGTCGCGGATAACGGCTTTTCCTTTTTGCACGTCACCGGTTGTTCCGCCCACGAGATACCGAAATCCTCCGTACACCATCATAATCGCCGCGGCTACGGCAGAGATTCCAATCAAGTATCTCTGGACGCCGGAGACGTACTGCGCGAGCCAGGGAATGGAGACGTATCCCTCCCGCTGTTCCACGGTTTGTGCAAGCTCAAGTCCGGGAATATCCACGTTGAGATCAATTCCCGCCTCTTTGACGGTGGTTGTGGCTTTGGCTTTTACCGGCGCGTACAGCTCTTCGGACACGGGTTTTTGAAAGCAGATCCCGCCTTCGGGTACGACTTTGCAGTTACTGTCGTTTTGTTCGGTTTCGCATGTTAGGGCTTTAACCTCCGGATTTGTGGATTTTTGCGGGAGATTTTCGCATGTGCCCACAGCGGGCTGTTCAATGCAGATGTTGAGCTTTACATCAGAGGATGAATAGCACTTACAGCATGCAGCCTGTGCAGCAATCGGAGCCACAGCCATACTCATCGAAAAGACGAGCATCCCGAGAATACCCACGGCGTTTATGCGGTTCCGGATCATGCGGGTAGTATATCGCAGTTGCCTCATAAGCCCTCAATTTGTACGATCCGAGCATGGTTCAATGGAATGACCCGGTAAGCTTTATCCACGGCCTTTCGTCACACGCGCGAAAGGTGTTGAAGACGTTGGAGGTGGAAACGGTGGGCGATCTGCTCCGTATTCTTCCGCGTCGCTACGATGATTTCTCGAAGCTGGCCACCATTGCCGAACTGCCGTTGAACGATCCGGCCACGATTCGCGTGCATGTGGCGGAGCTCCGTCGCGTTCCGGTGCGTCGGCGTGGGTTTACGATGATCCAGGGCCGTGTGACCGATGATTCCGGTTCACTTAAGGTGACGTGGTTTAACCAGCCGTGGCTTTTGAAAACGCTCAAGCCGGGAGATGAAATTTATCTCTCCGGCGTTCTTCAGGAGCGTCCGCGGTTTGGCCGGGGCATGATGAACCCTCTTTGGGAACCTGTTCCGGAGGGAGGCGGGGATGCGGTCACGGCCGGGCACATCGCGCCGGTGTATCCGCTCACGACCGGGGTGACGCAAAAGACGCTCCGAAAAATTATGAAAGCGGCGGTGGATGATTTGGGAGATCTTACAGACACGCTTCCAGACGAGATTCGAAAAAAGGCGAGCGTGATGGATATAAAGCCTGCAGTATTTGCCGTGCACCGTCCGAATTCCGAAGAAGAAGCCGAGGAAGGGCGGAAGCGTTTTGCCTTTCACGAGCTGTTTCTGTACCAACTTGCGCTCCATATGGCACGGAAAGAGGCGGATACGGCAGGCGCGCCCGCAGTTCCGTTTGACGAGGCGTTTGCAAAAGCGTTCGTTGCCGAGCTGCCGTTTCAGCTGACCGAGGATCAAAAAAAGGCGATTTGGGCGGCGGTGCAGGACATGACACACCCCAGGCCGATGCGGCGTCTTCTGCAAGGGGATGTGGGAGCGGGGAAGACCGCGGTGGGCATGATGCTTTCGGCGCTCGTCTTTCGTGCAGGCGCATCTGCGGCATTTATGGCGCCGACGGATCTACTCGCAAAGCAGCACGCTGCAACGTTCGAGCGGTGGCTGGCGCCGCATGGTATTCCGGTACTTCTTTTAACATCGGGTACGCGTTGGATCATCGAAGGTGGCAAAACGAGTGATTTAACGGCGGCAGAGGCAAAAGAGCGCATCCAAAAAGGCCGTGTCGTTCTTGTGGGGACGCACGCGTTGATTGAGCGCGGCCAATCCCCGCCTGACCTCGCGCTTGCCGTTGTAGATGAACAGCACCGGTTTGGCGTGGACCAGCGTGAAGCGCTTATCGTCTCCTCCCGAAGCGACGGATTGGTTCCTCACCTGCTTTCCATGACGGCGACGCCGATTCCACGGTCACTCGCGTTGACGCTTTTGGGAGACTTGGATGTTTCCGTCTTAAAGCAAAAACCGAAAGGGCGTCAGCCGATCGCCACCGCGATTTTGGAGACGGATGCGGATCGAAACGCCGCGTATGCAAAAATCCGCGAAGAGATTGCCAACGGCCGCGGTGCATTTATCGTCTGCCCGCTTATCGATCCTTCAGACAAGCTTGGTGCGCGAAGTGTGGAAACCGAGTTACGACGTTTGAGATCCACGGTGTTTCAAGGGATTCCGATGGCAAGCGTGCACGGAAAAATGGGTGCGGAAGAACGCGATCGCGTGATGCAATCATTTGCATCGGGTGACATTTCAATATTAGTTGCGACGACGGTGGTGGAAGTGGGCGTGGACGTGCCGAACGCCACGGTGATGTTGATTGAGGGTGCGGAACGCTTTGGGCTCGCACAGCTTCACCAACTGCGTGGGCGCGTGGGGCGGTCGCGGTATCCATCTACATGTTATCTTGCATTGTCTCCCGGTGTGACCGATTCATCGCGCATTTCCATTCTTGCAAAGACGAACGACGGATTTGTAATTGCGGAAGAAGATTTGAAGCATCGCGGCTCGGGTAACCTTTTGGGCACACAGCAAAGCGGGAAGGCGATTTTCCATGCCGCACAGCCCACGGACGTTGGGCTCATGAAGCGCGCGCGGGATCTTGCCGCCGAAGCCTTAGACGCGGATCCGGATCTTGCAGGCGCTCCGGAGTTACAAAAAGAGGTGGCCGTCATGCGCAAAAGCGCGCATCGAGAGTAACGCACGGATCGTAGAACGTAGATCGTGGATTGTGTTTATTTTTGATCGTTTATTTTTCGGATAACACCCCACAGCATTCCTCCAATCTGATGACTTTTCTCTGATAACGAAATGGATTCTTTTTCAGAGCAGTAGCCTTCTCGTGCACTGAATATAATCAAGTACTCAGCCTCCTTTAGAGAAGCGTATGATATGCGTAAGAAGTGACAGTATTCTTTTCTGTTGTTACGGGCATATCCTTCGATACAATTTAGTGCCACGGACAAAGCAGATCGACGTAGTTGCGAAGTTACCCCGTAGATTTCCTCTCTCGGGAATTCTTTTGTGATTCTGTACACATTGTGAACAAATGAATCAATTCGATTTTGTAGATCTTCTTGGAAACTGTTCGTCATACTTCATGACAACGATTCAAGTTTAAAGTTCTACGTTCCACGTCATATTAAATGAAGCATCTGGAGCGCTTCACGGAGTTCGCCGGCTTGGATGAGCGTCATCCCTTTTGGTGCGGTCACTTTTTGTCCGCGCGGGAGGAGCGCTTGTGTAAAGCCAAGGCGTTTTATTTCTTTTAATCGAAGGTCGGGGAGACGGACGGGGCGGAGCTCGCCGGTGAGTCCAACTTCTCCAAACATGGCGAGGCGCGGATCGAGCGGTTTGTCTTTCAGCGCGCTTGCCACGGCCACGGCAAGGGCAAGGTCGACACTGGGTGATTTTGCCTGGATTCCTCCCGCAGCATTGGCGTATACGTCTTTGTCGACAGCACGAACTCCGGCGCGTTTGGCCAGAACCGCGAGGATGATTCCGAGTCGGGAGGTATCGATACCGGTCGTTCGGCGCACAGGCGTGGCGTATCCGGCGGGGGATACGAGCGCCTGAATTTCGATCAGCATGGGGCGGTGTCCGTCGATGATGCAGGTGACCGTGGATCCGGCTGTCCCTTTTGCACGATCCTTTAGGAGCTCGCTGGAGATGTCATCTACCGGTTCGAGTCCGTTTTCCGTCATGTTGAGCACAGTGCTCTCATCGGTGGGGCCAAAGCGGTGTTTCAAAATACGAAGCAGGCGATAGTGATGGTTCCGGTCACCTTCAAAGAAGAGAACGGTATCCACGAGGTGCTCCAACACACGGGGTCCGGCAATGTCGCCGCTTTTTGTGATTTGTCCCACAAAAAGTACGCACGTCCCGCTTTTGCGCGCGCTTTCCGTAAGCCGTGCGGCCGAGGCCTTTACCTGCTGGATGGATCCGCTCATGCTTCCCACGTCACGCACTTGCATGGATTGGATGGAGTCGACGATGACGAGAAATGGCTTCGTTTCTTCGATGGTGGCGCAGACTGTGTCAGTATCAATGCAGTCCAAGAAGTGAAAGGACTCCGGAATCTGTTTGGAAACGCGGGATAAGCGTCTGCGCACTTGTGCGGGAGACTCTTCTCCCGTGATGTAAAGGACGGGGTGACTTGATTCGGCTGCCGAGATGCCAACGTGGGCAAGGAGTGTGGATTTTCCAATTCCGGGTTCGCCGGCAATGAGGAGCGACGCGCCGGATACCACGCCTCCGCCTAAAAGATCATCAAAAACCGCAAAGCACGTCGGTTCGATTTTTGCCTTTGTGGCATGCGACTCCTCGGCAAACGACGTGGTTGTTTTTGAAGAAGCGCGGGGCATGTCCTCCTTTGGATCGCCGCCGATGCGGTCTGGTTCTTTTTTAACGCTTCCCCATTCGCCGCAGGCATTACACCGCCCTGTCCACTTAGGAAACTGTGTGTCGCATTTGGCGCAGGTGTAGACGAGAGAAACGGTGGGCATACGTTAGGCGAGTAGGAAAGTAGGATCGTAGGACGGTAGTGTCGTCTACTTTTTTGTTTCTAAACTCTGCCACGTCGTCGGTTGGATGTGAAGATGATAAAATAGATGCATGCGGATCCGCACGGCGTTTGTGTTTTGTGTCGCCGTTTTTGCGATCGCTTTTTCTACCGCGCCACTCTACGCACAAAATATCGAGATCCAGGCGCCGGATCTCAACGTTTCAATCCCAGGGTTGGATTTTCGTAATGAGCCGGTTGTGGTTCGTGAGGGGTATGCCACAATTCCGTTTCTTTCTTCCTATATCGCGTCAATTTATCGGTACGTTATCGGCATTTCCGTTGTTGCCGCTGGCATCATGATTTTGTACGGCGGCTTTCGCTACATCGTGGGCGGTACCGTCGGAGACGTTGCACGTGGAAAGAGCCTTATTCGAGACGCAATCATTGGGTTGGTGTTGATTCTAGGGATTTACACGATTTTGAGTGTTGTGAATCAAGACTTGCTTTCTCCATCTGGGATTACGGTGAAGGTGATTGAGCCTTCGTACGTTGATTTCATTACGTCCGTTCAATTGGCGACGGATGTTGAAACCGGGGGTGAGCCATTCACCTATGGTGCCCCGAAGAACGTAGTTCAGTCAGCGCTACCGTCCAATAACGGTGGTGAGGTCGCGGATATTCAGACATCTGTATTTGATGGCTGCCCGCTTTCGCTTGAAGAACCTGATCAATCGTTTTTACCACTTCGAAAAAATCCACTTGTTCAAGAGTTTTTTCGCGAAGTCCAGCCGCTTATCACGGGAAAAAGTTTTGAAGAGCGTGTTGTTCAGGCCGGTGACGCTGCTATAAAATGCAAAATTCAGCTGGGCTCTTGTGCAAGCACCGTTGGAGCATTATATGCGTTGTCCGGTGCTATTGAGCCCTCCTGCCTTACGGAAGGTGCCTGCATCGCTACGACAATTTCAACAGGTACACGCAAAAAGAACATTGAGGGCATAAAAAGCCTGCCGGGAACGATATTGAAGCAGTTGCTGAATTTACGATGTGTAAAAACGCCATCTGCAGAATGTCCAAATACCTCGTGCGTTACGGATTCCACAACAGCGCTTTCTCAGGCGCGCGCGATCGTCGCGGGTGTGGAAGATTATCCCGACTCTTTTGTTCGTGAGCTTCGGCCGGGTGATTACTTTACCCAATACACAGGTAATACAAGCTGCGGGAATGCTCACTCGATTATTTTTATGGGTTGGGCCGATGCGGAAAGAAATGTTGCTCAAGTGATCGAAGGTCCGGGCGTAGGAAAGGATCCTGTGGCGCGAACGCGGTGCTTGAGTTCGAAATGCGGAAATTGGTTGCCGATCACGCAAATTGCTCGTCCTATTTCCGTGACCCAGTAATTTACGGGTCGAGGTTAAGGCAGCATCGGAAGCCGTTAGCGTAGTCGCGGTGTTGGCCTGCGGGGTGGACAGAGCCAACGCCTCCGCCAACGGTACTCGCGCCAAACTGACAAGTTGGTTTTGCCTGTGATGTTGCCATGTGCGCAATCGGCGCCCAATAAAATCCCATCCAGTTGTAAGGCTTTCCGTTGCCGGTTACAGCTCCCATCGCGACGCGCTGTTCCGTGGTCAGATTCGCGACCGTGTCACGTACGGTCATTTCCGCGACGTTGCCGGACATGTCGTAAACTCCCTCCGCAGTTACGCACGGTCGTGATCCGCTTGGTTCGTCCAATCGCAAGCGCTCGATCTCTGCAATCATCGCGTCGTATCGTTTTTTGTACGTGGGATCATCAAAGTTTGGGTTGTCCGGATTTAAAATACTTTGTCCTGGGTCCGGGCTGGTGTGGAAAACGGCGAAGTTTCCAAGCGGTGTAAAATTGGGCGTGATAAAGCTGTTGGGGACACTGTCATAGTTGCACGGGGCGGGAGGGTTTCCCGTCTTTTTTGTGAGATACCATTGTGGATGATCCGGCGGGTTTCCCGCGGTTACATTCTCACCTTCAATAAATTCCGGACCATAACCGTATGTATTTTCAGCGTTAGGGCCGGTGCAGGCTCGCACCCATTCGGAGGTGGTGCAAAGTCGCTTTCCTCTTTCGTTGCAGTACCATTCCGCTTCCCATTCGTTTGCACCCAGGAGAGGTTTTTCTCCCTGTTGATTCGGCGCTTCAAATATGTCCATGCAAAATGAATCGACTTTTTTTATTTTTGATGTGTAGGTTTTGCTTTGGAGGATGGGCACCATATCGATCGGACAGAGGCCTTGGGCGATAAGATTTCCCTGTGTATCTTTTGCGATATCTCCGACGTCGCCCGCTGTTTTTGTATCTTGAGGTTCGTCTGGGGCAATGATCGTCTGTTGAACATCTCCCAGAGGAAGTGTTTGTTCATAAATCACCGGCACAAGGTTGGATTGTGACCGCGATGCCTTAATCGTTGCCGAAGCCTCTACACGTTGCCGTTCCAGCACAGGGTCTTCAAAAGCGTCTCGTCGATGCACGATTTGGAGCTCCGGGTCGCGGAATGTGACGGTTCCGAGGCTCACAACGCTTAAAATCGTGTATGCACCCAGGATGATGACAAGGCCGATTAACGCATCAAAGACAATGGTTTTTCCGCGTTGAATTCCTCCCACGGTGCCACCAACGATCCAACGAAATCCCCCATAGACAATCATGACCGCCGCCGCAACAACGCCGATGACTGTGAGATAGCGATATACGCCGGAAATGTACCGCGCGAGCCAGGGGATACGGATCACGCCTCCGCCAAGGGGCTGTGCTTCGCCGAGATCGAGATTTGGGATGTCCACGCCAAGTGTTGGCGCGGGTTCAGATTTTTCACCTTCCGGTGTTCGAGTATATTTTGAGACAAATGCCCCCTCAAGCGTTGGGCCGCTGACGCATACACCTCCGTCGATGACCGGCTTGCATTGGCTTTCAAATAAGGGGGTGTCGCATTCCAAGTTGCGGACGTGAGCATTGGAGCTCTCTAAGACCAGAGCACCACAATCGACCGTGCCGGGAGCGGCTTCGTTGAAATTGATGCAAATGTCATCACTTGGAGCCTCGGCTTCAATGCATTTACAGCAGGTTGTTGCGGATACCGAAAGCGGGGCAAGCGTTGCCGCACCAAAGGTAATAAGGGTGAGGATGACCCGGATCATAGCGATGAAATCGCAGTATCAATCGCCTCCTTGAGCTCCTCAGCAGTCATGTAATGGTCGTACGCGGTAGTTCCGACAAAGATGAGGGGCACACTTTGAATGCCGTCTGCGCGCGCTTCACGGACGTCTTGCTCGATAGCGGCTTGCACCTCGGGGTTGTCACGGCAGGCGTTCATGAGTGACGCGTCCAGATTCAGTGCATTCATAATATCCCGCAGGGTACTTTCTCGTAGATTCTCGCTCCGCATCAATGCGTCATGTGCCGGCCAATACTGACCCTGTTGATTTGCACAGCGTGCAAAAATCGCAGCCGTCATGGCACGTGGGTGAATCGAATCCAGAGGGAGGTCGCGGAATACGAACCGTACGTTGCCGCGGTAGCTGGGGAGGAGTTTGGTGATAACGTCGTTTTCGGCTTTGCAGAATTCGCATTCATAATCTCCGTACTCAATCACCGAAATGACGGAGGTGGCCGCTCCGTAGCGGAGAGGATCAAAGAGCCGGATAGCCGGCGGCGTGAGCGAGGAGACCGGTACCTCTTTTGGAATGAGTTCGTTCACCACCTCCGTTGGCACACGCCCGGCGGCATAATGTGTGTCATTAAAATGCACGGCGCGGACAATCGCGATCGTGGTCGTGGCAATAAATAGCGCAACGACAATACCGAGAGCGAGGTTACGGCGCGAGATCATATTGGTAGAGCCGTCCGTTCACGGCGTGGGTAAAGTAAAGAGTTCGTCCATCCGGAGAAAGCACGGGCTGACGGATCGGGTAGTTCTGGTCGGGCGTGCTGATCTTTGAGGCGACGCCGCTCGTGAGGTCGATGCGGTACACATCATCCGGTGTACTGCGGAAGTTCTGCGGGGCAAGGCCGGCGCCAAAGTCCAGAGATTGGGGAACGCCGCAGATGATTGCCGTTTCATTTTGCCACGCACATTTATCGGCCCATGTGTTGAGCTTGAGACTTCGTCGGTTTTCTCCGATCGAATTCCCCTCGCCCCCGGCAATCCAGATTTCCGGCTTCAGCTCGGTTCGCTCGTGGTACACACTGAATAGCACCTGCTTTCCGGCAGGGGACCAGCTCGGTAAAAAGCCACGTCCCGGCGCAATGATGGACTTAAAATTCTCGCCGTTCTCTCCTACCAGGAGAACCTGCTGCGCTCCGTCGGGCTGGGGGGATCCGGTAAGTGCGAACGCAACAACTTGATTGTTGGGTGACCATGAGGGGATAACGAGATCTTCATTGCTTCCAAGCGGCTCAATGGCACGAGCTTCGCTTCCGTCCGGACTTGTGAGAATGAGGAAGCGGCTCCGTTCATCGAGTCCAACACTTTTTGAAACGACCTGCTCATCATCCGGCGAGAACGAAAAATCTTCCCAGTGTTGCGGGAGCGTGGTTTGTCGGCGCGTATCAAAGTCGTAGAGCACGTTACGACCGTCCGGGAATTCCAAAATGGCTTTATCGGATTGCTCGGCCCAACTTACGTTTTCAACATTAAAAAATTGTTTGTCTCCCAGCCGCTCAATGTCACCGTTTGCATTTAAGTGGTAAAAACGTCCATCCTCCGGGCTGTAAAAGCGCGCGCCTCCATCGGAAGACGGGACAACGGATTGCGTGACGCGATCTTGCAGGAGGATGACTCCGGATGAACCTTCGGCTCCTGCACCGCCGGCTCCGGTGCCGGGTGAAGGCGTGAGTGTTCCCGGCTCTTCACCTCCGCCTTGCAGGAATGGCGCGCCCGTTCCGGCGCCGGGGAGTTGTCCGGTCAGCGTGTCGCCGGTTTCCGGGGTTGGTTCAGGTTGGGTGAATGTGCGGAAAAAGAGATACCAAAGACCGATCCCAATCCCGATCGAAATAACAATAAACCCCACGGCAAAAAGGATCTTTTTCACTCGAGGTGTCATATGGATAGTATAGCACGACGTTCCTCAGACATATCCCTCTCACTTGCCGCGAAGCAGCTCTCCGACCTCGTTTGGGGGTGTGGAGATTTATGTAAGAATCATGACCACAACGATAATCGGGAGGATGATGGGGAGCATGAAGAAAATGGTGGCCGTGATGCAGCCAAGATCAACAATTCCGGTTATCAAAACGTCTTTGAGGTCTGCGGGAGGAAGAGATTTGTTTTTAAAAGTGAAGGTGTTGATCACTTGGAGATTCATGAACAGGATCAAGACCGGGATAGTGACCAGCCCGGAAGCAAGACCCGCCTCCATCATGCGGAACTTCATTTTGAGAGAGACTTTTTGCGAGAGCGCGGCGGAAATCGCAACACGCTGTTCCTCGGAGAGGAGCTGGTTTCGGCGTTCTTCTTCTGCAACGGCGCGTGCCTGATCATCCGCAAATCGAACGGCCTGATCTTGTTCTGCGATCTCTTCGCGCTCTTCCCTTCGTCTGCGCTGCCGACGTCGCCCTTCTGCTTCCGTCTCGGGAGTTTGGTACTCTCGCGATTGCACTCCACCGCCTACGATGGGCTGACCCACAAATTCCTCGGCGGTTTCGCGCATCTTTTGCTGCTCGGCTTTTTGTCGCTCAATTTCGGCAATGCGCGAAGGAACATTGTCGCGGCGGCGAGATGTGTAGGATTTTTTCGGAAGTTCAAGTGGCGATCGGTTTTCTTTTGACGGACCGGTGTCGCCAAGGCGACGTTCCCCTCGAAGAGCCGCGCTTCGTGCATCATTTCGGCGGGCAGTCTCCAACTGGCTTGCGCGTGAAATCTCGTACGCGTCGTTATCAAAGCCCGCGGGTGGGGGATTTGCACCACGAAAAGCCCCTAGTCGTCGTGGGCTCTGTTGTCGGGGCAGACTTCCTCCTTCTGGGGGCATACTAACGGGTTTTTAGCTGATCGGCGCCAATTTCAAATCGGATTTTTCGTTTTTTTGGTTTTTCAGTAAGTGTTTTGCTGATCCGAGCCGTTATTTCTCGTTCCAATAGACGACGAATGGCTCGCGCGCCTTCCTCCGGCGGAAGCGGTTGTTTGATGAGCCAATCCAGAATCTGATCGCTTGCCGAGCAATTCACACGCTGCGTTCGTTCTACACGTTTCAAAATAGTTTGAAGCTCGCGTTCCAAAATTTTGCGCAGGTGTTCTCGCGCCAGTGGCTCAAATACTGCAACGCGGTCCAGGCGGTTCAAGAGTTCCGGACGGAATTGTGCTCGGAGTTCTTGATGGACGGTGTCTGCAAAGCGCGCGTCCTCGTCACCAAATCCGATTCCCTTTTGGTTCAATTTTTCTGAACCAAGGTTTGACGTGAGAATGATGTAGCTTTGTCGGAAAGAGATATTACGGCCGGTGCTGTCTGTAATGTGTCCGTCTTCCAAAATTTGGAGAAGAATATTTTGTACGTCGGCGTGGGCTTTTTCAAATTCATCAAACAGCACAACGCTATGCGGACGTTTACGTACGGCGTCGGTAAGTTTGGTGCCTTCGCGGTATCCAACATATCCGGCAGGGGAGCCAACGAGTTTTGACACTGTATGGCCCTCTGAAAATTCCGTCATGTCGATTTTGATGAGCGCATCTTCGCGTTGGAAGAGGGAGAGGGCGAGTGTGCGGGCAAGTTGTGTCTTTCCGGTTCCGGAGGGTCCCACAAACAGCATGGCGGCCTTGGGTCGATGCGTATCCCCAAGTCCCATTCGTGCGCGTTGCACCACATCGCACACCGCATCAACGACGTGGTCTTGGCCAATGATGTGCGTTGTCAGTTCGGATTTGAGCGTTGCAAGTCGCTCTCGTTCGGTTGCAAGAATGGTGGAAATTGGTACGCCCGACATACGAGCAACAACGCGGGCAATGTCGTTGGCCGTAACAATCGGGACGTTTTTTTGTTTTTCGTTCTGCATCATCTCTGTGAGCGTGCCGCGTTCCTTCAATAGCCGTTCCAAGTCGTGTGATGCTTTAGTGGCGTCATGCAAGCGGTTTTCTTCGACCGCTGTTTGCTTCGTATTTTCCGATGCGGTGATGGCCAGATCGAGCGCCATCAATCGTTCCATGGTTTCGCGTGACTGCCGGCGTGATACCACAAATGCGGCCGCTTCATCGATGAGGTCGATTGCCTTATCCGGAAAGAGTCGGTCGGTAATAAAGCGTTCGGCGAGCTCAATTGCGGCGCGAAGCGCTTCGGGCGCGTATTTCACGTTGTGGTGTGAGGCGTAACGATTTTCAATACCGCAAAGCATCTCGTATGCCGCACCCGGCGTTGGTTCATGCACAGTAACGGGCTGGAATCGTCGTTCCAGGGCGGCATCGGCTTCGATGTGCTTTTTAAATTCAGCCCAGGTGGTTGCACCGATACAGCGGATTTCTCCACGCGCCAACGCGGGCTTGAGCATGTTGGCAGCATCTAGCGATCCCGTGGTTGAGCCTGCGCCCACGATCGTGTGGATTTCGTCGATAAACAGGATCACGCTCGGATCATGCCGCGCTTCTTCCACAATCTGTTTGAGCCGCGCCTCAAACTCACCGCGGTACATTGTTCCGGCAACCGTGAGCGCGAGGTCGAGCGAGAGGATTCGTTTGCCGTAAAGCGCGTCCGGAACTTCGCCTTTTGCAATGCGTGAGGCGAGTCCTTCCACGATCGCGGTTTTTCCAACACCCGGATCTCCAAGAAGAACGGGATTGTTTTTTGTACGCCGGCAGAGAATCTCGATGATGCGTTCCAATTCCGGTTCACGGCCGATGACCGGATCCAGTGTTGCGGCAACGTCGCTTGTGGTGAGTTCGCGCGCAAACGCCTCGAGTGCGGAAACGCGTTGGCTTCGACCCGGCTGCGGGCGCGGAGTAAGGGGGTTTGGATCTTCTTCCGGTACGTCGGTGGGTGAGGTGTTGAGCTCCGGAAATCGGGACGTTGATTGAAGAACTTGCTCCACCTGGCGCTTCATCAGCTCCGAGGCGTCATTGCGGGTCTTAAAAAACTCCACGATGTTCGGCTCTTTGCATTCCAAGAGCGCAAACAGAAGGTGCTCCGTACCGATGTATTTATGTTCGTGCACGTGTGCCGTGAGGATGCATTTTTCTAAAATACGTTTTACGGAGTCGGAGAGATCGGGGGTGATGAGTTCGCGTGGCGGAGACGGGTCGCCGCCGAATGCCGCGGATGCCTCTTCGTTGGAGAATCCGGCCTTTGAGAGCAGTTCGGATGCAATCGACCCTTTTTCATTTAAAAGTCCCACCACCAAATCGCCGGATTGCATCTGGTCGCGACCGTTGGAAATGGCAAAACTAAGCGCTTTTTGAAGCGCTTCTTTGAGGTGGGTGGTGAATCGATTGAGAAGATCGGGGCTGAACATCGTCATTGGGCTTCGTTTCGTTCATTATTGCCCATTCCCCGTAATTTGGCGATTCGGTCGTCGATGGGCGGGTGCGTGGAAAAAAGTTGGCTGATTCCCTTGCCGACCGCCTGCATTTTTGGCTCAGAAATCCATAAATGGTTCGTGGCCGTGGACGTTTTGCGCATGGGGGTGCTGTATTGCTTGATCTTGAGGAGCGCATTCGCAAGGCCGTCAGGATATCGTGTGAGAAGCGCGCCGGAAGCATCTGCAAGGTATTCACGTTTTCGCGATACAGCGAGTTGAATCAATTTTCCGATCACGGGCGCGAGAATTAAAAAGACGAGGCCGATCAAAACAAGAACGCCATTCCCTTGTTCGCGGTTCCCCTGGCGGCGTCCGCCAAAGAACGACATGCGAAGTACAAGGTCTCCAAGGATGGTGATGGCGCCCACGAGTACGATCACAACCGTCATTACGCGGATGTCGAGATTCTTAATGTGTGACAGTTCGTGCGCCAGAACACCTTCCAGCTCTGATTTTTCAAGACGTTGGATGAGCCCGGTGGTGACGGCAATGGATGCGTGTTCCGGATCGCGGCCGGTGGCAAAGGCGTTCAGCGCCGTTTCTTGCACCACATAGATGCGCGGGCGGGGGACGCCGGCGGTGATTGCGAGATTCTCCACCATGTTCCAGAGCATGGGGAACTGCGATTTTTCGGTGATCTCTTTTGCGCCGTGAAGCGAGAGCGCGACTTTATCACCCGCGTACCACGAGACGAGCGTCATACCGAGCGAGATGGTAAGTGCGATCACGAGCGGGAGCGAACCCGCGTCGGTGTAGATGTATCCGAAAAACCACCCGGCGGCGGCAAGGATGCCGATGAAGAGTGTAATCAGGATCCACGTCTTTCTGCGGTTGCTGTCTATTTGTGAGTACATGTTTTTTGTTCCGCAACACCTTATTGCCAGAATCCCGAAGCCCGTTCGTCCTCACTCGGCTGCGCCGGATTGCGGGCGAACGTCTCCGGGATTCACGAGACTTCCACGCATACTTACGCAATCAAATAGATACGCTCACGCAAGCGCAGGAGGCGTGGATTGCGGTGGGGCGATTAGAATTTGACGTTCGGAACGGCGCGCTCTGCGGCGTTGTCGATCTCAAAGAATTCGCGTGCTTTGAATCCGAGCATGCCGGCGATCATGTTGGTCGGGAACACCTGAAGCTTTGTGTTGAAGTCGCGGACGTTTCCGTTATAGAAGCGGCGCGCGGCCTGCACCTTGTTTTCCGTGTCCGAAAGTTCTCCTTGCAATGAGAGGAAGTTTTGGTTGGCTTTGAGCTCCGGGTAGGCTTCTGCCACGGCGAAGAGGCTCTTCAGCGTCTGCGAAAGCATGTTTTCCGCCTCGGCGTGGTCAGCAACGGACTTGGCGTTCATGGCTTCTGTTCGCGCTTTCGTTACCTTCTCAAAGGTTCCGGATTCGTGCTTGGCGTACCCCTTGACGGTTTCGACCAAGTTCGGGATCAGGTTATAGCGGCGTTTCAGTTGAACGTCGATGTCGGACCACGCTTCTTCAACGCGGTTTTTAAGTGTCACGAGACCGTTAAAGGTCATGATGGCCCACAGCGCGATCACGGCTGCAGCGATCAGTAAAATCCATCCGATAGTCATAATAGAATTGCGTGAGTATTGTAAACTCTCTACAATCCAAATCCTACCGCAAGCCGTGTTTAGGGTCAATGGATTTAGCCGGCCTGCCTGCCGGTAGGCAGGTAGCGAGTAGCCAGTTGCGAGTAGCGTTTTTATGCACGTCATCTCGAGCGAAGTCGAGAGATCCCTTTT
This sequence comes from Patescibacteria group bacterium, assembly GCA_050303655.1. Classification (GTDB taxonomy): domain Bacteria; phylum Patescibacteriota; class Patescibacteriia; order 2-12-FULL-60-25; family 2-12-FULL-60-25; genus JANLIO01. The sequence goes on along the minus strand of JBNLCE010000002.1, from coordinate 12,468 downwards.
TAGATAAGAGGGATTCCTCCGCTGCGGTCGGAATGACGGAATGGCGCGGGCTACGTGATACGAATTGTATGAATAATGACATTGAGTCCGTTTTTCGAGCCTATGACATCCGCGGCGAAAGTCCGGAATTGCTGGATGAGGCCTTTGCGCGTCAGCTTGGGAACTCGTGCGTCAAAACGTTCCGCCCGGCGCACGTGTGTATTGGCCGCGATATGCGCGGGACGTCCGTGCAATTGGAGAAGGCGCTCGTGGATGCGTTTTTGGCAAACGGCGTGCATGTGACGCAGATCGGACTCTGTTCCACGCCGATGTTTAATGTGACGGTCGGCCTTGCGAACGGAGACTTTGACCTTGGGATCATGGTGACGGCCTCACACAATCCCGCGGAGTTCAATGGTTTTAAATTTGTCCGTGGCGACGTAACGCCGGTCGGGCAGGGAAGTGGGATGGAAGAATTGAAAGACGCGTTCTTTTCGGAAGAAGCGCCAGAGCCGGTTTCAAAAGCGCGCGGGGAATTGCGGGATGATCGGGACGCGCTCAAACGATACGTATCGCACATCATCAAGCTTGCATCGCTTCCGCCGGATATGCCGAAGATGCGCGTTGCCATTGATGCGGGAAACGGAATGGCGGGCGTGGTGCTTCCGGAGCTGATCCAACGTCTTCCGTGGCTTGAGGTACAACCAATGTATTTTGACCTTGATGGCTCATTTCCGAACCACGAGGCAAATCCGATTAAGACGGAGACGCTGGAAGATCTGCAAGGCGTTGTGGTGGACGGAGGTTTTGCCTGCGGTGTGGCGTTTGATGGAGATGCAGACCGCGTGGGCTTTGTGGACGAGCGCGGGCAGATTGTTCCGGGCGACATCATGACCGCCCTTTTGGCGCAAGAACTGCTTTCCGGAAAGAAGGGCGGAGAGATTTTGTTTGACGTTCGTTCGTCATGGTCGGTTACCGACGCAGTGGAAGCTGCGGGCGGCGTTCCAAAAATGTGCCGTGTTGGTCATTCGTTTATCAAGCGACAGATGCGCGAAGAGGGAGCGCTCTTTGCCGGGGAGCTCTCGATGCACTATTACTTTTCCGATCTCTTTAATGTGGAGTCCACGGATCTCGTTTTGCTGCTCCTTCTGAAGAAAATGGCGCATGAGAACGCATTGCTTTCGAATATTTGGAAGGGGTTGGCGACCTACGCACATTCAGGGGAAGTCAATTTCCGCGTGCGGGACACGCAAGAGGCGCTGGCATCCATCAAAAAAGCGTACCGTGACTCGGCGAGCGAATTGATTGAGCTCGACGGCGTTCGCATGGAGTTCCATAACGTCCGCGCGCCTGAAGACGATTGGTGGTTCAATGTTCGTGCCAGCAACACCGAGCCGTTATTGCGTTTAAATCTTGAAACGCGGGATCCGGAGAAGACGAAAGAGAGGGTTAAAGAGCTTTCGTCCTTGATTCGAAAATTACAATGACAATCATAATCTTCCTCCTCGTCCTGTCCGTGCTCGTTCTTGTGCACGAAGCCGGACATTATTTTGCCGCGCGGTTTTTTAACGTGCATGCCGAAGAGTTTGGCTTCGGGTTTCCTCCGCGATTGTTCGGGTTTGTAAAGGTTAACGGAAAATGGAAGCGCGTGAATTCGCGTGACCGAGGACCGTATGAAAAGACGATTTGGTCCATCAACTGGCTTCCGCTTGGCGGCTTTGTGCGTTTAAAGGGTGAGGTTGCAGACGGGGTGGATGATCCAAATTCATTTAATAAAAAGCCGGTGTGGCAGAGGCTGGTTATTCTTGCAGCCGGTGTAATCATGAACTGGGTGCTGGCAACGGTTTTGTTGTTTGCGGTGTACACCATTGGGAGCGATACAATTTTGCACGACCTTCCTGCGGGCGCGGAGGTGAAGAATGAGCGCGTGGTTGTGAGCGCGATCGCGGAAACGTCTCCTGCGGCCGAGGTTGGTTTGCCGCCCGGGTCGGAAATTGTCTCGATCAACGGCGTGCGTCCTGAATCTTCAGAAGTGGCGCAGCAGCTTATTGCCGACCAGCGGGAAGACGAATTCTCCATCACGCTCCGTAAAGATGGGGTTGAAGAAACGTATGGCGTGCGTGCCGAGTATCTTCCGGAATATGAAAAAGTAGCGGTTGGTGTGGCGCTCGCGGATGTGGGTGAGGTTTCATTTCCTCCGCTTCAAGCCGCAACCGCCGCTGTGTCAAGCGTGTGGCACTACTCAAAGGCCGTAGCGTTTACGCTCGCGGATGTGGTGCGCGGGCTTATCGCGCGCGAGCCGGTGGCCGACGGGCTAGCCGGGCCGGTGGGGATTGCAGTGATTAGCGGCGAGGTGGCGAAACAGGGCATCATTCCGTTGTTGGAATTTATGGCGATCTTATCGATTAACCTCGCAGTGTTAAATATTTTGCCGATTCCGGCTTTGGATGGGGGACGCGTGGTTTTTCTTGCCATTGAAAAGATTCGAAAGCGCCCGATGTCGCGGAATGTGGAAGCGGTGATTCATAACGTTGCATTCTTTATCCTGATCGGGCTTTTGCTTCTCATTACCGCCGTCGATTTGTCGCGTTTGGGGTCTTAAAAAGCAAACACCCACGCGAGTAGGTGCTGCGTGGGTGGTTAGTTGTTGGGTTTCGGAGTGCGGAACGACTCCCGCTTGGCGGCGAGGATGACCGCTTGCGCTGCCGGTTCGAGGGTGGCGCCGTCGAAGTTCGCGGACGCCAGGCCCATGACATCTCGAAGGGTGACGCCTGTGAGATTCGCATCTTCGAGATCAGCTCCTCTGAGATTTGCTCCATCAAGATTAGCCTCAGTGAGATCAACCTGGATGAGATTCGCATGCTCAAGGCATGTTCCCCTGAGAAGCGCCCTCTTGAGAGTCGCGTACGCGAGATTAGATTCCTCGAGATTCGTTCCCCCGAGAAGCGCACCCGAGAGATCCGTTCCCTCGAGATCTGCGTGCTCGAGATCTGCGTCGCAGAGGTCCACTCCCTGGAGATCCACCCCTGAAAGGTCGATGTTCACGCCCGGGTTCTGTACACACCAGGCGTTCCACTCTTCGACACTACGCTTGAGCATCGCGATCATTTCATCCTTCGTCATTTCATTCTCCTTCCGCCATTAAGACGGATTTGGGTTGAAAAAAGTGCCTGCCGCAGGCAGTTAAGCCATTCAGCAATGGCCGCAAGATACACGATTTTTACGATTTTGTCAAGTGACATTGACTTTTAGGGAGTATCCCCCCTGTGTCCCCCCGTTCGACTCGCATCAGGCTCGCTCAGAGCAGGCTCTTACCCCAAGGGGGAGTCGATAGGTATTCATTTACCATTTCCGCCGTATGATATAGTCTTTTGGAATCTATGAAGGACGAGATAAAGACGCTGGAGCGCGAGTGTGCAAAGGCGATTCAGGAGGCGCGGAGCCTTGCGGCGCTTGAAGAGGTGGAGCAATCCTATTTTGGACGCAAGGGAAAGCTCACTTTTTTATTGCGGAGCGTGAAGGAGCTACCGGAAAAAGATCGCCCCATCATCGGAAAAGTTGCGAACGAAACCAAGACCACACTTGAAGCGCGATTGGCGGAACGTCGCGCGGTTCTTGAGGTTGAGGGAACGCCGCTTGAGGAAGAGTGGGAGGATGTGACCGAGCCCGGCATTCGTCCGCCGGAGGGGCATGTGCACATTGTGACGCACGCCATCCGCGAAATTACCGATATTTTTGCCAAGATCGGGTTCACGCGCGTGCGGTATCCGGAAGTGGATTGGGATTATTACGCGTTTGAGGCGCTCAACATGCCGCCCGACCACCCAGCTCGCGATGAGTGGGAAACCTTTTTTATGGATGCGCCGCACGGGAAGAAAGGGAAGATGGTGCTGACGCCACATACGTCGAACTCGCAGGTTCGCGAAATGGAGCGCGGGGAGTTGCCGATTCGCATGATCGACATTGCAAAATGCTACCGCCGTCAGAGTGACGCCACGCACGTGCCCATGTTCCATCAGTTTGAAGGGTTATACGTGGATAAGGGAGCTTCGATCGCAAATTTGAACGGTATTTTGAGCTACTTCTTTAAAGAATTTTTTGGCCCGGACCGGAAGATGCGTCTTCGTCCGTTTCATTTTCGATTTACCGAGCCGTCGTTTGAAATTGATATCTCGTGCGGTGTGTGCGAAGGAACGGGGAAGAATGCCGAGGGCGAAAAGTGCCGCGTGTGTAAGCGCGGTTGGCTGGAGCTTGGCGGTGCCGGCATGGTGCATCCGAATGTTTTGAAAGCCGGCGGTGTGGATCCGTCGGAGTATTCCGGATTTGCATTTGGCTGGGGCGTTGAACGCACGTACATGATGAAGGAGGGGCTAAAGATCGATGACATCCGCACGCTGTACCGGAATGACTTGCGGTTTTTGCGACAGTTTTAAATGTATGAACGGATATTTTTCCTACAACTGGTTGAAGCAGTACGCGAAGTTTTCGGAAACGCCTGAAGCGTTTGCCGAGCGCGTCTCGTTGTCCGGCCCGGCCGTGGAGCGGATTCTTCCTGCGGCCCCTGATCTTCAAAACATTGTGGTGGGGCTTGTGGAGTCGGTCGACCCGCACCCGAATGCGGATCGTTTGCGTGTGGCGAAAACGAAAATCGGAAAACGCAAAACCGTGGAGATTGTGTGCGGCGGATCAAATCTTGTAGAAGGGCAGTGGGTTGCGGTTGCGCTTCCGGGGAGCCGCGTGTTGTGGCACGGCGAAGGTGAGCCGGTGACGCTGGAGGAGACGGAAATCCGCGGAGTGAAGAGTGTTGGGATGATTGCAGCAGCCGTGGAGATTGGGCTTGCAGATGCATTCCCCGCCAAAGAACGAGAGATTTTAGATCTTGGGGATGCGTTTGATACGCAGGACTTGGAGCCGGGAACCCCGCTTGAAACGTTGCTTGGCTTTGAAGATGACGTTCTTTTTGACATGGAGGTGACCACAAACCGCGTGGATGCCATGGGTGTGATTGGAATGGCGCGCGAGGCGGCGGCAATTTTGGAGCGTCCGTTTACGTGGAAGCCCGTGCCGCTTCCAAAATCAAGCGCAACGGATGAGGTGAAGGTGACGGTGCATGATCCGGATCTTTGCCCGCGGTACATGGCGGTGCGTGTGGATGACGTGCGTGTAGGCCCGTCGTCGTGGTGGCTGAAAAAGCGCCTCATGTCTGCCGGCTTGAATTCGATCAACAACGTCGTGGACATCACGAACTTGATTTTGCTTGAACATGCCCAGCCTCTGCATGCGTTTGATGCCGAGCACGTGCACGGCGGTATCAACGTTCGTCGCGCAAAGAAAGGGGAAAAGATTACAGCGCTTGGCGGCGTTGTGTATGACCTGACGCCCGAGATGCTTGTGATTGCGGATGATGAAGAACCGATCGCCATTGCCGGCGTGAAGGGCGGGGAGTTTTCCGGTGTCACGGCGGAAACGACCTCGGTGATCATCGAGGCGGCCACGTTTGATCCGGTCTCCGTACGCCGCACCGGCCGCGCGCTTGGCCTCCAGAGTGACGCGCAACAGCGGTATGAAAAAGGGCTTTCAACCGAAGCGCTGGAGTATGCGTTGGCTCGCGCTGTGAAGTTGCTGAAGGCGGAGTGCGGCGGAAAAGTGGCGTCCAAAATTACGGACGTCCGTGCCACGCCGTACGTTGCCAACACATTTGAAGTGACCGAGACCGAGGTTCGTACGCTCATGGGCGTCGACATCTCCCAAAAAGAAATGACGGAATCGTTGCGGCGTCTTGGTTTTGGCGTGGCGGTAAAAGGAGAGACGATGAGCGCAACCGTGCCATGGTGGCGCGATGCAGACATTGAAAGCGGCCGTGATCTCGTCGAGGAGATTGCGCGCGTGCATGGGTACGCCAATATCCCGCCGGACGTTCCGGTTGGAGTTGCGCCTCGTGACATGGATGCTGAGCTTGTGTGGGAAGACCGCGTGCGCACCGTGATGGAAGGCGCCGGATTTACAGAAACATACTCATACTCGTTCGTCTCGGAAGCGCTCATGGAAAAAACCGGTTTTGATCCGTCCTCCATGCTGCGCGTGCAAAACGAACTCTCCAGCGACCACGTGCTCATGCGCACGACGCTTTTGCCGTCGCTGCTTCAGATTGCTTCGGAAAATCGCGAACTGCAAAGTGAAATTCGTCTCTTTGAAGTCGCGAACGTCTACTACCCACCGGCAGGCACAAAGAAATCGAAAAACGGATCCACGTGGATGGATCTTCCGGACGAGCAATTGGAGCTCGGCGCACTTATTGTTGGTGTGGACGAGCCGTGGCGACACGCAAAGGGCGTTGTGGAACACATGCTGCACGAAATGGGATTGCAGGGCGTGGTATGGAAGCGGATTTCGAATGAGGCGTTTTGGCATCCCGGCCGCACGGCGCAGGCATTTATCGGCGACACGTTGATTGCAACCGTGGGGGAAGTGAACCCGAAGATCGCGCGCGCATTCAAGCTGGATCGCGTTGGGTGTATCCACATGCCGCTTGAATTTGTGACACAGCACGCAACATCCACAGCCGCGTATGTTCCGGTCTCTTCGTATCCGCCTGTGCTGCGCGACGTTGCCATCCTAGTACATTACAAGGTGGAGTTTGCCGACGTGGCACGCGAAATCATGCAGATCGATCCGCTCGTGAGCGGCGTGGAGTGGTTTGATACGTATCGCGGCAAAGGGGTTCCGCAGGAAAAGAAGTCGCTGGCCGTGCACCTCACATTCTCGTCACCGGATCGTACGCTTGAGAGCGACGAGATTGAATCCATCATGGAACGCATCTCGTTGATGCTGAAAGAAAAATTTAAAGGCGAAGTGCGTTAGTGGTATACTGGAGCCATGTACTCCTTTTCCACGCTTGATCTTTTATACCTTGTGCTTTCTGTTGCGATTCTTTGGGTCGCCATCTTTTTGTGCGGAACGTTGTGGCATTTGGCCGGTACGTTGAAGCGGGTGAACGAGATTATTGATAAGACGAAGCGGCAGGTGGAAAAGGTGCAGGAAGCGATTGCAACGCTTCGCGAAGGCATGGAGCGTGCCATGACCTACACCGGACTCGTCGCAAAAGGTGGTGATATGTTGCTGGATGTTCTTGGGAAAAAGAAGAAGGGACGGCGGAAGAAGGATGAGGAATAAGGGTTGACATAATCTACAATTCAGGTTTTCATCACAACGATCGGATACGCCGATCGTTTGTTTGTACGTCAATTTGCTTGAGCCTAGAAAACTCAAGCAACGCCTGTAGGAGGGCGCAATGACAACGAAATCTGAAAATTCGCTCTTTAACACTCCCATGGACGAACTTCGCGAGGCGTTCGTTTGCGCACGTTTCGGTGAGAATCAGAACTTCGGGAATCCCGACACCGAAGCCTGGCTCGAGGGTGAGCATGATCCCTCGGATCCGGAGTACGACTCTTCACCGTGGACCACAGGGTTGGTACCGCTCGTGAAAGCGTTCGAACACGAGTACTCTCCATCAGAGTACGAGGCCGTTCTTTCTCGCGCTGCAACCAGGCTCGAAAGGCCACTTTCGTGGCACGATCAGCTCAAGCATGGGCAGAAGATGCTTCTCACGGATCTTTTGTCGAGTCACCCGGAAAAAGTGCTTTATGAATCGGCATGCGCTCCTGCGCGCGGTTCGCGAGATATCGTAATCGTGCTCGAGGGTTCGTACGTGGGTTGCATGCGCGTAAACCCCGGAGCTCGAACCTATGCGCTTGTGAGAGAAATTGCGGCATGTGATGTGGTTGGCGTTTTGCTAAACGAGGTTCGGCAGAATCGGCCGAAGCGCCTCAAAGCGCTCTCCATCCTCACACGTGTGTATCGCCTCGCGATCCAAGCGGTGCGCGAGCAGGCCGAGGCCGACTTCGACGAAGCCGTTGCCGTCTCTCCCGACGGCACCAAGATCGTGAAAGCGAATTGGGTGGCGGTGGTCGAGTACGCAAATCCAATGGGGAGTTGCGTTCACATTTTTCCGGCGGATCGATTCCATAACCAGAAGGCCCTTCGACCCGATAATTTTCAAAGGTCAGAAACGACCTTCAGGGCTTGTCGAATCGAACTGAGTACGTGGTTCCAGTACGCTTCCGCACCACCGTTGGATTCCGAGGAATGGGGATCTTTGACGGCGCAAAACGCCAGAAATTTCGTGGATTGGTACCTGCGGAAAGAGCATCTGTTCTGCACACTGGTTGTGCTTACCGATATTGATCAACGCGTGCTCGCCATCGACAGCTCCCTCTGTCCTCCGGAGCTGCTGGAGGAAGCGAAGCGCGAAGCGCATAACGCGTAACGTAGGGGCGCGGTTTCCGCGCCCGGGCGGGACGACCCCGCCCCTACCGTGCCCCGACCGCCGCTTGGTGAGTCGGGGCTTTGTTTTTTTATGCCAAGCCATTAAGATCAAAGAATGGAAAAAAGCCCGTTTGTGCACCTGCACGCGCACTCCATGTACTCGCTCTCCGACGCAATGGGCGACGTGGGCGCGCTGGCAAACCGGGCAAAAGAAATGGGGTACGACGCGATCGCGCTTACCGACCACGCGGGTCTGTACGGCGCGGTTTCTTTTTTTCAGGCGTGCCAAAAAGCGGAAATCAAGCCGATCATCGGTGTGGAGGCCAATATCGCGCCGAACAAGCTTTCGGACAAGCGCGCGGGTATCGATAAATACATGTTCCACCTCACACTCCTCGCGGAGACGAATGAGGGGTATCAACATTTGTTGAAGCTGGTGTCGATCTCGTTCCTCGAAGGTTTTTACTACAAAGCGCGTATGGATAAGGACATCCTGCGCAAATACGGCAAAGGACTCATTGCGCTTTCCGGATGCTTGAAGGGGGAGATTCCAAAGGCGCTGCTTTCAAAGGACACGGAACGCGCGGAAACATTGATCCGTGAGTATCAGGATATTTTTGGGAAGGAGAATTTCTTTTTGGAGCTTGTGCACCATCCGGATTCACCATCGCAGATTGAGGTGAACGAACAGCTTGTAGAGCTGGGGAAAAAATTGGGCGCGCCGTTCGTGGCGACAAAAGACGTGCATTATCTTTCTCCCGACGACCGTGAGGCGCAGGACGCACTCCAGTGTATCCACGACGGAAAACAGCTTCGCGAGGTGAACCGTTATTCCATCAAAGACGTGGATCATTCGCTCTGTGGGCCGGATGTGATGGTGGAGGCATTTAAGGATCTTCCGGAAGCGGTTGAAAACACGCGAAAGATTGCGGATCGTTGCAATGTGAATCTTGAGATTGGCGAGATGCATCTTCCAAAGATTGAGGTGCCCGGAGGAAAAACACCGGATGAGCACCTGCGTGAACTGTGCGAGGCGGGGTTGAAAGAGCGGTATCCAAACGTCATGCCGGAGGAAGCCAAAGAGCGGCTTGGTTTTGAGTTGGAAGTGATCGAGCGCATGGGCTTTGCGTCGTACTTTATTATTGTTGCGGACTACGTGGTGTGGGCCAAGCAGAATGGTGTGGTGGTGGGGCCGGGTCGCGGAAGTGCGGCCGGGTCGATCGTGGCGTATTCACTCAAAATTACGAACTTGGATCCGCTTAAATACGGCCTCCTTTTTGAGCGGTTTTTGAATCCGGACCGTGTGTCCATGCCGGATATTGATTTGGATTTTGATGACGAGCGCCGCAAGGACGTGATTGAGTACGTCACGCAAAAATACGGGCAGGAACACGTGGCCGGCATCATCACGTTTGGAACCATGGCCGCGCGTGCGGCGGTGCGTGATGTGGGCCGTGTGCTTGGATGGACGTTTCAGGAGGTTGACCGTGTAGCAAAAGCGATTCCACCGCCGGTGCAGGGACGGCATATTCCCCTTGAGAAGTCGGCAAAAGAACATCAGGAGCTTCGCGCGATGGTGGAAGGTGATCCGCGAGTCCGCGAATTGATTGAACTCGCGATCAAGCTTGAAGGAACCACGCGGCATGCGTCACAACACGCGTGCGGGATTGTGATTTCGCCAAAGCCGCTTGTGGAGTATGCGCCGCTTCAAAAAGCGCAGGGCGGTGATGTGGAGCAGGTGACGCAGTATTCGCTGAACTCGGCGGAGGCGGTCGGGCTTTTGAAAATGGACTTCTTGGGTCTCTCCAACCTCACGATTATCCGCGAGTGTTTAGAGATCATGGACGCTGTGCACGGCGTGACGATTGATATCGACGAAATTCCGCTTGATGACGAGGAGACCTACGAGCTTTTGGGGCGCGGGGAGACAACGGGTGTGTTCCAGCTTGAGTCCGGCGGCATGAAGCGGTACATCAAAGCACTCAAACCCACGCAGATTGAAGATGTGATTGCCATGGTGGCGCTGTACCGGCCGGGGCCGATGCAGTTTATTGAGTCGTTCATCAAACGAAAGCATGGCCGCGAAAAAATTACGTACGCGCATCCACTTTTGGAGGGCGCGCTCAAAAATACGTACGGCATCCCGGTGTACCAGGAACAGGTCATGCAAGTGTCAAAGGATATGGCCGGCTTTACGGGTGGTGAAGCTGACACGCTTCGTAAGGCGATGGGGAAGAAGATCGCGGCGCTCATGGAAAAGATGAAGGTGAAATTCATCGACGGCTCGGTGGAGAACGGAGTGGAAAGGGCAACAGCTGTGGAGATTTTTCAGCAGTTTGAAGAGTTTGCCGCGTACGGCTTTAACAAGTCGCATGCCGCGTGTTACGCCATGATTGCGTACCAAACCGCGTACTTGAAGGCGCATTGGCCGGCGTGTTTTATGGCCGCGCTTTTGAATTCCGACTCGCAGAACCTGGATCGCATCACGATTGAAGTCGAAGAATGCCGTCGGATGGGGCTCGACGTGCTCCCGCCGGATGTGAACGAGTCGTTTGCGGGTTTTTCCGTGGTCAAAGAGACGGTGACGGGTGAGCGGAAGGAGGGGGTAAAGCCTACGCTCCGCTTTGGTCTCCATGCGATTAAGGGGCTGGGAGAGGACGTTGTGGGTGATATTGTGGCAGAGCGGAAGCAGAACGGGCCATATGCCACGTTGGATGACTTTATTGCTCGTGTGCCCGGGCGCGTGGTGAATCGGAAGACGATGGAATGTCTTGTCCGTTCCGGTGCCATGGACCGTTTTGGCGAGCGAAATCTTTTGTACTACAACATCGAATACATTCTTTCGTATGCGCGTGAACGACAGCGTGAGGCGTCTACGGGGCAGGTGAATCTGTTTGCAGGCACGGAATCGGAAGACGATTCGCCCCTCGGGCTCCACCTTCGGCCGGCGCCGGAGCTCACCACGCGGGAACAGCTTTCTTGGGAACGCGAACTGCTCGGGCTGTACGTGTCCGACCATCCGTTCCGCGAGTTTGAAAAACTGTTGGGCGATTATTGCCTCCCGGTACCGGAGCTTGAGTCGCGCACAAAGGAAAAGAAGGTGCGGACCGGCGGAATCATTTCAATGACGAAAAAGATCCTCACCAAAAAGGGCGAGCCCATGCTGTTTGCGCGGATTGAGGATACGCGGGGCGACATTGAGGCCGTGGTGTTTCCGCGTGTGTATAAAGAGCGACCGGAGATTTGGGAAATGGATACGCCGCTCGTGTTGACCGGTCGTGTGTCCATGAAGCAAGATACACCGAGCTTCCTTGTAGAAACCGCCTTCGTCGTGACGCCCGAAAATGTACACGAAATTCGGGGCGATGGTGTGCCGCAGGAGCAGTCGAGCGACATTGACCGCGCGGTTACGCTTCATGTGCGTTCCACGCTACCGGAAACGGTCTTAAAGGAGCTTCGTAGCATTTTCGATACAAATCCCGGTAGTTATACCGTCTATTTCTTGATCGACGACGTGGGCGGCCAGCGGCGTGTGCGCTCTTCATCCACCATTGCCATGAGCCATGATGTGACGAGCGCGTTGGAGTCGATTTTAGGGCCAAATACGGTCCGACTCGTTGAAATGTGATATCATGCAACCCGCTAAACTCATGAAACATTCTCCTCATCGACGAGGGTTCCCGACCCCTCCACCGGCCTCCCGGATGTACCGAAATATCGCGTTTGTCTTTTTGGGGTTCGCCTTTATCGTGGTAGGCGTGGCCGTATGGATGTCGATGACGCGCGCGACCGTTATCGTTCGTACCGAACGTGAAGCGGAAGAAGCAACGCTGAGCGTTGATGTGGCAAACCAGCCGCAACAGGGTCAACTCGCAGGCCGAATTGTGAAGGGAACGTTTGATGAAATTCGTGAATTTCCGGTTGATGTGGAGTCCGGAGGAACCAAGATTGTCGCAACAACAACCGGACGCGTGCGTGTGACGAACCGATATTCAAAAGACCAGCCGCTTATTGCAACAACCCGGCTCTTAACCCCGGACGGGAAGTTATTTCGCATTAGCCGTACGGTAACGGCGCCTTCCGGCGGGAGCGTGGATGTGGAAGCGTATTCCGACGAGCAGGGGAGCGACTTTTTGATTGCAAAAGGCACAACGTTCACGA
>JBNLCE010000001.1:106117-197399 GCA_050303655.1 Patescibacteria group bacterium | reverse complement strand
ACCTTAACGAAACCTGAATGTAGGCTTAACGCCAGTGAAATTCGAACTGATAAAAGTTTTCATCGTCGAATTCTATACGATGAACAACTTCACTTTTGGTATATTTTTTCTTACCGACGTAGAGTTCGCCTTTCAAAAGGTTAGTATCGGATGTGGTGGCACATCCGGAGAGGAGAAGAACTAGCGCTATAAGTATGCTCTTCATTTGGAGCGGGTAAGGGGAATCGAACCCCTATTCCATGCTTGGGAAGCATGTGTAATAGCCACTATACGATACCCGCCTACGGCGGGCAGGCCCGCTACGGCGTCAGGTTTTAGATGTTAGGCTCCTCATTCGCGACAGGAATATACACGGTCGCGGGGGCGGCGGCAAGTATGGTAATATTAGATCGAGACGCATGATTACGCTCAAAAACATCTCAAAAAAGTATCCCCCGAACGTCCATGGTTTGCGGAACGTGAGCCTGACCATCAATCCGGGGGAATTTGTTTCCATCGTAGGGCACAGCGGAGCGGGAAAGACGACTCTCGCGCGGCTTTTGATTGCCGAAGAGCGGCCAACGTCCGGAAAGATTGAGATTGGCGGGTGGGACGTTACCAATATCAAACGCCGGCACATTCCTGGCCTTCGTCGACAAATTGGAATGGTTTTTCAGGATTTTAAACTCCTTCCGTCAAAAACCGTGTGGGAGAACGTGGCGTTTGCGCTGGAGGTTGCGGGCACGCCGGGAAAGCGGATCCGCGAAGTTGTTCCAAATGTTTTAAACATCGTAGGCCTCGCGGAAAAAGCGCATCGATTCCCCATGCAGATCTCCGGCGGGGAGAAGCAGCGTGTGGTTATGGCGCGCGCACTTGTGCATCGCCCGAAGATTTTACTGGCAGACGAGCCAACCGGAAATTTGGACACGGTGAACACACAAGAAATTATCGACCTTCTAAAGAAGATTAATTCGTTTGGCACGACCGTGGTTCTGGTAACCCACAATCGCGAAGTGGTGAATTCACTTCGAAAGCGCGTGATTACACTGGCGAACGGGGAAGTGGCCGCCGACCATGCACACGGCAAATATGTTCTTTCGTAGCCTATGAAAATCGGTGTTACGTTCGGTCGAGTATTGAGCTATGCATGGAAAAACTTCACGCGAAATGCGTGGATTGGTTTGACCACGATTTTTGTTTTGATTCTCGCTATCCTCTCGGTGAACGTGCTTGTGGGCGTTAATGCACTGGTAAATCGATCAATTGAAGTGCTTGAAGAACGCATTGATCTCTCCGTATTCTTCAAAGTCGACACCCCGGAGGCGGTGATGGAACAGGCGCGCTTCTTTATGGCGTCCCTCCCGCAGGTTCGAGACGTTACGCTGTTGGATCCGGAAGAATCACTCCAACAATTCCGCGACGTGCATTTTGACGACCCCGAGATTATTGCCGCACTGGATGAGCTGGAAGAGAATCCGCTCGGCGCATCACTCATCATCCAGGCAAAGCGTACAGAGGATTACCCGTTTCTCTTGGAGGCACTTCAAAATCCTCAATTTGATTTTGCGATTGAATCCAAAACATACGACGACCACGCAGAGGCGATCGCTCGCGTCCGCGACATCGGGAAGAGCGCACGGCTGTTCGGTATCGTCCTTATCGCTATTTTCGCCATCTTTTCGGTTCTCATCGTCTACAACACCGTCCGCGTGGCCATTTACACACAGCGAGAAGAAATTGGCATCATGCGCCTTGTTGGTGCCAGCGGCGCGTTCGTTCGTTCTCCGCTGGTTGTGCAGAGTTTGTTTTTGGCGCTGTTTGCACTTGGGGTGAGCGCCGCTATTATTGCCGCAATTATCGTCACCGTGGAGCCGCGACTTGCATCGTTCTTTGGCGGGTCAAGCCCGGGGCTACAGGCGTATTACGTGAATAACCTTCCCTCGATTATCGCGATTCAGGCCGGCGGACTTCTCGTGATTGTGGCACTGTCATCGTGGGCGGCGGTTGGAAAGTATTTAAAGAGATGATGCCTTCGAAAAACAAAAATCCCGGCAGAAGACCGGGATTTTGTTTTTGAGCGTTACGGCTTACATTGCGTCACCGTCACCCTCGTCGTCGCCCCCACCCATATCATCGGATGAGTCATCCATTGAGGAGTCGTCGTCCATCATGTTTCCGTCATCTGACGAATCCATCATGTCGTCGTCACCCTCCGGTGCCGGCATGTTCATGTCGTCCAACATAGGAAGATCATGGTCATTAAGAATTAGGCTTAAAAAGTATAGCGAGTCGCTCTGCCTGTCATCAAGATTTTTGTCAAACGATTGACCCGAGCCTCATTCCGTGCTATATCTCCAGCACGTTATTTCTCAACTCAAACACAGGAGGTGGTCGTGAAACTGAAACGGGAACAGATTGCGGAGATTTTGAGAGGCGGGAAGGATATCAGACTCTCGCAAGAACAGATCGCCGAAGCGATCACAGCACTCCTTCCCAAGATCGCGGAGAGAGGTGGCCGACTTCAGCAGGCTCTTTTTGAAGCGTCGTTCGTTCTCGCTCCGCGCCCTTCGGTCGAAGCTGTTGCGTTGCGTATCGGTGTGGGGGATAGTTTGGAGGTCTATCTCAGTCGCCGCGGATCTGCGGTCGCTCATGCGAGGGAGTACCATTGTCCCGGGACATACTTGCTCTCCGGCGACACGGTTGAGAGTGCGCTCTGGCGTTTGTCGACGTCTGAGTCAATGGGATCGTTTCCCTGCCATGTGGCCATCGCTGGAAAGGTGTGCCGAGAGGAGCTCGGAAGCTATTTTGCGTACATCGTGCTCGTGAAAGCGCCTGAAGCGCTCGAGAGCGAAACTGCGGGATGGTACCCTGTGCACGATCTTCCTCGGCCTATGGTTCCACACCACGAAAAAGTGATTATTCCGGCCGCCCTTGACTACATACGATTGACTGACGCCGTCTTGGGGCATTACGTGGTCAACGCCGATGCCCGGAAAGCTGGCGACTCGGATGAAGAAGGTGGTCCCAAGCAGCATCTTTTTATCTGACGGTCTGGCACGGCGCCTCTCCCAATCGGGATTGAGGCGCTTTTCTTTTGCGGCTACACTTGATTTTTTTGAAATTTTTTGCTATATATCACGGGCAAACAACGTCCTTTACAGGGAGGTAGTGATAATGAAGCTCACAGAAGAGCAGGTGAAAGCAGTACTGGAACAAGGAACGGATGCAGATTTGCGGCTTTCCCAGCCGCAGGTCGCCGATGGGATTCTCGGGGTTCGACCCGAGATCGATGAAGCAGGTGGATTCCTCGCGCGAGAGCTTCACGAGGCAGGCATCTGTATCATTCCTGCGACGGCGGTCGAGGCGGTCGCATTCCGGTATGGATCTGCAGGCCTGCAGGTCTACATGCGCGAGCGGGGACCGGATGAAGGGAGTTATCCCGGACTGAAGCATTTCCCGGGTTCGTATATCCGTTACGGGGAGCAGACGGAAGACGTACTTCGCCGTATCGGAAAGAAGGAGGGGATGGGAGACATGTGTGCACACTGTGTCGTCGGCACGGCAAACTGGGTGGATCGTGGATGGCTCACCTCGGTGATCACGGTTGTTCGCGCTCCAGATGCACGGGAAACCGAGAACGCGGGCTGGTTCCCGGTCGACCGCCTTCCGGAGAACATGGTACCGGCGCACCGAGATCTGATCCTGCCGCAAGCCCTTGAGTTCATTCAAGACGGTGAAAACCATGGACTGTTTGTGGTCAACGGTCTGAAGTAGTGTTCGTCATTTGACGACCTGGCACGGCGCCTCTCCCAATCGGGATTGAGGCGCTTTTTTTATGCAAACAAAAAACCCGCGCGGAGCGGGTTTTTTGATGGTGTGCCACGTGAGCACACACGAAAAAACAGGCCTTTTGTGCCTGCTTTTACGTGGCTCGGGGGCAGGGATTCGAACCCCGATAGCCAGGACCAAAACCTGGAGTCCTACCATTAGACGACCCCCGAATGCGATCTGGAAGATACGTGAAAAATAAGGTTTCGTCAATATCCTGAATAAAAAAGCGACCCCCATCGAAGGATGGGGGATCGGTTAGATGCGAGAGGCGGCATGGTCGGCCAGCCGGAGCGCAGCGAGTGTCATCCCGCAAAGAACGAAGTTCCTGGACATCGCTTCTTCGGGTGTGAACACGCGCAGCGTACGGTTCGCAATGCTGATGTCACAGGGACCATCTTGCTCGAGAGCGAACACAAAAACAGGTGCGTCACTCATGTGAGGGCAGGCGAGGAAGCTGCCAATCTCCCGGATGGATTCCGGTTTCGCCGTAAGGCCGTATGCCTGCCAGGCATTGTTCCAGGGCCTTTTTAGGAGGTTGAAATCGAGCCACGATGCTAGGCAACGTTAATGCGGTTTGCGAGCCACGCCCAAAGGGCATTGGTTCAAAGACAACGCCGGAGTCTTCGGATGACGCGAGCAGCATGATCCGTGGATGTAGACTTAACACGGTTCGTCCGCCTCCGCGTGGAGTTGGGGTGGTATGAACCGACCAAAGCTGTGAAAAGCAGTCGGTATGCATCCCTGAGTTGCTTTCAATGAGCGGTTTATTGGGTTGTTGCACGTTCTCCTCCTGTGTTTCGGGTTGTGCCGAGCTAGCTTTTATCAGTCGCGGAGTTTTGTAAAGTACCACATTCCGGCGATAATCGCGGTAAATGAGAGAAGAGAGAGCAGCGGCAGGGTGATGAATCCGAGCCACATGATGGTCTCGGTGGTGCACGAAATGCCGAGCGAGCATGGCGCCGCACTCTCTGGGATAATTCCGTAGTACAAAAGGTTGTGGAAGACCGCAATGAGCCACCCGGCGATTGCAAGAGGCAAAATGTAAAAGTGCGCTTTTACGTCCTCACGAAACGCTGCGACCGCCGCTAAAACAACGATCGGATACATGGCGATGCGCTGGTACCAGCAGAGTGTGCATGGCGGGAGGTGCGCGATTTCACTAAAATAAAGACTGCCCAGCATGGAGAGAAGGGCGATGCCAAAGATGGCGTAAAAAATACTCAGTGCTTTTTTGCTCATATAGCTCGATTATTTTGCGAGGAGCGCGTAGGTCACCGCGCCCATTTCATGAGTTGAATGTGATCCTTGAAACGCGTCGATAATACGTTCCGACTTAAGCATATCAAGTGTCATCTTTTGTAGCACCTCCGAGCCTCGTCCGTGAATGATCTTCACCGCGCGGCTGCCAAGCATAAATTGCTGATGGAGAAACATCTGAAGCTCATGCGATGCCTCGTCTTTTGACATGCCGTGGAGGTCGATCGACTCTACATTCCCAACTTCTGCGGCAAGGAGTTCGGCTTCTTGATCCTTGGTCATAGATGATATGCGGCCGATCGCATGCTACCATAGAGCTAGCTTTCTATGAAGAGGAGCATGTTAAACTTTATCGTCGTCCTGGTGGTGCTTGCCGCCAGCGGGTTCGGATTGATTTTGGCCCAAGACGAGCCCGGTACACCGGATGCGCGGGGTTATGAGGATTGGCGGTATGAAATAGAGACGGATCCGACGTTGCAGCTGGTGGAGCCAAACGCAGAGGTGTTGCGTGTTGTGGACGGGGATACCTTTGAAGCGCGTTATCTCGACGATGACCGCGAATGGAAGGTGCGTATCCTTGGCATTGATACCCCGGAAACGGTTGATCCACGGAAGCCTGTGGAGTGTTTTGGTAAGGAGGCCTCGCAAAAAATGACGGATTTAATTGAAGGAACACGCATACGTCTTGATGAAGACCCGGAGGCGGACGAAGTAGACAGATACGGGCGGCTTTTGCGCAACGTTATTTTGACGGACGGCACGGATGTGGGTGCGCTCATGGTCTCGGAAGGGTACGCGCACGCGCTGACGTCGTTCCCGCTAAATGCAGAACGAAAAGTTGAGCTGCGTGAATTAGAGCGGCAGGCGCAGGAAAATGAGGTGGGACTCTGGTCCCCGGACGCTTGCGCAAACACATAAAGCCCCTTAAGGTCTCCACATATGAAAATTGATGTGTTTTGTGGAGATTTTTTGTTAAAAAAGAGCGATTTTTGCGTGTTGACGCACCGAGAAGATCGCAAGCGCTTTCAAGGCTCGCTTGCCGCTGCGGACAAGGCGATGGAGGGCGCGATTGAAGAAACGGCCGAGCGTAAGGGGTTTAAGGGGAGTTTTGGAACGTGCATCGCGCTGACGCAAACGTCGTTCCAGTCGAAGGAGTGCCTTGTGCTTGGATTGGGAAATAAGAAAGAACTGACACTGGATCGAATTCGTCAGCTTGGGGCAAAGGCCGTGCAGACCGCGGAAGGCGCAAAGGCGAAGCGTGTTGTATTTCCGATCGCAGATCTTCAGGACGCCACGGCATCGGTCACAACTCGGGAGATGGTTCATGCGTTGGCTGAAGGAGTGCTTTTGGCGGCGTATCGTTTTCATGCATACCACGGAACACAAACCAAAAAATCAAATGGCAAGTTGTCACTCAAGACGGTCACGTTGGTCGTTGAAAAGGAGCGCGACGTAAAATTTGCCGAGGAAGCGATTCAAGCCGCAGAGGCCATTGCCGCCGCCGTGCACCTTACGCGCGATTTGGTAAACACAACATCGGCAGACATGACGCCGAGTGATCTCGCGAAAGCGGCTGAAGCGGTCGCCTCGGAATCTCCCGACATTTCGTGCAAGACGCTTTCAAAGGCGCAGATGGAGAAGTTGAAAATGAATGCGGCCCTTGCCGTTGCGCGCGGTTCTGTACACGAGCCGGTGGGCGTTCACATGACCTACACGCCTCCCGGAAAGAGTAAGAAGACCGTGGCAATCGTTGGGAAGGGCGTGACATTTGATTCCGGCGGGCTCTCCCTTAAGCCGGCAAAAGGCATGGAGAGCATGAAGTGTGACATGGCAGGTGCGGCAACCGTGATTGGCCTCTTTAAGGCGCTTCAGGTGATCCGCCCGAATGTGACGGTGCATGGTATTTTTCTCGCGGTGGAGAATATGCCGGGAGCGGCGGCGTATCGTCCGGGAGACGTTGTGACGGCAATGGATGGAACAACGATTGAGGTGTTGAACACGGATGCGGAAGGTCGCCTCACGCTCGCTGATGCATTGTCGTACGCCACAAAGCAAGATCCGGACATGATTGTGGATCTTGCAACGCTGACGGGTGCGTGCATTGTTGCACTTGGAGATGAGGTTGCGGCTTTGCTCTCGAGTGATTCGCGGCTTGCAAAGCGTCTTTTGGACGCCGCCGAGGAAACAGGGGAGCCTCTGTGGGAACTTCCGCTTCGCGACACCTATGCGCCGCTTATGAAATCCAAGATCGCAGATCTGAAAAATATCAGTGGAACCGGTGGCGCGGGAACAATTACGGCCGCATTATTTCTCAAGCCGTTTGTGGGAGATGTTGCGTGGGCGCACTTGGATATTGCCGGTCCGTCGTACATGGAACGGGTCACGCGTGCAGACATTCCATACGGAGGAACAGGATACGGCGTGCGGCTTTTGTCACGATTTTTGGACAAGTTGTGATATACTTTTTTCATTGTCAAAAACAAATCACACATTCTTATGACCGTGACCGTATATACGACCTCAACGTGCCCATACTGTAAGCTCGTGAAAGAGTATTTGGATGAGCATGACGTGAAATACAAAAACGTGGACGTTGGGGAGGATCCTGAGGCGGCAAATGAGATGGTGAAGAAGTCCGGTCAAATGGGGGTGCCGGTGATCGACGTCGACGGTGAGATCGTCGTGGGATGGAATAAGGATGAGCTCGAAGCTGCACTCGCAAAGGCGGGAAAGAAGAAATAGTTGATAAAAAGCAAAGGCCCGTCGGGAAGTTCCGGCGGGCTTTTGGTTTCTGTTTTCGAATTTATTTTTAGGCTCTTCCAAGCGTTTCGCCGCCCTCATCCCATTCCATCGGGCAGAGCTCGCCGGTCTGAAGTGCTTTGACCACGCGGACCGTTTCTGTGACTGAGCGTCCAACGGAGCCTGCGCTCACAAGGGCGTAGCGCACCACACCTTCCGGATCAATGATGAAAAGGCCCCGGTCCGCCTCACCGTTCTCCTCGTTCAATACCTGGTAGTCGCGTGACACGCGATGTGACGTGTCGGCGAGGATGGGGTATTTCACCTCCGGCAGGTCTTTTTCAAACCACGCCTTGTGGCTCCATTCCGAGTCCGTGGAGCAGGCAAGGACTTCGCAATTGATCTCATCAAATTCCGCTTTGTGCTTTGCAAATCCGCGAAGCTCGGTCGGGCAGATGAAGGTGAAGTCGCGTGGGTAAAAGAAGAAGACAAGCCACTTTCCTTTGTAGGTAGAAAGGCTTACGGGATGAAATTCGCCGTTGTGGTATGAAACGACGTCCGAAAAATCAGGAGCTTGTTTACCGATTTTGATCATAGGGTTTGTTGTAAGTGCGTTATTTCTTTGCGGCCTCGTAGAGCTCGTTGGCCTTTTTCCAGTTCAAATTCTTCCAATAATCTTCGATGTACGATTTGCGGTCTGAACCGTAGTCCATGAAGTACGCGTGTTCGTACACATCCAGAACAATGATTGGGAGTGAACCCCACACGCCACCCTGGTTGTGCGCGTCGCCGGTGTAGATCTTGAGCTTTTGCGCTTTTGTGTCCCACGCGAGGACAACCCAGCCGCGCGCGGCAATTCCGCATGCAGTGAAGTAGGTGATGAAGTTTTCGAGCGATCCATGCTTTTCAACGAGCGCATCCACGAGCGGGCCTTCCGCGTTTCCATCTCCGCCAAGCACGTCAAAGTAGTACTCGTGCAAGTACACGCCATTCACGGCAAAAGTTTCGCCGTCTTTGAGCGCGCGCAGTTCGGAGTAGGTTTGGTTTGCAGAAGAAACGTCGCCACCGGTTGCGAGCGGCGAGAGTTTTTCGCTAATTTCGTTCGCCTTCTTTACGTAGCCGGCGTAGAGCTTATCGTGATGAATTTCAATTGTTTTGTCGCTGATTCCTTCGAGTGATTTTTCAAAGGGTAATGGTTTGATGTCTGACATATTCTAGTGAGTAGTAAGTAGTGAGTAGCGAGTAGCTAGTATCAAAAGTAGAAACGAATAAGGCTTTCAAAATGAGTTCAGCTTTGAGAAGCTGGAACGAGCACCGTTCGGAGGCGTACGGACGGTACGGTGAGAACGAGCGCAGTGAAGCGAGCAAAGATGGCTCATTTTGGGAGCCTAGCTCGGGATTGCTTTTAGGATCTCCGTATCCTTCGGCATCCCACGTTTCAAATACACGATTTTCCCATCCTTATCGACCACAGCAACCGTCCGTTTGATGATGCGTGTCTTGAAGAATGGTTTGACCGCACCATATTTGGCACTTACACGCTTTTGCGAGTCAATCAGGAGCGAAAAGGGGAACCCGTATTTTTTGATAAAACCTTTATGACTCTCCTCGTCGCCATGGTTGATTCCAAAAACCACCGTATCCTTGCGTTTAAATTTTGACCAGTCGTCGCGGATCGCGCAGAGTTGCATGGTGCACCCCGGAGTCATGTCGCCGGGGTAGAATACGAGCACTACGTTCTTTTTTCCCTTAAAATCAGCCAAAGCCACCTTTTTGCCGGAATGATCCTTCAGTGTAAACTGCGGCGCACGATCCCCAACGGAGGGACTTGAAGGTTTTGGTACTTTTGGCATAGTATTTCGAATAATTGTAACGTCGTAGGACGTATCAATCAACCCAGCTGTGAAATATTGAATGTATATGAACAAACTCACGAAGACACTTTTTATCGCCCTGCTTGGCACAGCCACGCTTATTGGTGCCGGATGCGGCTCAAATCCGCTTGTAAAGGATGAGATTCCACGCACCACACCGGTAAAGTATGAGGAGCTTACGCCGGCCGAGCGCTCACGGCATGTGAACTTTCTTCCGGGAAGTATCGTGCAAATGGAGCAGGAATTTTTCGGCTTTGGAACAGATGTGGATCTTTCCGTGCCGTCCGGTGCCGCCGCCCGCCGCGTGATTGTTATCGATCGATTTGCACCAGATCACGTCGCGAATCTTTCGTGGAGCCTTGTTGCGGAGGATGGAAGTGAGGACGGCGAGTCAACAACAAAGTCGATTTCAGCAAATATCACTGGGTTTGATTTGGATCTCGCGCATCAGCTGCGACTTCCGTCCTTCTGGCCGCCGGTGGAAAATGCGCCGTCGCTTGGATCTGCGGGAATTTGGTTTTCACGGGAGCGCTTTGAGGGCCTGCAAAAATCGGGTGTGTCGACGATTGATCCCGGCTTGACCGACGTTGGCTTGCAAGGGCCGTACCGCGATATTCCTGAATTACGAGCTATGTTGGATCGCTTAAACAAGGAGGCGATTCGCGTGGGCGAACGCACAGATGTGTACCGTGTCACGGCAGATGAGACACCGGGAACCGTCACGATGACAGTCAACAAGGAAGAAATGGAAGTGGAAGTGCTGCGTGCGACCAATTGGTTTGGTGAATACATTATTTTGAACAACTCGCAGAATCCGATCGTCATTTCGTTCCGCTTGCAGGATCGAAATGAGGACGGGTCGCTTCGCTTTGAAGGAGCGGACGTGTTGAAACGATTTGTGGATTACGACATCACCGCGTTGAACGACGTGTATCCGTAAAAAAATGGAGCCCGACAGCAAGTCGCTGTCGGGCATATCGATATAAGCAAGTAAGTTGTGGCTCCCGGCCGGTTGGCTAGGGGCTGATCTTCAGCTCGGTGCCCTTGGCGCGGAGCATGTCCGCGAGCGTGGTGTTGAGCGGCTTGCTCTCGGGCGGACTCCAGTCGTCGACGCTGCCGAGCACTCCCTTCATCGGGCTGGGCTCCCTCGTGTCGATGCTGTGACCGTCATCTCGTCGCGTTGCGCGATCCACTTCTTGAAGATTCAACGTGGGCACTACGATCCTCCTTGGTTGAGATCTTGTCTAAGATATTGAAAAAAGTAGGAACTGTCAAGATCCCTAAGCCTAAAACCTAAGTTATCCAAACCGTTCCGGCCAGTGGGCGTCCACTTTTACACGAAGATCTAAAAATACTTTTGCCTGCAGAGCGGTTTCAAGCTCTTTTCGGGCTTGGATCCCGATTTCTTTAATTTTTCGCGCGCCGCTTCCGATAATCATTCGCTTATGCCGCTCGGATGTGGTGAGAATCGTTACGTAAAATACACGAGTTCCGTCTTCCTTTGTCTCCATGTCATCAAACCGAACGGTCACGGCGTAGGGAAGTTCCTCGGAAAGGGAGAGGTACACCTTTTCGCGGACGATCTCTTCAATCCATTCTGGTTGAGCAAGGTCGGTCATTTGCCCGAGGGGGTAATACGGTTCGCCTTCAGGAAGATTCTCAAACACAAGGCTGACCAGTTGGTTCAAGTTGTTGTGCGTGGTTGCGGAGACTTCGACGGTCTCGATCTGCCCCACGTCAATGTCGCGATATGCTTCTGTAAACGGACGTTTCCGCTCCGGTAGATCGCGCTTGTTGATGACCACGAGTTTTGGAATATCCGTCTCTCGCAGCATAGCTTGGATGCGCGCTTCTTCTTGCCCGTACTCGCGCGTCGGATCCACAACGTACAAAATAAGATCCACGCCCTTTAGCGTTTCACGCACGAATTCGTTGAGCTTTTTGGACACCGGGTCCTTCTTCCCAAGGAACACGCCGGGCGTGTCAACAAAGACGACTTGGCCACGATCGTCATTCAAAATACCGCGCATGGGTTGGCGCGTGGTTTGTGGTTTTGGAGTGGTGATGGCGACCTTTGTTCCAATGAGGGCGTTCAAAAGGGTGGACTTGCCCACATTCGAGCGGCCGGCCAACATAACGAAACCTGTCTTCATGCTCGGAAGATAGCAGAAATCATGGTTTTTGTCACTGGCTACTCTAGGACACCGGCTTCCAGCCAGAATCGCGAAGTCCACTCGTCCTCATCGGCTTCGCCGTATTGCGGGCGAGTGTCTCCACGATTCACGACCTTCCCGGCATTGAGACAAGGGCTGACTTATGCTACGTTCTGGCCGATGAAGCCCTCAAAAGCCGACAGAGAGATCCATGTCATTGCACACGACATCCGCTCTCGCGAGAATATTGGCATGCTGTTTCGGAGCTTGGAGTTTTTGGGTGCCTCAAAACTCTGGATCACGGGATATTCACCATCCCCGCGTACAAACCCATCGGATTCACGCGGCACGGCTGATCCAAAGATCGAAAAAATCGCACTTGGGGCGGAAAATACCCTAGACTGGGAAGCGGTTCCGCGTGTGGAAGATGTTATCGAAAAACTGCGGAAAGACGGTTTTCGGATTGCCGCGCTGGAACTCACAAAAGACGCAATTCCAATCCGGGCGTATAATCCATCCGGATCCGTAGCCCTTCTCCTTGGCCGCGAGGTGGAAGGTGTTTCACCCACACTTCTGGAATTATGTGATGACGTCGTTCAAATTCCACGCCGCGGCACCAAAGAGTCGTTGAATGTTGCGTTTGCCGCTGCTATCGCCGTTTGGGAAATACTACCGTCCTACCCGCCTAACGTCCCACAATCCTAATCTATGCCCCGTCTCTCCATTGTGATTCCAACCAAGAACGAAGAAAAACACCTCCCGCGCCTCCTCGTATCCATCCAGCGCCAAAAGTTTACGGACCTCGAGGTCATTGTCGCGGACGCGGGTTCAGCGGATAAGACGGTTGAGATTGCAAAAAAGTCTGGCGCGCGCGTGGTGAAGGGTGGACTTCCGGGAGTGGGGAGGAATGCGGGCGCGAAAGAAGCAAAAGGAGATATCATCCTTTTTTTGGACGCGGATGTTACGCTTCCGGGTGCGAAGTTTTTGGAAGATTTGTTGGAGGAATTTGAGAACAAAGAACTCGA
Organism: Patescibacteria group bacterium; assembly: GCA_050303655.1. GTDB lineage: Bacteria > Patescibacteriota > Patescibacteriia > 2-12-FULL-60-25 > 2-12-FULL-60-25 > JANLIO01. Next base: position 184,541 of record JBNLCE010000001.1, on the reverse strand, counting down.
TATTGCAACCTGCAAAGTGCGTCCGCAGAGCCGAAGTCAGGTCGACCGCGCACTGCATGAAGCCTACAATGCGTTTGCCGTGGCCATGGAAAAGATCCGTCCACACGCGCCCGGCTTTTGTATCTTTGTGAAGCGGGCAACGCATGAAATGATCCACGGATTTGATGAGGAGGTGGTTTTTGCGGAAGATCACGACTACGTGCAGCGCGCCGTAAAAGCCGGAGCAAAGTTCGCCGTTTTACGATCGCATCCGATCGTCGTTTCGGTTCGGCGCTTGGAAAAAGACGGGCGGCTTGTTCTTGCGCTCAAATATCTCTACACCGAATTGCGCACCATGGCGACCGGATCCATCAAGGGGAAAATTCCGTTTAGCTATGACATGGGCGGGGAGGATCCAACGAAAAAAGACGAGGACGTATGAAGAAGCGGATTTTTGTGGCCAAGGCCGGCGAGGTGTTGCCGGGTCGTGTAAAAACGTTCAGTTGCGGCGCGCGGAAGGGGATCGCGTATAATGACAACGGAACGTTGAAGGCGTATCAAAATGTATGCACCCATGCCGGCGGTCCGGTGCGGTTGTGCGAGAAGGGAACGTTTCAGTGTGAGTTTCACGAGGCGGAGTTTGACCCAAAAACCGGAGAGCGGTTGTGCGGGGAGGCTCCGGAGGGATCGCGCCTCACGCCAATTGAACTGTTCGAAGAGGGTGGAGACGTGTTTGCGGAGTTTGAATTTGTTGATGAATTTGATTTTTAAATGCGGGCTTTTCTAAAAAAGATGTGGAATGGGGAGACGAGCGGGCTGACGGCCGCGGCATTTGTGGTTGGCGCGGCATCGTTCGCATCCCGACTCGTTGGCGTGCTCCGTGACCGCACGCTGGCATCGGCGTTTGGCGCCGGGCAGTCACTCGACGTGTACTACGCGGCGTTCCGTCTTCCGGATCTTTTTTACACGCTTATTATCCTCGGCGCGTTGTCCGCAGGCTTCATTCCTGTTTTTGCGGAATATATTGAAACAAAATCGAAAGATGAGGCATGGAGGCTTGCCGAGCACACGCTCTCAGTTGTCGGTTTTGTGATGATTGTCGTGTCCGCCGGATTGTTCCTGTTTGCTCCCGCTCTGGTACCGATGACCGTGCCCGGTTTTTCGCCGGAAAATCTTGAGCTCACGATATCGCTCACGCGCATCATGGCGCTGTCGCCGCTCTTTTTTGGAATTTCGGCGGTCATGGGGGGCGTGCTTCAGGTGATGCGCCGTTTTCTTGTCTTCTCTCTCGCTCCGGTGCTCTACAACATTGGGATCATTTTTGGCGCCATCGTATTTGTTCCCATGCTCGGAATCCAGGGACTTGCATGGGGCGTGGTGTTTGGTGCATTCATGCATATGCTTGCGCAAGCGTCTGTGGCACTTCGGCTGGGCTTCCGCCGCATCCCTTTTCCATCCATCCGTGTGCCGGGCATCCGCCGTATTTTGTATCTCATGCTCCCGCGTACGGCCGGACTCGCGGTTACGCAGGTGAATTTGGTGATCTTGCTCGCGTTGGCATCTGTCCTTTCGGAGGGGTCCATTGCCGTGTTCCATCTCGCCAACAACCTTCAATCATTCCCCGTGAGTCTTTTTGGAATTTCATTCTCCGTCGCTGCGTTTCCGAGCTTGGCGCGCGCAGCCGGTGCAAAGCGTGACGAAGAATTCAACGAGCTCCTCACCTCGTCCGTCCGAAAGATTCTGTTTCTTCTCATCCCATCCACAGCGGTTTTCATCCTTCTCCGCGCACAGATCGTGCGCCTCGCACTTGGTGCCGGTGTGTTTGGATGGACGGATACGATTCGCACGGCAGATGTTCTCGGCGTTTTTGCCGCATCGCTTCTCGTTCAGGGGCTGGTGCCACTTTTTGCGCGCGCGTTCTATGCCATTCAAGATACATGGACGCCACTCATCGCCGGGCTGATTGCCGAAGGGTTTAACCTTCTCCTTGCGCTCATTCTTCGCGAATCATTCGGCATCATTGGGCTCGCAATCGCCTTTTCATCCGCCGCGTATTTGAACCTCATTCTTCTCTGGTTGCTTCTCGCATACAAGCGCGGAGCCATTGGGCAGGGAACGCTTCTTATGTCTATCGCAAAAAGCACGGCCGCGAGCTTCGCGTTGTTTGGATTTGGGTGGATCGCGCGGCAGGCGATTGGAACGCTTTTCCCGCTTCGGACCTTCTGGCAGGTGGCGCTTCAGGCAACGGGGACACTCGTCATTGGTGTGGGCGCGTTCCTCATCGTCGCGCACCTCGTGGACTCGCACGAGTTGAAGGAGTTCCGCATGGCGCTCAAGAAGCGGCTGCTGAAAAAGGCGGTGGTGCAAGGCGCGGAAGAGGCGCAGGGAGTTGGGATGGACTAAGACCGTTGCCAGTTCGGTAAAAATAGTGCAGTCTTAGTCGTACGCTATGCAATCGAAGATCCGCAATTTCTGCATCATTGCCCACATTGACCACGGGAAGTCCACGCTTGCGGACCGTTTTTTGGAAATTACAAAGACCGTGGATGCCCGCAACATGACTGCACAGCACCTGGATACCATGGAGCTCGAGCAGGAACGCGGCATCACCATCAAACTCCAGCCGGCGCGCATGAAGTACACGCACGAAGGCACGGAGTATATTTTGAACCTCATCGACACTCCGGGGCACGTGGATTTTCAATACGAAGTGTCACGCTCCCTTGCTGCCGTGGAAGGCGCGATTTTGCTCGTGGATGCCACGCAGGGCGTGCAGGCGCAGACGCTCGCGAACTTGCATCTTGCCATTGCGCAGGATCTGGAGATCATCCCGGTGTTGAACAAGATCGACCTCCCGGCGGCGGACGTGGAGCGCCGTGCGGAAGAGCTGATGAAACTCATCGGTTGTACACGTGAAGAGATTCTCCATGCGTCCGGAAAAACCGGAGAAGGCGTGGAAGAGATTTTACGCCGCGTGATCACACAGGTGCCGGCGCCAAAGGGGAATGCCGACGGTGACCTTCGCGCATTGATTTTCGACTCATTTTACGACCGTTACCTCGGCGTGGTCGCGTACGCGCGCGTCGTGGACGGACAGATCAAAAAAGGCGACGCCGTAACGTTCTGCGCCACAAAGGAAGCCGGTGATGTGACCGAGCTTGGTGTACTCACGCCTGCGCATCTCAAAGTTGACGCGCTTTCTGCCGGGGAGATTGGCTACGTGGTGAGCGGGCGCAAAGACATTGGCTCCGTGCGCGTGGGTGACACGATTACACTCGCGGGAAGGAGCGTGGAGCCACTTCCGGGATATTCCGAGATGAAGCCCATGGTGTTTGCCGGTGTATTTCCACGCGAAGGTGATGAAGAAACACGGCTTCGTGATGCCATCGAAAAACTGCAGTTGAACGACGCGTCATTTACCGCCGAGCCGGAGCGTTCCATGGCGCTTGGTTTGGGATTTCGTTGTGGATTCCTCGGCATGCTTCATTTGGAGATTATTCAGGAGCGCCTGCGCCGCGAATACGATTTGGATGTGGTGATGACCACGCCGTCGGTGGCCTACGAAGTTTCATTGACGAGCGGAGAGGAAAAAGTGGTTGTGGCGCCGCATGATTTTCCGGAAGCAACCTACATCGCCGAGAGCCGAGAGCCATGGGTAAGCGTCGAGATCGTCTGCCCGGCGGACATGCAAGGGAATGTGATGAAACTTGTCACCGAGCGGCGCGGCCAATTTACGCATTCCGAGTATCTTGAAAGCACGCGTGTTTTGCTTCGTTTTGATATGCCGCTTTCATCCGTGATTGTGGATTTTTATGATCGCTTGAAGAGTGTGACGTCCGGATACGCCTCATTGAACTATACGATGACCGGCTATCGTTCCGCGCCCATCGTCCGCATGGACATTTTGGTCGCCGAGGAGCCTGTGGCTGCGTTTGCTATGCTGATTCACCGTGAAGAGGCGTATACGCGCGGCAAGGAGATCGTGGAAACATTGAAGGACATTCTTCCGCGCCAGCAATTTGTGTTGAAAATCCAGGCGGCGATCGGCGCGAAGATCATTGCGTCGGAACGGCTCTCGGCGATGCGAAAGGATGTGACCGCAAAGCTCTACGGAGGTGATGTAACGCGAAAGCAGAAGCTGTTGAAGAAGCAGAAGAAGGGAAAGGCGAAGATGCTTGCGATGGGTAAAGGGAAGGTGGAGATTCCTTCGGATGCGTTTATGAAGGTGTTGAAGCGGAGTTAATCTCTTGTTTGCAAAAACACCCGCGCCAGAATCGCGATCCGCTACGGGTCCTGCCGTTTCGCACCCCAACTGCGTTCTCGCACGCGCTGCGAACTCGTCGGGGTCCCCGCTCAACGTCACCCATTCGCGGAGATAAAATAAAACTCCCCCTTAGGGTAAGGGGGAAACAGGGGGTTAGCTGGATGGATTGTGATACGAGATTCGTGATACGGGAGTTATGAAAATTGCTATACTTCCTCAGGAATTGTGAGAGTATGAGAAAAAAGACGAAAAAGTTGATTGTTCAAATTTTCGGGTGGGTGATGGTCGTCATGATGGTTGGCGCGCTCATCCTGCCGTTTGCGTACTTTTAGTTGATCCGCCGTTGCGCGCATGCGAGGATAGTCCTCATGCAAAAGGAATGGCGACTCAAGGAACCGCAGGCGGCAACGCTCACGCTTCCAAACCGGCACCGGGTCGCGGGAACCCTTTTGGCACAGCGTGGCATCGAGAGTGAGGACGCGGCGCAAAAATTTTTTCATCCAAATTGGGAAACGGATACGCATGATCCGTTTTTGTTTTCGCAAATGAACCGCGCGGTTGACCGGGTATTTGAAGCGATTCGAAACGGCGAGCGAATTACCGTGCATGGCGATTACGACGCCGACGGGGTGACCGGTTCAACAGTGGTCATCACAACGCTCCGCACAATCGCCGAGAAGTTGGATGCCGACACCACGCGGATCGATTCGTACATCCCGCACCGCGATGAAGAGGGGTATGGCCTGCACATGGAAACCGTGCCCAAGCTTCGTGAACGCGGCACCACACTCATTATTACGGTGGATTGCGGGATTGCATGCGTGGATGAAATTGCCGAAGCCAAAGCCTCGGGAATGGACACGATTGTTTTAGACCATCACCGCTTCGGAGAAACGTTGCCGGACGGAATTCTGATCCATCCCGGTGTTCCCGGTGAAACATATCCGTTTGAAGATCTTGCCGCCGTGGGTGTTTCATGGAAATTTGCCGCGTCCGTTATCCGTCGCGCTCGCGAAGAGGGGATTGAAATTCAAGAAGGGTGGGAAAAGTGGCTGTTGGATCTCGTTGCCATTGCAACCGTGACCGACATGGTGCCGCTCCATGGCGAAAACCGTGCGCTTTTGCACTACGGGCTTATTGTTCTTAACAAAACACGCCGTCCCGGACTGCAGTCATTGATTGAAACGTCACGCATCAAAGGGGGGATGACGAGCGAGACCATCGGCTTCACCATCGGTCCGCGTATCAACGCCGCCGGTCGTATGGAGCATGCCGCGCGCGCGTTGGAGCTTTTGCTCTCAGATCGTCCCGAACAAGCGCGGGAGCGGGCCGTGCGCCTCGAGGCCTTAAACCGCCAACGTCAAAAAGAGACGCGCGAGATGATGAAGGAAGCGGAGGGGATGATCACGGAAGTGGGTCACGCCCTCGCGCTCTTCAAACCGGAGTGGTCGCCGTCGCTCGTGGGGCTTGTGGCAGGACGCTTGGCCGATAAATTTGGACGCCCATGCATCGCCATCGGAAAGCACGGGTCGCATTGGATCGGTTCCGGTCGTTCTCCGGAGCCGGTGAATATCACCGAAATGGTGCAAACAGCCGGGGAAGGACTTCTTACGCGCTCCGGAGGACATGCACAGGCCTGCGGATTTGCACTGGGGAATGACGACCACGTGCCAACCTTTGCCGAACGGTTTGAGGAGATGGGGGAGAAGATTAAAAATGATTTACCCGAAAAACCGGTGCTCGAGATTGACGCCGAGCTGGAACTGGAAGATCTTTCATGGTCACTGCTTGAGCTCTTGGATTCCTTTGAGCCGTTTGGCATGGGAAATCCAATGCCCGTTTTTTGCACGCGCAACCTCCGAATCGTTTCAGCCGACCAGGTGGGGAAAACGAGCGATCATCTTCGACTCACCGGCGTGAATGTGAGCGGACGCTCGCAATCGTTCATCGGGTTTCGCATGGGGGATCGAATCGAGGAGGTGCCGCTCGGCAAGGAAATTGACGTTGTGTATCATGTGGGCACGAATGTGTGGAATGGGCGCAAAGAGATTTCGTGTAAGCTCATCGACTTTCACGCGTTGTCATCGATTCATTGACGACTCATCACTCGAATATATCCTCCTCACTTGCCGCGAAGCAGCTCTCCGACGTGCATCGGAGGTCGCAGATCATCAGTCTTGCTGCGTTCGGAGGATATATTCTTCGTTCCCGGCATCAATCTATTCCCTAGGGGAATAGCGGAGGTGATTCGCTAAAGCCAAATCAATTTGCTTGTGTATGAAAATAATTGCGTATACAGATGGAGGGGCGAGGGGGAATCCGGGGCCGGCCGGGATCGGAATTGTGATTCAAAACGGCGAGACCGGAGAAACACTTGAGGAACATTGCGACTACATCGGCGAAACAACCAACAACCAGGCGGAATACCGCGCCGCGATCCATGCGCTTGAACGCGCCGTGGCTCTTGGAGCGACGTCATTTGAATTGCGCACCGATAGCAAGCTGGTGGTGGAGCAGATGAGCGGGAACTGGAGGGTGAAGGAACCGGGCATCCAAGACCGCTTCCGCGAAGCACGAAAAATTTGTGAGCAACTTTCCTCCTGCCGATTTGTCCACGTCCCCCGCGCGCAGAATTCACGTGCGGATGCGTTGGCAAATAAGGCGATGGATGACGCGCGAGCATGATATACTAGACCTGTATGGCACTGTTTTCGAAGGACAAAAAAAGCGCGCATTTTTTGGGGGTGGATTTGGGGGCGTCCGGCGTGAAGCTTGTCGAGCTTGTAAACGACGGCAACCACGCGCGGCTCATGACCTATGGCTACGCGAATCTCTCAAAAGACGACAGCCGTTCGCTCTTTGAAGATCCGGCGCGTGCGTCCGCACTTCTCAAAAAAGTTGTCCAAGCCGCAAAGGTGACCACGAAGCGAACGGTGGCTGCGCTTCCCATCTCATCGGTGTTCTCATCGATGATCAGTGTGCAAAAAGGAAAGCCTGCGGAGATGCAAAAGGCGATTCAGATTCAGGCGACGAAACTTCTGCCCATGCCGCTTGAGGATGTGGTGTTGGATACAAAGATGATCGACGCAAACAGAGACGGTGCGGAGCAATCTGAAGTGGAAGGGGAGAAGGGGTGGATGCGTGTACTGATCACCGCGGCGCCGAAGACGCTCGTCAGCAAGTACACCGCAATTTTTAAACAGGCCGGGTTGGAGCTCACGGCGCTTGAAACCGAAACATTTGCACACATCCGCTCATTGATCGGGAAAGACCGGTCCACGATTCTTTTAATTGATTCCGGTATTGAGCGTACAAACCTCGCGGTGATTGAAAAAGGCATCCCGTTTTTAACGCGTTCCATTGCCAGCGGCGGGTATGGTGTTACCGAGATGATCGCAAAAACGCTTGGCGTGCCGTTTGAACAGGCGGAGAGCATGAAGCAGGATATCCGTGCGTTGCAGGGGATTTCGCAGGGGGAGGATCTTTCATCAATTTTGGACGTACTGGTCAAGCCGATTTTGGACGAAGTGACCTACACATTTCAGCTGTGGAAGGATGAGGCGAAGCGCACGCGGACGACCGGGCGGATCGATAAAATCATTTTGACCGGTGGCGGAACGTTACTGCCCGGCTTTGCGGAGTTTTTGACCAAGCGGACGAATGTGAACGCGTACCTCGGTGACCCGTGGGCGCGTGTTATTACACCCGACAAGATGCGGCCGCTGTTGGATGAAATCGGCTCACGATTCTCTGTATCCATCGGCTGTGCATTGCGAGAAATGGAAAAAGAAAAGAAATGACCCCTTCACGCGTCGTATGTGTCATTGATTCGCGCGTGTCGCGGCGACAGATGCGCGAGCTTGAGATACGTGTACATGGCGGACGTGCACGTGTGCTTGGTCGTGACGACGGCGTGTTCCGCACGATCCAGGAGATCCCGGCGCGCATGGTGCCCGCGGTGCTCCTTCGGCTCACATCGAGGCGGGGGAAGAGCGGATGGTCGGTTCATGGTGAGCGTCACGCCGGAGCTATTTCATATATTGGTCTTTTGCGTGGCGGGGAGTACGCGGGCGCGTTTGATGCCGCGTTTCAAGAAATGAAGTTTCCCCGCGGAAAAATGACGGTGTGCCGATGCGCATCTCCTACGGTTTTGGATGATGTCGTTGAGACGCTCCAGCCACGAAAGGGCGTCGAAGTCTACTCCATCAGCGAGCTACGGACGGCGGTGTACGGCGCTATCATGGGAGACCGGGTGTGTCTTGCCGTGTTAAAGCGGGAAGCGCTCCCGTTGCGAGAAGTGCCGCGTCCGATGTTGGATGAAGCGGTTGGAGATGAATTGTATGCGGAATACCGCCGGCGTGTATGCGAGACGTGCAACCCGTCCGGATCCGGCTGTGAGGCCTGCTATGGAACGGGTTTGTCAGGGCGCGTCGCTCATGTAACGTATGTCTAATATGAGTGGTTCAAAAGTTCTCTGCATTAATAACGACGCCTTTTTTACGCAGATCTATGCCGACCGGTTTTGCGATGCCGGAATCGGGTTTTGCAGTGCGTGCGACGGAGAAAGCGGAATCCGAAAGGCGTGCGTGGAATCTCCCTCGTGTATTTTGCTGGACCTCTTCCTTCCCGGTCGTGATGGATTTCAAATTTTAGATGAATTGCGGCAGTCGCCGGAAACCGCGCACATCCCCGTTGTGATCCTCACCGACCTCGCCGAACCCGAAGATGTTGAGCGGTGTTTGGCGGCCGGGGCATGCGGCTATGCGATTAAGGCTCACACCCGCCCGGAGCAGGTGGTGCGGATGGTGATTGGGGCGTCTAAATAGTGCCGAAAACATGATATACTTTCATCGATATGAATAAACCTCGTGGTTTTACGTTACTTGAACTTCTCGTTGTGGTGGCGGTCATTGCTGTGCTCGCCGGCCTCGCGGTTCTTGCCTTCCGCGGCGCGAGCGAACGCGCCAACGACGCGGATCGTGTATCAACGCTCCAGCGCACCGTGATCGCCTTTGCAGATGCGTACAGCAAAGGTGCGGCGCTATGTTCTGTAGACGGCGCCCAACCGTGTGCCGTCGGCACGCCGCTAAGTGAGTGCCGCATCTACAAAACGGCCTGCACCGGAGATTCGTCCGAAGACGTGACGCGCTCATACATCGACATGCGCGAAGTTCGTGATCCGCTCTGGTCTGCGCCGTGTACGGCAGATCGGCGGCTCGACTGTGATTTTGCGATGGTGGAATACACGAGTCTTGCAGATTATGAAATCGGATTTTCAACCGAGGGAGGAAAAGTGGAAGGGTTAAGCCTTGGTCGGTCGCACGCCATCACCCAAAATGGGGAATTAAAATAGTATGCGACGTAATCGACCCCGCGGATTTACCACACTTGAACTCCTGATCGCGCTCGCCATCTTCGGGCTTCTTTTGGCGTTTTGCGCATTTATGCTCAACTCCACTCGTGCCGCCCAGCGCGACACGGATCGCGTGAGCGACATCATGGTTCTGCGAAGCGCACTGAGCCAGTATTGGCTCCGGAACGCGGCATATCCCGTCAATGAGGAAGTGTATCTCGGAGCGCCGGATAGCGGTGTGGCCGGTATCTCAAGCGAGGGGTTTGTGGGTGAAGGCGGCGGCGGTACTGTGCTTCTGGAATTTATCCCAACCGGGCCAAAGCGAAATGAATTTTACCGCTACTCGGGTGACGCGCGCGGGTATTCCATTCAGTTTTCCACCGAACGCGAGACCGTGTTTGGACCCGAAGGAACGTATTACGCGCATAGCAATAGTGTGGATCAGGAGGATGTCTTGAAATAGCGCATGTTTGTTTTTGCATTGCTGTTGGGCGCCGTATTCGGCTCGTTCGCCAATGCGGTGGCATGGAGGCTTCACACCGGGCGCACGCTCGGCGGTCGTTCCATGTGCCCAAAGTGCAAAGTGACTCTTGGACCGACGGATCTCATCCCCATCATCTCGTGGACCGTGTTGAAGGGGAAGTGTCGTTCGTGCCAAGGGCGAATTTCGTGGCATTACCCGGCGGCAGAGGTTGCGGGCGCCATTTTATTTTCCATCTCGTTCTATCGCTTCGACGTCGTCCACGGGTCGGTTGCGCAGTTTGTTTTCGAAATGGCGGTACTGATCCTTCTTCTGATCTTTGTCTTCATGGATCTGCGGTGGAAGGAGTTGCCGCTTGAACTCATGCTGATCGGCACGGGTGCGATAATGGTTGCCCAGCTCGCTGTATTCCATGTGTACGGAATATGGCTCATCTCGGGCATGTTTATTTCGGCTGTGTTCTTCGGGGCACAGTGGATCCTTTCCAAAGGAAAATGGATCGGCACGGGCGATATTTTTTTGACCCTCTTTCTTGCTGCCGCGGTCGGTGGATGGAGTTCTGTACTCCTTGGAATTTATTTCTCCTACCTTTTTGGCGGAGTTGTCGCGGCAATTTTATTGCTCGCGCGCGTGATAAAACGCGGGGACACGCTTCCCTTTGCGCCGTTTCTTGCGGTCGGCTTTCTTTCTGCCTGGTGGTTTGGTGAGGGGGTGCTTATGATGGTTCGTAACGTGCTTCCACTATGACCACGTCTGACGCAAAAGAACGGATCGCCAAGCTCCGCAAAGAAATCGATACCTATCGCTATCAGTACCACGTGCTGAACCGCTCGGAGATTTCCGAGGCGGCGTTGGATTCGTTGAAGCACGAGCTTTTTAAATTGGAAGAGCAGTTTCCGGATCTCGTGACGCCGGATTCGCCAACGCAGCGCGTGGCCGGAAAGCCCATCAAAGGATTTAAAAAAGTGACGCATCAAACGCCGATGCTGTCGCTCGAAGATGTTTTTTCGAAGGAAGAAGCCGAAGCGTGGCTGGAGCGCGCCAAAAAGCGCAATCCAAAAGGACGATACGATCTGTTTGCCGAAGTGAAGCTCGACGGACTCGCACTGTCTCTTGTGTATGAAAACGGTGCATTGTCGTATGGCGCAACACGCGGGGATGGTCGTGTTGGGGAGGATGTAACGCATAACGTGAGGACGATGGAGTCGATTCCACTCACACTCCGCACGCCAACAAAGGGAGAAGTCTCGAAGTTCCAGAAGCGATTTAAGGGACGGGTGGATACTTCGGGTCGAATCGAAATTCGCGGGGAGGCGTACATTGCAAAAGATGATTTTGAAAAGCTAAACCGAAAACTCAAAAAAGAGGGGAAGACGGAGTTTGCCAATCCGCGCAACACCGCGGCAGGGGCGCTGCGTCAGCTGGATCCGAACATGGCGCGCGAGCGGAAGTTGCGGTTTTTGGGGTGGCAGATTCTCGCGGATGATTTGAATGTGAAAACGTTGGAGCAGGGTGTGGAATTGATGAAGCTGTTTGGTGTTCCGGTTCCAAAAGAGCAAAAAGTCTGCGATTCCATCCGTCAGGTTGAGTCGTTTATGTCGACCGTCGAGAAAAGGCGGGAAAAACTTCCGTATCAAATTGACGGCGTGGTGGTGCGCGTGAACGATCTCGCGACCTTTGATTCACTTGGCGTGGTTGGCAAAACACCGCGCGGTGCTATGGCGTGGAAGTTTGCGGCCGAGCAGGGTACGACGATTGTACGGGACATTACGGTGTCGGTCGGTCGCACGGGCGCGCTCACACCGGTGGCCATTATGGATCCGGTGCGTCTTGCCGGAACAACGGTGGTGCATGCCACGCTCCATAACGAAGATGAGATTAAGCGGCTCGGGCTCCGCATTGGCGACACCGTAATCGTCGAAAAGGCAGGTGACATCATTCCGAAGATCATCAAAGTTCTTCCCAAACTGCGGCCAAAGAATGCAAAAACGTTCCACATGCCAAAGGCGTGCCCGATTTGTCACTCCAAAGTGGAACGGAAAGAGGGGGAAGTGGTGGTGCGTTGCACAAAGCGAAATTGTTTTGCGCAGGAGTTGCGGAAGTTGATGCATTTTGTGAGTCGCGGCGCACTCGATATTCGCGGACTTGGTGAAAAAATCACCGAGCAGCTTTTGCAAAACGGTTTGGTGCATGAGCCGGCAGATCTCTTCAAACTCACGCCAGACGATCTGCTGACGCTGGAAGGGTTTGCCGACGTGTCATCCAAAAAATTGGTGGACGAAATTCAATCACACACCACGGTGTCGCTTGATCGGTTTTTGTTCAGCCTTGGCATTCGCCATGTGGGAGCAGAAACCGCGCGGGATCTTGCCGCGGCGTTCGGCTCTCTCTCGGTACTCGAGGAGGCGTCGGAAGAAAAGATCGCGGAAGTACCGGGCGTAGGGGATGTGGTTGCAAAATCCATCCGGGACTTTTTTGATGACGCGGAGGAGAAGCGTCGTGTTCGAAATCTCACAAAAGCCATTCACGTAAAAGGTGTTAAAAAAGCGGCCAAGCACGATCTGGAGGGTACGACGTGGGTCTTTACCGGAAGCATGGAATCATATTCCCGCGAGGAAGCCGAGGAGTTGATCCGCGCGCACGGCGGACATGCATCGTCATCCGTCTCCAAAAAGACCACCTATGTGGTCGTTGGGGAGGATCCGGGCTCCAAGGCGGAAAAAGCCAGGAAGTTGGGTGTGGAGATCCTGGATGAAGCCGCGTTTTTGAAAAAGATCGGGGGTCGGGGTACCATGCGGCATGTATGAAATTAACGGCAGAAGATGTGCGGCATTTAGCCGAGTTGGCGCGTATTGAATTAACGGAGTCTGAGGTCGAGGCGTTCCGCGAAGATGCGGAGTCGATTTTGGGCTATGTGGAGCGGATCCGGAACGTGGATACCTCCGGAGTGCGCATGCATACGCCGCCGGCACGCGGTGAGGGAGAGTGGAGGCAGGATGTGCCGCTTGCGTGTGATGAGGAAACGGGGCAAATGGTGCGGGAGCAGTTTCCGAATCGCGAAGGGGATTTGCTGAGGACGCCTGCGATTTTTGAGAATCCGAAGAAGATGAAATGAGAACCCTCATCAAATTCCCTCTCCGAGTACGCCCTTTTTCTGCTGAAAAACGCCTCCGTGAACCTGCAGGTTCAAGCCTCTCCGAGGAAATGTTGATTCGGGTTGGTGTGAGGGTGTTTCCACGATTCACGGCATTCTCGGCGTTGAGGACAAATTAACGATATGAATATGGAAAAGAAAACAGTGATGGAAATGAGTGCGGCGCTCAAGAAGGGCGAGTCGTCTTCGCGTGCGCTGGTGGATGCGTCGCTCAAGACGATTGATGAGCAGGACGCGGGGCTGCATGCGTTTTTGTCGGTGTTTGAGGAGGATGCGAAGAAAGATGCGGACGAGGCGGATGAGCGGCGGAAAAAAGGGATGTCACGCGGCCCGCTCGATGGAATTCCGTTTGCAGTGAAGGACAACGTGCTCGCAAAAGGAAAGGGGTGCACAGGCGGTTCGCGGATTTTGGAGAATTACGTGGCAACAGAAGATGCGACCGTTATCCGCAAACTAAAAGACGCAGGAGCTGTTTTGATTGGAAAAACCAACTTAGATGAATTTGCCATGGGAAGCTCCACCGAGCATTCCGCGTTTGGCCCCACGAAAAACCCGCATGACCGCACGCGTGTCCCAGGCGGTTCTTCGGGTGGAAGCGCGGCGGCTGTGGCGTCGGGGATGGTTCCTGCGGCGTTTGGAACAGACACAGGAGGATCGATTCGTCTTCCAGCATCGTACTGCGGGGTCGTGGGACTGAAGCCGACGTATGGACGGGTATCGCGTTATGGCTTGATGGCCATGGCATCATCGTTCGACCAGTTCGGTCCGCTTGCAGCAACGGTTGAAGACGCGGCGGTTCTTTTTGAACACATCCACGGGCAAGATCCAAAAGATCAAACAACGGTAAAGCATGAGGCGTTTCGTCCTCACTGGCGTCAGAGCGCGGACGGTCTTCGAATCGGCTTGCCAAAGCAAATGTGGGGCGAGGGGATTCAAGACGGTGTACGTGAGGCGGTCATGAAAACGATTGAGGCCTTGGAAGCGGATGGCGCAGAAGTGAAAGAGGTGGACATTCCGCTTTTGGACGAAGCGTTGGCCGTGTATTACGTGCTTATGCCGTGCGAAGTGTCGGCCAACATGGAGCGCTATGACGGGCTTCGTTACGGGCTTCGCGTGAATTCGGACAATCTCAAAGAGGCGTACATGTCGACCCGTCGGCAGGGATTTGGTGATGAGGCGCGTCGCCGTATTCTGCTCGGAACATTTGCGCTGTCACACGGATACTACGACGCTTATTATCTGCAGGCGAAAAAGGTGCAGGCGCGGATTCGATTGAGTCTCGAAGAAATTTTCCGCGATGTGGACGTGCTGATGTCGCCAACCGCACCCTCGGTCGCCTTCCCGATCGGCGATAAGACAAACGATCCGCTCGAAATGTATTTGCAGGATATCTTTACGGTCACTGCGAATGTGGCAGGTGTTCCGGCCGTGTCCGTGCCGTGCGGGACGCATGAAAATCTTCCGGTCGGGTTGCATGTGATGGGGCCGTGGTTTGATGAGGCGGGGATTCTCGCGGCCGCAAAGTTGTGTGAAAAAATGTATGGATAAAGCCGCAACGATCTGCGTGCCAGAATCGCGAAGTCCACTCGTCCTCATCGGCTTCGCCGTTTTGCGGGCGAGTGTCTCCACGATTCACGACCTTCCCGGCATCTTGAGTATTTATTGACCGCTCGAATATGAAGAGTATCGCGATTTTTGTTCTATTGATCTTCATCGCGCTTGTGGCGCTTGCGTTTGCAGTCCGTTGGCTGAAGCGGAGGAGTCGTTCCGAGCTCTTTGGCATGACGCGCGAGGAGATTCAAAAGCGCTGGAAGGAGATCGAATCAACCGCAGGGCAGGGGATGATGGGTTCCAAGCTTGCGATCATGGAAGCGGACAGTCTTCTCGACAAAGTATTCAAGTCCATGGCCATGCCCGGCAATACGATGGGCGAGCGGCTTAAGGTTGCATGTGCGCGATATCCCGATCTTCGAAGTGTGTGGTGGGCGCATAAAGTGCGGAACCAGATTGCGCACGACGCGGCATTTCGTTTGGGAAACAGGCAGGCATCAAAAGCATTGAAAGAATTTGAGCGCGCGCTCAAGAAGCTTGGCGTGATGTAGCTACTCATGATCCCGTACATCGAATCGCATTCGTTTTTCATTGGCCCCGTGCAAATTCAAACCTGGGGCACGTTTGTGGCGCTCGGATTTTTATCGGCCACATACATTGCGGCTCGTCGTGCAAAATCGCTCAACCTCGACCCGAAGATCATTTGGGATACGGCATTCTGGATCTTAATCGCAGCCATGATCGGTGCGCGGGCGTTTCACGTTGTGTTTTATGAACCCGCGTTTTACCTTGCGAATCCGCTTGAAGCGTTCAACCCTCTTCGCCCCGGCTTTGCTTTTTTTGGCGGTCTTGCCGGAGGCGCGTTCGCCGCATTTCTTGTCCTTAAGAAGCGCGGCGTTGAATTTTTAGCGTACGCCGACACGCTTGCGTGGGGAATTCCGTGGGGGTGTGGCATTGGTCGGATCGGATGCTTTTTGATCCATGACCATCCCGGTACCTTGTCGTCGTTCGCAGGCGCGGTGGAGTATCCGGACGGTGCGCGGCACGATCTCGGGTTGTATCTTTCATGGCTGGGGTTTGGGATCGGGATTATCTTCCTCATACTCTCGCGGTACGTGATTCGAGGTACGCGATACGAAAAGCCCGGATTCTGGGTCGGCGCATTTTTGCTTCTCTACAGCGTCGCGCGGTTTTTGCTCGACTTTCTCCGCATCGGAGACACACGGTGGGCGGTGCTCACGCCAACGCAGTGGCTGCTTATCCCCACGGCGGCACTTGGGGCAGGGCTTGTCTTTTTTGCGCACCGTCATGTAAAATCAACCAAACAATAACTGCATATGTCTGAAAATCCTTCACAAAATTCCAAGAAGTTCCTTACCCTTTTATTGATTGTTCTGGCCGCGCTCGTCGTCATCGGTATCGCGTGGGCAATCTCTTCCGGATCCTCAAACGGCGACACGGTGGACAGCAGTGTCTTTAATGACGCGGACAGCCCGATGATCGGAGCGGAGAATGGAGAGCTCGTTGTTCATGTATTCGAAGACTTCCAATGCCCGGCGTGCCGGAGTGCGGAGGTTGGATTTCGTCATGCTGTTGAAAAATACGGAGACCGCGTCACATTTGTATGGAAGGATTTTCCACTCCAGAGTATCCACCAGAACGCACTGAACGGAGCCAACGCGGCACGATGTGCGCAGGAGCAGGGGAAGTTCTGGGAGTACCACGACCGATTGTACGACGACCAAAGTGCGTGGAGTGATCTTTCAGATCCAACGCAAAAGTTTAAAGATTACGCGAACGCACTCTCAATGGATGTGGATGCATGGAGCTCGTGTTTTGATGAGCGACGGTATCAGGGGAATGTGCTTCGCGATGTTCGAGAGGCGCAGGATCTTCGCCTCACCGGTACGCCGACGGTCTTTATTGGTGATACGGTAATCTCTCGCGTCATGTCCGTTTCGGAATGGGACCAGCTGATCGAGGCGGCTTTGACTTCCGAGTGATCTCGCCGTACCCTGCTCTCACATTTGCTACGCTCTACTTACTACTTGCTACTTACTACTCACTAGATTTATGTCAGACCAAGCACCAAAACTGACCGGCACACCAAAGACGATGTTTTTTCTCGGCTTGTTTGTCGGTGTCTCCGTTGTTTCAACAATCGCGCTTGCCGGAACCGTCGGGTTTCTTGTAAGCGGTAAAAGCGTTGGCGGCGGAAGCGCAAAGGCCGCAGCTCCAACTCCGACCGTTCAGCAGCCAACAGCTCAACAGCCGACCGTGACCGCCGGACCGCTTCCGGAGGTTGATGAGAACGACCACATCCGTGGAAATGAGGATGCGGCAATCACACTCGTTGAATATTCAGACTTTGAGTGTCCGTTCTGCTTGCGCCATCTCGACACCATCGAGCAAGTTCTGGCCGACTATCCGAACGACGTACGGTTTGTGTATCGTCACTTCCCGCTCTCCTTCCATCCGGAAGCGCAAAAAGCCGCCGAGGCATCAGAGTGCGCAGGAGCACAAGGAAAATTCTGGGAAATGCATGACAAGATTTTTGAAGCCAACGGACTCGGTGCCATGTCCGTTGCAAAATGGAAGGAAATTGCCCGTGAGCTTGGTTTAAATCAATCGCAATTCGATAGCTGTCTCGACTCCGGTGAAATGGCCGCCCGCGTGGCAGCCGATCTCCAGGAGGGGACGGTAGCAGGCGTAGGTGGAACGCCGGGAACGTTCGTGAACGGTCAGCTGGTTGAAGGTGCTGTGCCGTACGCCACATTCAAGTCGATCATCGATCAAGAGCTCGCCGCGCTGTAACCTCAACGCACGCAAGCAAAAAAAACTCCTCCAATCCTGGGGGAGTTTTTATATCTGCGCGCAATTCAATTCGTGGTACTATGTGATCGATTTCGTAACTTTGTTATCAACCTTGTTAGAAATGAAAGCCAAGGAGGAAAACACGCGGAGGACTTTTTTTGCACAGTGGAGCTGGCGCAGATTCTTGGGAGCGTTGCTGCTTGCGTTTGCCCCTGTTTGGTATTTTTTTATTGCAGGCGTATTCGCTCGCATCCCGAGCGATTTTTCGTATTCATCGGATATCATTTCGCATGATAATTTCTACGATGCCGAACAAGGCCGTTTTTCGGGTGAGTTTCGTTCCGTTACCACGTTTTCATACCGAGCCGTTGGTAAAAGCGGGGACGCCTTGAAGATCGAAAATGAGTTTGACGCACGTTCCGTTACAGGAGACCCGATATTTTCCGTAGTGCGCGAATACGGCATCGACCCTTCAACGGGGCGTCATGTTGGTACAGCGGGTGACCGAATACGAAATGGCTACCTTTTTGCTCCGCGCATGTCCGGCGCCCTCGCAGAGGTGCCTGACCGGTCGTCGTTCACCTATTGGCATGTCAATTACGACACTCCTATTCAAATGGAGTTCCAAGATGAAGAGATTTTATTCAATACAAGGGTGTACCGGTACGGGGCTATATTCACGGCCGACCAGACGCATGAGTTAACCGATCTTCCGGGCGTTGGTCGCAATTTGGGGGTGAACTTGGATGCGGGTATTACCGTTTGGATTGAGCCGGCCACGGGGTACCTTGTGAAATACAGTGATCAGGCTACAGCCTATTATTATGATCTCAGTACGGGCGAGCGACTGTATCCGTGGAACCGGTTCAGGAACTTTTTTGCCGACGCTTCCGTTGCTCAGCATGCATTTGAGGCAAAGAAATTGAAGTATACATTCATTTTTACTGCTGCAATCATTCCCGTGTTGTTCGCCATTTTGGGCGCGCTTCTACTGTTTTGGAGGCCAATACTCACTCTTTTCGGAATGGGAGACGCGTCCGGTCAATTAAAGGGCGCGGGACAGTGGTTTTTTCCGTCCGTGATTTTCATTTTCGTCATAAGTGCGTCCTTTATTGGACGTGCTTTGATTTTCGGACTCATCGACGATTCTCGGAGCGCGGAATTTCAAGCGGATATTGAGAATATCAATAATCTCATTTCGGATCGGCTGGAGATTTATACGAATGCTCTATATGGAGGCCGCGCCTTATTTGACGCCAGCGAAAACGTGACGCGCGAGGAGTGGCGCGCATATACGGATGGACTTCGAATCCGGCAAAATTATCCGGGGATCCAAGGATATGGGTATTCCATATGGCTTGAACCTTCTGAACTTGAGAGCCACATCCAATCAGTACGGAATGAGGGGTACCCAAAATACACCGTCCACCCAGAAGGCGATCGTACGGAGTATACGGCTATTGTTTTTTTGGAGCCGCTTGATGTGAGAAATCAGCAGGCGTTTGGATTTGATATGTATCAGGAGCCAACCCGGCGCGAAGGGATGTCGCGTGCGCGAGACACGGGTGACGCGGCGTTGAGTGGGCGGGTGACGCTTGTGCAGGAGATTGATGAAGATGTGCAAGCTGGTTTTTTGATTTATGTCCCCGTGTACGAAAAAGGAGCTGTTTTGAACAGCGCTGAGGATCGGCGACGCGCATTGCTTGGGTTCGTGTATAGTCCGTTCCGGATGAATGACTTTATGGAGCGGGTGGTTCCTCCGGGATCTGAAAATGTAGCTATCGAAGTGTTTGATGGCGCTTCGGATGAGCAATTGGACGAGGATGTCTTGATGTATCGAAGTTCCGAGATACAAGAATCGCCGTATTCAATATCAAAAACAATTGATTTTGGAGGCCATCGATGGATCGTTCGGTACCACGCGGAGGCCGGGTACGGAAGCGATTTTCTCCGCGATTTACCATCAAGAGCGCTTCCCGTCGCCGGCTTGTTTGTTGCGTTTCTGCTTTCCTTCATTGTCTATAGCGCAAATTCCCGGCAACGGGCCGCGGTACAGCTTGCCGAGAGCATGACTGAGGATCTTCGCACGCGAACGGAAGAGAACGAGAGGATTCGGGACAGGTTGGAAAAGACGAACGGAGAGCTAAAAAAGAAGGCTCGTTTGCTCGCGAAGAACGTAAAAGAAATTGAGACCGTGAATAAGTATATGGTTGATCGCGAGCTTAAAATGATGGAATTAAAAAAACAGGTTGAGGCGATGAGAAAGAGAAAAGATACAGGCGTATGAGTGTACGAGACATGAAGATCGCCACAAAGATCATCGTCATCTCTGCCGTACTGGCCGCAATTTTTTTAGGGACGTCATACGGGTATCTCATCAAGCGCACGCGGGATCAGCTTTTACGCGAGGTTGGCAGAGTGTTGGAGCTCGAGGCTGATTCAGAGGCACGAATTATTTCATCGCAGTTCGAAGGGATTCAAAACACCGTGCTTGCTGTTCGAGCAACTCCTCCTTTTCAAGGGATTATTCGTGCAGAACAAGGGGGTGGGTATGACGAGGTTGGAGCTTCAACGGCTCAACAGTGGAAAGAGCGCCTTCAAACGATCTTTATTGCCGAGGGCGAAGCGAATGCAGTGTATGACCAACTGCGTTACATTGATGAGTCCGGGCAGGAAATTGTCCGAGTGGATTTTGTAGACGGGGAGGCGCAAGTCATTCCCGAGGATAAATTGCAAAATAAGGCAGGTCGAAACTATTTCAAGGAGGCGTTATTGAAGTCGGACGGAGAGGTGTACGTTTCAAAAACGGAGCTGAATAGGGAGGGGGCGCCCCCGGTGATCAGCGTTCCGTACAGGCCGGTGATTCGCGTATCGACGCCGATTTATGATCGCATAATCGGTGGGTTCAAAGGAGTGCTTGTGGCTAATATAAATGTGGAGTCGATCGTAAGGCAAAGCGGGCTTCATGATAGTTCTGATCGCCTGTTTTATCTGACGGACACGGAAGGATACTTCATACATCACCCTGATCCCGAAAAGGAGTGGGGCGGCCCAAATAACCTCAATACAGGTTTTTCATTAAGAACAGAGTTTCCGGCTTTGAATTCTGAAGACTTTGATGACACGGAACGGGAATTAAAGCCGAATTCAAATACATACATCTACTTCTCAAAAATTCAGCCCGATAAAAGCGACTTTTCACGGAGTTGGAATTTGCTGGATGTAGTTCCTGCTACGCGGATCGTGGGGCCTATTAATGCCACGGCATACGGCGCCGCGTCCGTTGGCTTCGGAGTCTTCATCCTCTTATTCCTTATCTTCAGATTCTCTATCCGTTATCTCTTGGATCCGTTAGACGATTTGGCGGAAGCGTCCGAGAAATTGGGCGAAGGAAATTTCGATGTTCAAGCGCCGGTAGTGTCAAACGACGAAATTGGGAGGGTTGCGTCGGCATTTAATCAAATGGCGAGACAGTTGAAGGTGCTTTATGAATCGCTGGAAAAACAGGTTGCTATAAAAACGAGCAATTTAAAAACCAAAGTTCGTGAACTGGAGCGGACAAAAACAGCCATGGTAAACGTGCTTGATGATATTGAGTCTGAAAAACAAAAATTTGAGACCGTTCTTGAAAGTATCGGTGACGGCGTGTTTGTGGTTGATCGAAATTTAAACATCCTTATTTTCAACCAGGTGTGCGAAAAGCTTTCCGGATATTCATCTGAGGAGGCGCTCGGAAAGCCATACACCGATGTTTTAAAATTTGTTGTTGAGGAAGAGGATCGGAAGTTTAGAGATAGCTTCATCGAGCGCGTTTTTCGTACGGAAAAGAGCCAAAAGATGAGCCAAAAAACAGAGCTTATTCGAAAAGACGGGAGACATATCGCCGTTGCGGATAGCGCCGCGCCATTGCGCGATGCGGCCGGCCGGGTCGTTGGAGTCGTTGTCGTGTTCCGCGACACAACACTCGAACGCGAAATTGATCAGGCGAAAACGGAGTTTGTGTCGCTCGCATCTCATCAGCTGCGTACGCCACTGACGTACGTCAATTGGTTTGCGGAAATGCTTCTGGGGGGCGACGGAGGCGAATTAACAGAGAAGCAGAAAAAGTATGTGAAGGAGATGTACGCAGGGAACAAGCGCATGGTGGATTTGGTGAATGCTCTTCTCAATGTATCGCGGATTGAGCTGGGAACGTTTGCGATTGATATTGAATTGGTGGATTTGGTGAAAATTGCCAAGAGTGCCGTTCGTGAGCTCATGCCCATGATTCAGAAAAAGAAGATTGAGGTGGAGGAGAAGTATGGAAGAGGCTTAAAATCCTACAAAGGAGATCCAAAGTTGCTCATGATCATTTTCCAGAATTTGTTATCAAATGCCGTGAAGTATACCCCGGAGGGAGGCCGAGTTGGCGTAAGCGTTACACCGAACCGAACAAAGAAGGTTCTCTCTATTACCATTCGCGACAATGGGTATGGAATCCCGGAGGCGGATAAAGAGAAGATTTTTACGAAATTGTTCCGCGCAGATAATGTGAGGACGAAAGATACAACCGGAACCGGTCTTGGG
Organism: Patescibacteria group bacterium; assembly: GCA_050303655.1. GTDB lineage: Bacteria > Patescibacteriota > Patescibacteriia > 2-12-FULL-60-25 > 2-12-FULL-60-25 > JANLIO01. Next base: position 162,379 of record JBNLCE010000001.1, on the reverse strand, counting down.
TTGTACATCATCAAATCGATCATTGAAACCTCAAACGGGACGATTTGGTTTGAGAGCGAAGAGGACAAGGGAACGACATTCTTCGTTGAATTGCCGCTTTCGGGGATGATTCCGCGAAAGGGTGCCAAGCCTCTTGAGGCACCGACGGTGTCGGAGGAATGAGGAGTATAGGCTTTTTAAAAATAAAGAGCGCACCCGGGAGTCGGCGAGAGCAAGTGAGCTCTTTGCCGCGGGTGCGCGGAGGTGTGGCTAGAAGGAGAAGGTGTCGCCATCTCTGGCGATGGTAATCTCGCCGGTGTACCCACTCTTTCGTGCGTCTGCGAGCATGTCTTCTTCCGAATCAGCCCCGGAGTAATGGGTGAGCACGAGATGGCGCGCCCCGGCCTCTTTTGCAACCGAAGCCGCTTGCCGAGGGTTCAGATGACCGTATGCTGTCGCGCTGTCTTCGTCTCCAACGCGTGCGGACGCCTCGCAGATAAATAGGTTAACGCCTTCTGCTGCGCGACGTAGGCCATCGCATTCCCCGCTGTCTCCGGAGTAGCAGAGCGCTTCTCCGTGCGGAAGTGCGATGCGGAATGCAAGCGCGTCCACCCGTCCGAATCCGTGCATGACACGGAAGCTGCGGATGATGGCATCCATGAACACTCCGGTAGCACCTGGGTCCAGCACGTTGGGGTGGAGTTTTGGCGTCTGAAGTCCGGGGATACGACCTTCTCCACACGACTCTTCGAAATGAATCCGGTTGAGCGTGTCGATGTGGTTGGCGATATGCTGCGGAACGAAGAGGTCAAGGTTTTGGGAATCGTGATCAAATATCCGTCTCTCGCCTCGTTGCAGAGTGGCGCAATGCGCAGATTGCACAAACTGCGGAAGCGCGAAATGGTCCGGGTGGGCATGGGAGATGGCGACCGCCTTGATTTCATCCGGTGAAACACCGACTCGCTCCAAACGCTCCGCAATCGACGACGAACACTCCAGGAGGAGGTTGTGTTTTTCGTTCTCTCCCCACGTGAGGAGGAAGCCCGGATGGGCGCGGCGAATGGAGCCGGGTTCCGGGAAGCAGGTTCCGGTTCCGAGCGCGTGTAGTACTGGCATGTAACGTCTCCTTGTGTTTTGTATTGTGTAACGGTACGCCCGTCTTATACGGTATTTTTGTCTCTTTGTCAATAATGAAGCATCAAAAAACTCCCCGCGTATGGGGAGTTTTGGTTTGGCGGAGAGGACAGGATTCGAACCTGCGAGGACTTGCGCCCAACACGCTTTCCAGGCGTGCGCCTTAAACCGCTCGGCCACCTCTCCTTAAGATCTCGTACCCGCCGCAGTCTATCGTTTTTCGCGAAAAAGATCAATCTTCCCGACACGATCGTTGTCTCCAATTCTTGACAAAACGCTCAAAATAGGCAACTCTTGGCCCGTTCAGGCATGAGTCTGGATGCAACGTTCTTTCGAGAGGAGTTTAGAAATGATTAGTCGCGCGAGAAAGTTCTGGGTCTTGGTTCTCATTGTGAGTATTCCGATAGGCATTCTGGTTTGGCCGATGCTTTTGGGGTCGGACTCGGCTCAAGAAAAAGAGACGGAGCGAGCGGCGTACCGCAATTGGAAAAGTGATGTCGAGATGAACGGCTGCGCGTTGCCGAAGGGGCCCGTCTACAGGGTTGTTCTGAAGAACGAGAACTCCTTCCCGGTTCGGATTCGTCGTGTGGAGCAGGGACTCGCCGGTGAACGCACTGACCTCATGAGCTTGGTTGCACCACATGATCAACTCGAGTTCGTCGATACGAATGCAGGTCACGCCTTCTACATCTACACCAAGGAAGGAGGTTTGATCGGATTCATGCGTGCTGCATGTCCGGAGAATTGGGAAGACTAGTCTTCTGCGCCCCCACCTCACGCACAAACCCACCCGTCCACTCGGATCGAGGTGGGTTTTGTTTTAGCTTAACGCTCATAGCTGATATATGTTTCTTGTGGCTCTGATATAATAGTGTCCTATGGACTCATCCAAATTATTTATCCCAATTCTTTTAGGTACAGCCCGCAAAGGCCGTCAGAGTGAACATGTCGCAAATTACCTCCTTGGAGAGGTAGAGAATCACACGGAAATTGAAACGCGGCTTTTTGATCCAGCTGAGATGATTTTATCATGCAAGGACGAGGGGGGAGATTTGAAAGAACAGAATTCGGAATGGCGCGATGCCATTATCCGTGCGGACGGGCTCATCATTGTTTCGCCGGAGTATAACCATGGGTATCCAGGGAGTTTAAAAATGGCTTTGGATATCCTTTTGAAGGAGTACGTGCATAAGGCTGTTGGCTTAGTGGGTGTGTCGTCAGGTGGATTTGCCGGAACGCGCATGGTTGAACAGCTCGTTGGTGTGGTTCGTGAACTCGGCCTTGCGGTGACATTCGAAGATTTGTATTTTCCTCATGTCCAGGACGCATTTGATGAGAACGGAAATCCGAAAGACGAAAAAACCGCAGAGCGAGTAGCCGGCTTTCTTGAGGAGCTAGTCTGGATGTCTAAGGCATTACGGTGGGGTCGCGAGAATCTCCCGAGCAAATTTACGTAAGCCACCATGCCGCGCCGCACACCCAAGAAGGTCCGAGTCAACGATAAGATGCAAAAGGGCTACGTCTACATGTTGACGGAGCCGGTGGGGCGGAATTTTGATCCGGAATTTACGCCGGACCTCTCACCAAAGCAAATGCTGGCGCTTGGAGTGTTTGGCGGGCATTATATGACCGACGGTAAAAAGGAGTTTCCAAAAAGCTGGTTCACTCATGCAAAACTGTCGCCAAAAAAGCACGACGATTCATTGAACTTTTTTCAAAAACACGCGTCTCAGCCTTTAGGTGTGTGGCGAGAAAAGGGATGGATCAACGAAGAACACGATCCGCGTGGGTGGTTCCAGTGGTATTGTCGGTACTACATGGGCCGTCGGCTTCCGGAAGAGGATCAGCGGCAAATCAAGCGATGGAAGGCGATTCGTCGTCACGTTGCACAACTTAAAAAGCATTGTCCTCGTGGGGATAAGACGTGTCGTCCTCGTCAGCGGCAGGCGGTTCTCCATTGGGCGTATGACTCAAGAAAAATATAAAAATATGCCAACGCCCACGCCGAAGACTCAAAAGAAGAAAGTCACTGCGTTTATCGTGAAGAACAACCTCGCAGTGCTCTCAACATTGAACGATAAGGGGGTGTTGGATGCGGCGCCCGTGTATATCGTGGTAGAGCCCAATCTCGTTTTGTACTTCGTCACCCCAAAGGGGACTCAAAAATATAAGAATCTTATAAAAAATCCGGACGTTGTTTTGACATTTGTTCAAGAAGAAGACCAGGAGACGGTGCAGATTCGCGCACGCGCGTCAGAGGCATCGGGGGAAGAGCTGCAAGATGCCTTGGTCCAACTTTCGAATATCCTGGGGGAGCGGTTTCCGGAACAGGTTGCTCATCTTCCACTGCTTCACTATACGGGGCAGGAGAAGGTGGCCATCAAACTTGTACCGTACGAGGTTCATTATCGGATGTTTAAGGGGCGTCAAAAAAAGGAGATTGTATTGGGGAAGAAAGAGCTTGCTCCGGAGGCACGGTGACGTTTTGAGGCTCGATAAAAATCTGGCATAATAAGACGGTGAGATTATTCCATGCTTAAATCTCAGCGTCTTTTTAGAATATCGGTGAAGCAGGCTCTACTGTCATTTTTTGGGATTGCTTTTTTCATACTCGTAATGCCGTCGTCCGCGCACGCGGCGTACAATGCATACACGGGCAGTTTTAATAAAAAAACATCTACAGGATCACAGTCTGTGACGGGCGTCGGCTTTCAGCCAAAGGCTATACTTTTTTACTGGACTGTTGAAACGGCAACCGGCACCTCGGCAAACCGAGAGGATTTTTATGGTTTTGGTTTTGCGGCATCCTCAACAGAGTACGCATCCGTTGCCTCTCGGGCCGATATTGAATTTGTGGACGTGGATGGCTTGGAGGATGCAAGTAACCAGACGACGGTGACCAGCACCATTTTAATGCTTCGAACGGACAACAGTGTTGTTGGAGCCGCGTCACTCACTTCTTTTGACGCCGATGGCTTTACCTTGAATTGGGACGTTGCCGATGCAAACGCATACATCATTCACTTTATGGCGTTTGGTGGGGATTTAATTGAAAGCTCCGTCGGAACGTTCGCTGTCACAACAACCGTTGGGCTGCAGTCCGTTACCGGCACCGGTTTTGAACCAGACGCCGTCCTCTTTATTTCCGGTGGAAACACAGACATGAACGGCCCTCAAGACAACTTGTCGAGTGTTTTTGGTTTCATGACCCGCACCGGGCAAGGGACAATAACGAACGGTATTCAAGATGGGGAGACAATTACAAGTAACTGCGCATACCAACGGGAAGGGAGAGTGCTCCAATGGATAGATCTCGATTGTAGCGCCGAACGTGCGAGTGCTCACTTTTCATCTTTTGAGGAGGACGGTTTCACGCTTAATGTCACGGATGTTACCTCCACGGAAATGTATGTGGCGTATCTCGCTTTAAAGGGTGGGAAGTACGACACGATCGACTTTAATGCGAACACAGCCACCGGAACTCAGTCTATCTCCGGCCTCGATTTTCAACCGAACGGCGCTTTCTTGTTCAATAATGGCCATGTTTCAAGTACGACCATCCGATTTGATGCGCGCTTTGGTTTTGGCTCGTTTACGTCTTCCACAGAGCAGGCATCAATTTCATCAAACGAATCCGATAACTTTTCATCTCCAAACGGAAAAACGCGAACATTGACGGATGACGGGTTTAACTCAATTGAGGGGAGTGGTGCCGCCGAGGCGTTTAACGGGGATTTAGTGTCGTTTGATGGCGACGGATTTACATTGAACTGGAATTCGGTAAGTGGCTCGGGAGGCGTTCAGTTTCAAGGTGTGGCATTTGGCGATGCAGAGTCCCCGCCGACCGGCACGTTTAATAGTGCGGTGTTGCGCGGCGATATGTCGGGGATTGTGGATGTATCCGTTGAAATTGATGATCCCGGGGATTTTGACACGCGCCTTAAATTTGAATACGAAACCGATGAGGATGGTGCGTGTGACGGGCCGTGGGCACAGGCGACGCTGACGGGCTCTGTAACGGCTGACTTTAGTGATAGCGGCGGTGCACCGGATATCGATCAGGATCGTGAGTATCAGATCGGTTCCACATCCGGCACGCGGGTCATTACCTCGTCCGGCTCAAATACCATCACGTTTGATTGGGATTCCAGCACCGACCTTCCGAGCGCAAATGGCACGCAGTGTATGCGCCTCATCGCCAACAACGACACGGCAGATCAGGCGACTCCGGCAACACAGACCATTAGTATTTCATCCGGACCAACGGTTTCAACGGGGAACATCTCTATTGCCGGCGGTACGGGGACCAGCGGTGCGTACATCGTGGGCGACACGATCACGGTGACGTGGGACAACTCGGCAGGTGGTGACAACAACAGCAATATCTCAACAAGTACGCCGCCAACCGCGGATCTGAATCAATGGGGAGGAAGTTCTTCGGTAACCATGACCGATACTACGGCGTGTGGAGGTACGGCATCCGACGATATTTACGAGGCGTGTTATACGCTTGTGAGCGGCTCGATTGACATCACAACGGCGTCCACAACGGTTGCGGCAACGGATACCTCGGACAACACCACAACAACCACAGACGACGGCACGGCTACAGTTGATACCCAGGTTCCAACCATATCCACAGCAAATATCTCTATTGCAGGCGGTTCCGGCACCAGCGGCGCTTACATTATTGGCGACGTCATTACCGTGACGTGGGATAACTCCGCAGGCGGAGATAACAATACGGACATGGCCACGACCACGGTCGTTGCAAACTTGTCAGATTGGGGTGGTTCCTCATCTACGAGCATGACCGATACCACGGCCTGTAGCGGTACGGCGAATGATGATATTTACGAAGCGTGTTACACGCTTGTGAGCGGGTCAATTGATACAACCACGGCATCTACGACCGTTGCCGGCACGGATGACGCAGGAAACACCACAACAACCACAGATGACGGAACCGCAACCGTTGATACGTCCGCGCCAACCATATCCACCGCAAATATCTCTATTGCAGGCGGTTCCGGCACCAGCGGCGCATACATTATTGGCGACGTCATTACCGTGACGTGGGATAACTCCGCAGGCGGAGATAACAATACCGATATGGCAACCACCACAGTCATCGCGAATATCTCGCAGTGGGGTGGCTCGGCGTCTGCGTCCATGACTGATACGACTGCCTGCAGCGGGACGGCAAACGATGACATTTATGAAGTGTGTTACACGCTCGTGTCCGGATCAATTGACACAACGACCGCGTCGACAACGGTTACGGGTACGGACGATGCTGGAAACACCACGACAACCACAGACGACGGCACAGCCACGGTGGATACGCAGGAACCCACGGTTACAACAGGCAATATTTCCGTGTCTGGGGCCGGAGGAGATGGCATTTATTCATCGGGCGAGACCGTAACCGTCACATGGGATAATTCCGCGGGAGGGGATAACAACGGTGATATTTCAAGCGTTATCGCCGATCTTTCTGATTTTGGTGGGGCAACAACCACCACGATGACCGACACCACGGCCTGTGGCGGCTCTTCCGGCGACGACATTTACGAAGCCTGCTACACACTCACGGCGACATCAACGGACACAGCGAGTGCGCAAACCTCGGTAGCGGCAACGGATGACGCAGGAAATACCACAACCACCACTGATGACGGAACATTCACCGTTGATGTCGCGGCACCTACGGTTTCAACCGGTAATATCTCCGTATCCGGCGCCTCGGGGACGAGCGGGGCGTACAAGCATGGCGATACGGTGACAGTGACGTGGGACAACTCGGCAAGCGGCGATAACAATGGTGATATTTCCAGCGTAAAGGCTAACTTGTCGGATTGGGGTGGATCCGCTTCTGCATCCATGACGGATACGACAACGTGTGGAGGAACCGCGTCCGACGACATTTATGAGGCGTGTTACACGGTTGCAACTTCGTCGATCGACACTACAACGGCATCGACGACCATTACGGCGACAGATGATGCAAGCCGCGCAACCACAACGACCGACGACGGCACGTTTACGGTTGACGCCGTCATTCCTTCCGTAACCTCGGGAAACATTACAATCTCCGGAGACACGGGTGGGGAGTTTATCTTGGGCGAGACCGTAACCGTCACATGGGATAATTCCGCGGGAGGGGATAACAACACGGATACCCTCGCGTCCATTGTTGCGGATCTCTCGGATTTTGGAGGTTCTGCGTCAACCGCGATGACGGACACGACTGCCTGTAGTGGAACAGCGTCCGATGATATTTACGAAGCGTGTTACGGAATCCAGTCTGGAACGGCATCAACAACATCCGCGGTCGTGACAGTTTCGGTGATTGATAACGCCGGAAACGCTGCAACGGGAACCGACGATGGCACGTACACCGTCCATGGTGGAACTACGAGCACCGAGGCAGTTGCAGGTGGGTCTCTCACAATCGTATCGCGCACCTCAAGCTCCATTACGCTTGGCTTTGGCGACGCTTCCGCGGATCCGGCGTTTTCGGAGTACAAGATCTTTTATCGCACGGGTGTTGAGGGTGTTGTTATCACAGACACCCAACATACCGATTCAGACCTCTCAGACGTCAACTACAACGGCACAACGGAAACAACAGTGACCGGGCTGAACGCCAATACGAACTACGTCTTTAATATTTTTACATTCAATACTTCAGATGATTCGGCGGGCGCGACCGAGATCACAACGGCTACGCTCGCCGATACATCCTCCTCAAGCGGAGGAGGGGGTGGAGGAGGCGGAGGAGGCGGCGGCTCCTCTGGAGGCGGATCCGTATCAACTGGCGGAGATACCGGCTCGGAAACACCAGCAGATACGGGATTAGTTCAGCAGGATCCGGTGGAGCGCGCGGCGTTGTTGCAAAATCTTCAGGAGCGTGAGATTGAAACCGACACGCTTATCAAGCTTCCGGATGACGGAGATCCGGCTACCACGTTTGACGCGACCGTGTACTACATCGGCTCGGATGGAAAGCGCCACGCATTCTTTAATCACTTCATCTACTTCACGTGGTATCCGACGTTTAATGGCGTAAAAGTTGTTTCCGCCGAGGACATGGCAAGTATTCCGCTTGGACGAAACGCTCACTACCACCCCGGTCTGGTCATGGTGAAGTTCACGAGCGATCCAAAGGTGTACGCGATCGAACGAAAGGGTGTTCTAAAATGGGTTGAGAGCGAAGACGTCGCCACAAGTCTCTATGGAAGCGAATGGGCAACCAGAATTTTTGATCTTTCCGACGCAATCTACACGGATTACACGTTCAGTACGGAGCCAATCGCAGGTATCTCAGATTTTGACCCGGCTTACTGGTATTACTCAACAAAGTCGATTGAGGAGGATTTGGGAATTGTGGATCCCGAGCTAGTTTCCGGGCCGTACGATCCACTTCCGCCTCCGTCGCTCCAGCCAATTTTTGAACCGACATCGTGCGCCCCTTCGGTGGAATTAACACGCAACCTCGGTCTTGAATTCTCTGGTCCGGATGTGTTGGCTGCGCAGGAATCATTGCAGTGTCTGGGCTTCTTCCCGGCGGCCGTGGAGCCGAACGGATACTTCGGACCGACAACAGAGGAGTCAGTGCGGCTGTATCAGCGAAGCATTGGTTTGCCGGATGTTGGCGAGCTTGGTCCAGCGACGCGCGAAAGCCTAAACGCACTTCGGCAGTAGATGATATACTTCTTCAAAATATGAAACGTTTTTTCCCGGTCCTCATCTTTAGCGCACTCGTCCTTTTTACCTCCGCGCATTCTGCCGACGCGGCAACATGTAATGCATCTGCAAGCGGTGTGTGGTCAAACCCCAGTATCTGGGCGACCTGTGGCGGGGTTCCAACGTCCGCAGACGATGTGGAGATTACGTCGGGGCGAACCGTTACGGTTGATCAAGATGTAGCTATCAAATCCTTGGTTGTGGGGGGAGGTCTCCAAATTGGAGACTTCGTTTTTGAGGTAAGTTCATCAACAACGATTTCCGCGGGATCAATCACTTCGGGCGGCGGAGAGTTGAATATTTTGGGAAGTCTCACAGCGTTGAACGGAGGGTCGCTCCAAACAACATCCGGAGCAATTACGGTCATGGGATACTCGTCATTTTTGAGCGGAGCAAAACTCACTTTGGGCGGAGGGACGATGGAGGTAACCGGAGATCTTGAATTTGGTGACACTTCAACCTTTGATGGCGGCACAGCCACGTTGGCGCTGTATTCAAATTTGATTCTAGGAGCGTGGAACTCACTGCCGGGACAGGGCGAAATTCAATTTTACGGAACCGCGAATAGCGCGGTTATCGATAATTCGGTGAGCACGATCGATACATTTTATAACGTTGTCATCGACAAGGTGACAGGATCCTTCACATGGAATGGAACCGCATCCTTTGCCGGAGACGTCACAGTGACGCGCGGAACTGTAAACCGCGGCACGTCAAAATGGGATTTGTACGGCGATCTTCTTGTTAAGACGGGGGCGACGCTGACAAGCGGAAATTCGACAAACTTTTTTGGATCTGATCCACAAACGGCGAGTACAACCAGCTATGGTGCCGTGACGGTGATGAAGGGGACGGGGAGTACGGTGACATTTCAGGGGTATCGTACAATTTCAACGTCTTTTAATCTTGTGAGCGGAACCGCAAACCTGGGAACACCGAGCACTGTATTTACCGGTACGGGAGACGTCTTAAATATTACCGGGGGAACGCTTGTGAACCCGGGTCAAATTGCATTTTCGAACACCGCGAACATTCCGGGGATCACGTACGAACGGCTGTGGCTAGGGCCTGCATCGCAAGCGACGTTCACGGCAAAAGGGGCAATTGTTGTGAATACCGAATTTCTTAACAGCAATCCTTCAACATTAAGCCTGGGGACGCACAATCTCCAAATCAATGGAACGATCATAAATAATGGCTTGATTACCTATACCACCGGACGGATCCTCAAGGACAACGAGCAAGTTGAATTTACCAACAGCTCCGGTGGTTTGGTGACGTCGATCACGGCACCTGCATCCATGTACATTACCGTGATGGATGCAAGCCGAAATGAATCGGGATCAATTACGGAGACGCTGTCGGTCACGGTTTCCACCAATGCTGCGGCTGGGAGTGATTCCGAAACAATCACATTAACGGAGACGGCAACGGCGTCCGGCATTTTTCGCAACGCGGTCGGTTTTTCCGTTGTATCGTCAACGTCCGTGTTTCAAGAAAATGGAGTTCTGCAAATAAAAGCGAGTGGAACCGCAAGTGTGCTCTATACCGACGCGCTTAGCACAAATGACACGGGGTCGGATAGCATCTCGATAATTTTCCTTCCTGCAGATTCTGCACAACAGACGCAAACATCCACGACAACGGACAACACACAGACATCTACAACAACTCAGCAGACCGATGACACGCAAACGACCACAACAACCCAGCAGACGCCGGACGATACAGCGACAACCACGACCACAGCTGAGGGAACGGCTGAGGCTGATTTAACGCCGGAGCAGGAGCAGCAGGCAATTCAGGAAATACAGGAACTTCAGGAGATGCAGATTGCAGATATCGGCTATGCGTCACAATACGACTTTGCACGACTCGAAACTTTGGCAGAGGGCGGAATTGACCTGCACGATCTTGTGAAGCTCCCGAATGACGGAGATCCCAACACGCAGTCGGATAGTGCGGTGTATTACATCGGAGGCGACGGGAAGCGCCACGCGTTTCCGAATGAAAAGGTATATTTCACCTGGTATTGCGATTTTTCGGGGGTCAAAGTTATCCAACCGGAACAGATGGCGGATATCACACTTGGGAAAAACGTGACCTATATTCCGGGGCGGAAAATGGTGAAATTCACAACCGATCCAAAGGTCTACGCCGTGGATAAGGGCGGGATTCTTCGCTGGGTGAGCTCAGAGGCTGCGGCGCTAACGATCTACGGTCCGGAATGGAATACAAAGATTGACGACATTTCAGATGCCTTTTACGGAGACTATGCCTTCGGAAATGACCTTGCTGCGTCAACGGGATATTACCCGACGATCGTGGAACGTTCCGTTATCTTCCCAAGCGACTCCATGCGAATCCAAAGCTACGTTACAAGTCAGCCGCGCGCATCATTGCCGGGTTGTACATTTGTGGACTCGGATGACGACGGTGTGTTTGATGACGATGAAAAAGCCGCGGGCACGGATCCGTCGGATGCTGATACGGATAACGACGGGCTTTCCGATGGTGATGAAAAGAAATTTGGAACAGATCCGCTTGATGTGGATACAGACGACGACGGCGTAGACGACAATACCGAGATTACCCGCGGATGGGATCCGTTTGATCCGGATACAGATGATGACGGGCTTTCCGATGGTGAGGAGTTCGGGACATGGGGCACAGATCCAAAAAATCCAGATACAGATGGAGATGGGTACTCCGATAGCACTGAGGTTGAAAACGGTTACAATCCGCTCGGGCCGGGTAAGCTTGAATAAGTAAATAAGCCGGCTTGCGAGCCGCATGCGCGGGCGTTACGATAGCGGCGAATTTGAAATAAAAAAATTGTATGAAACGACTACTGATCGGCTTTGCTGTACTTTTGGGCGCGTTGTTCGTTGGAGCCTCTGGAACCTACGCAGCGGATTGCACGTTCTCGAGCAACGGAACGAGCGACTTTAATACAGCGGCGAACTGGACGTGCGCCAGCGTTCCTGGGAACGGGGACAGTGTATTCATCCCAACGGCAACCAGTGTCACCATGTCCGCCGGTCCGATCAGTGTGACGAATCTTCATGTTACCGGGACGTTGAATATTGTGTCGTTTGATCTTACGGCAACGAGCACGTCAAGTATTGACGACGGCACAGCAACGTCCACAAGTGGAAACTTTGGTTTCGGTGGTCGGCTGGATATGCATAACGGTGCCGCGCTCGGTTCTATTTCCGGGGGAATCAACGTGAGTTCGACGTTTGCCATCCGTAATTCATCAAATGTAAATGTCGGAAGCGGCACAACAACATCATACGGAGGGTTGCAGCTCTCAAATGTTGCGTCGATCAGTATCAATGGCGGGACGTTTGAACTGCAGGGGAGTACGGATCCGGTTATTTCAAGTACGGCATTTATTTACGGTGGGACAGGTAAGTTTCTTTTTCGGAATACGGGAGGCGTTTCTCTGACATTTCCGCAAACCATTGGGACATACTTGTACGATTTTTACGTTGATAAGAGTGATGGAAGCGCCTTGACGCTAAACGAGTATGTTACCTCGACAAACGACTTTCTGATTTTTGATGGCACGGTCACACTCGGAACATCAACGAGTACGATCGGCGGGGATCTAACCGTCGCCGCAGGCTCCACCTTAAACGAAGGTACGAGTATGGTGCTCTTTAACGGTGCGGCCTCATTGCAGACTGCGAGTTCAACGGCCTATTACCATTTGAAGATAAACAAATCGGATGGGACGGTCTATATCCCTATAACCTCGATTACCGTTACACACTTCACGCATCAAGAGGGGACGTTTCAGCACAATGCTTCCGGTGCGACATTGAATGTATCCGGAGATATTTCATTGTCGGGAGATGCGGTTGCATCGCTTGGAGGTAGCTACACTATCAATATGAATGGAAGTGGTGCGCAGTCGTATGATTTCCAAAACTATTCCCCGGCGAATTTAACAGTGAACAAGTCGGCTGGGACGTTGACATTCGGGAATGATAATTACGCGTTTACATCGGATATCAGCGTTATCAGCGGCGCGGTGACATTGGGAAGCGGGACAACTACTGTATCCGATGACTTTGTTCTCGCCGGCGGGACGCTTAATACGGGAAGCGGCACGGTTCGTTACAGTGGAACGACTCAGCATGAGGTGGCAAGTACCACGTATAACAATCTAGTGTTTAACAACAACCAAAACGGTTCATTTCTAAGTGCAAGTACAACGGTTGTGGGTCGACTGGAAATTACGGCAAACAGCCAAATTCATATCGCAAACGCAACAATGACCGTCGTTGGCGATCTCTCCAACCTTGGTGTGGTTCATGTGAGTTCCACGGATGGCGGCGCGCTTTTGAAAGATTTGGACTCCGTCACGGTTACGGATAGCTCCGGAACCGAAGTGACTTCGCTTGCACCGGGCGACAAGGTGTATTTGACGGTACAGGACCAAAACGCAAACCTCGACGGTACAACGCAGGAGACGATAACGGTAACAATGTCCGGGGACTCGTCCTCCGGGGGCGATACGGAAACTATTACTCTTACCGAAACGACTGTTTCAAGCGGAATCTTCCGTAACGGTACCGGCGTTGGTATTGCATCCGGATCCGCGACTGCGAACAATGGCGACTTTGAAATTTCTGCAGCCGGTGTTGGAACAGGTTCGTACACGGACTCAAATGACAGCGCGGATACCGGAAGTGACACCGTAACGCTCGCGGCAGCCTCTTCGGGAAGCGGAGGCTCCGGAGGGGGCGGCGGAGGCGGGGGAGGATTGCCGCCGTCAGGCGATGTTGAGGGCCAAGGCACAGCGGGACTCACTTCTGATACCGCGGAAAAGGCTTCGGTCGCAACGGCAGAGGCTCTCTCAAACCTCGTGGACCAGGGCATTGCCGTACATGGACTTGTAAAACTTCCAGACGATGGAAATCCCGACACACAGCTTGATTCCGCGGTGTACTACATTGGAGGGGATGGAATGCGTCATGCCTTCCCGAACTCAAAAGTGTATTTCACATGGTTCTGCAGCTTCGCGGGTGTGCAGGTTGTATCAGTGGACGTGCTTGCCACGATTCCGCTCGGTCAGAACGTGACGTATATCCCGGGACGGAGAATGGTGAAATTCACGAGCGACAACAAGGTGTACGCGGTCACGAAGGGCGGGATTCTTCGGTGGGTAACAACTGAAGCTCTGGCCGAAACATTCTACGGAGCGGATTGGAATACAAAGATTGATGATATCGATATCGCGTTCTATCCAAACTATCTCTTTGGAGAGAATATTAATGAAGCGAGCGACTTTGATCCGATGTCTGAAGAGCTGTCTGTCGCGTACCCCAGCGACACGCTTCGAATTGGCGGTTACCAGGAGAGCGAGCCTCGTACGGATACAATGGTTTGTACCCAATAATTGGCTGTATTAAGCAAAAAAAGTCGAAGAAAGGGATTGACAAAAGTGGTTAAATAGGTTTAACGTGCTGGCGCGCTATGGACTCTGAACATTTTGCGTTGTCGCTATCAAAGCGCGAGTTGCAGGAAGTCTATCGTGCGCTTTTTGCGCAGGCGTGTGTAGAGGATCTTCTGCGCAACGAACAAGGCTTAGAGTCAGTGCCGGAGCGAGGTCTACTTGCACGCATTGAAGCACTTCTCGCCCTCTCCCCAAAGGAGCGCCACGGTGAAATGCGCGCGACGGATGAGTCGCTTTGGCAGTACGCTTGGTATGTGGTGACGGATGAATGGGCGTGGTTCCGTGCACTGCAAGAGGAGCGGCGTGAGCTTGGCGAGCGTTTTGACTCGATGAGTAAGACGGATTTGCAAAAGCGGGTAGAGCGTCGGTATCAAAAAGAGTTTGACCGATACATCCGTGAACTGGAAATGAAGGAGTCATAACATGTCATTTTTACCTCTCGCGATTGGAATCCTCGTACTCATCGCTGCATGCGTTGTGTATCAGGTGCTCCCAAATTCGTTCGATGATGAAAAGAATTTGCTTTGGTTTGCGCTTGGATTTCTCATTCTGTACACCATTGCCGCCGCCTATGTGAGTTGGGCGATGGATCCCTTTTCCGTATGAATTTTGATTCCCAACACGTTGAACGTGTTCTTGCGGCGGTCCGTACATCGGATGCGCCGTCTTCGGATGGAATTCCAAAAATTTCCGTGCACTCGGCAATCCGCCGATTCTCTTTTTTATATGAACGGATCCGAAACGCTGTTGAATACCGCGACGATCACTTGCTCCGTAAGTCTGCGATCCACCGCATTTTGAAGCGACTTCTTGTTTTGGAGTCGGACCCGGATCTTTTGGCAGAAAAGCTCGTGCGTGAGTTGGTGAGTGCAAAATATGTTCCGGACAGCAAGGTTCCGGAGTCCGTACTCGTTGAGGTGGCGAAACGAATTCGGAAGTTTAAGGCTATTGTGTCCGTCCACGCCGAAGAGCAGAAGCATTTGAAGTGGCTCCGTAGTGTTCTTGCCGTTGAAATTGAAGAATTGCTTGTTGACCACCGCGAGCAAAAAGCACTCACCACGTTTTTGTTTGAACGGTTGATTGGTCGTGTGCATGTGCACGGCGTAGACATCTCTGAAACCGAAGAACGGATTCAGCTCTACATCGCGTGCGAACGCGCCCTCTGGAAGTCGGATGACGACATGTTGTCGTATAAACTTCTTCGTGCCTATCTGCCCGAGTGGACACAGTCTGACGAGTGGGTCGGCAATCCGCGCCCGATCGCCGAACGGCTGATCGCGCTTCAAATGAAGATTCAAAAGCGACTCGCGCATCCGCTCCACCGACGTTTTCTCCGTGCGGTGAAGCCGTGGTCCGTGTCGCTCCTCATGCTTCGCGAAGTGTTGCAGGATGAACCGGAAGCCGGCGTTGAGCTCTTCGAAGACGAAGCCGCATTGGATCGCCGTATCTCAGACAAAGCCGAGGCCACCTATAAAAAAGCCGCCGCAAAACTGCGACGCGGCACTGTGCGCGCCGTGATCTATCTTTTCCTTACAAAGATGGTGTTTGCGCTTCTTGTAGAACTTCCGCTTGAACAAATCTTTTTGGGACATATCCAATACTTCCCGCTCAGCGTGAACTTGCTCTTCCCACCGATTCTCATGATTTTTGTGGGGCTTTTGATCCGCATTCCGGGTCGCGACAACACCGACCGGATTGTGGAAGGCGTTCATGCACTCTTGTCTGAACCACCGATCCCCGTGTCTGAAATCCGTATCCGCAAATCAAAGAAGGGGACACAACGGCTCGCGTTTACCGTCATTTATCTTGCCACGTTTCTTATTACATTCGGCGTCACGATCATGTTTTTGCAGATGCTGGACTTCACATTCATCTCCATCACGATCTTCCTGTTCTTCTTGTGTGTGGTGAGCTTCTTCGGTTTCCGTTTGCGTCGCAACGCACGCGAAGTCGTGGTTGTAGAGCCAAAACAGCGCACGCTCTCCGTGATTGCAGAATTCTTTTCGCTCCCGATTCTCCGTGCCGGTCACTGGCTTTCGCGCAACATGAATCGCATTAACGTCTTCTTGTTCATCTTCGATTTCTTGATTGAAGCGCCGTTTAAGATGTTCCTCGCAATTTTGGAAGAGTGGTTCGCCTTCATGAAAGAGAAGAAGGAGGAGCTGCAGTAAATATGTTCGAGCTCCACAGCGAATCAAAAACGTCTTCGGCACGCGCCGGCGCGCTTACAACGCCGCACGGGGAAATCCAAACCCCGTTTTTCATGCCCATTGCCACAAAGGGTGCGGTCAAAACCATTTCGTCATTCGATGTGGAGCGCCTCGGAAGCCCGATTTTGCTTTCCAATACGTATCACCTGTATCTTCGTCCGGGCTTGGATGTGCTTCGTGAATTCGGCGGACTGCACAACTTTATGTCGTGGCCTGGAATCCTTCTGACCGACTCCGGCGGCTATCAAGTCTTCTCGTTGTCCCGTCTCCGTAAACTGACGGAAGAAGGGGCAGAGTTTGCGTCGCACATCGACGGATCCGCACATATGCTCACGCCGGAGAAGTCTATGGAGATCCAGCAGGTGATCGGAAGCGACATTGTAATGGTGTTGGATGAATGCCCACCGCATGATCTTTCGACGGATAAAATGCGGACCTCGGTGGAACGAACCACGCGATGGGCAGAGCGTTCAAAGGCCGCGTTTGAAGCGGGGAAGGAGTCTTCGAATAATCCGGGCGCCCAACTTTTTGGAATCGTGCAAGGTGGAACGGATCCGGAAATGCGGGTGGAGCATGCAAAGGCATTGCAGAAGATCGGTTTTGACGGATATGCGGTCGGCGGCCTTTCCGTGGGCGAGCCGTTTGAAGAAGCGAAGAAAATTGTGACAGCTCTCGATGCCGTTTTGCCAAAGGATAAGCCGCGGTACTTCATGGGTGGCGCCAAACCACACGAGATTGTTGCCTACGTCCGCGCCGGTATCGACATGTTTGACTGCGTGCTTCCAACTCGAAATGCGCGGCACGGCCTTGTGTACCGTTTTGTGCATGATGATTTTTCACGCGATGATTTTTACGAAGCCGTGCATGTCACAAACGAGAAATTTGCCAAGGATCATACGCCGCTTGCCGAAGATGAGGGCGATGACGTCACAAAAGAGCTCTCGCGGTACACGTACGCGTATCTTCGTCATTTGTTCCGCGTGGAAGAGCCGCTGGCCGCGCGTCTCGCAACCCTCATGAATGTGCGTTTTTATCTTGAGCTCATGCGCCGCCTCCGCGAAAAGATTCAAAAAGGGGAGTTTTAATCACGGTGTCATTCCCCGACTTGATCGGGGAATCCAGGATTCTGTCATCCTGAACTTGATTCAGAATCCATCCGAATGGACCTGCCTGCCGGCAAAGGCAGGTTCCGGATCGAGCCCGGAATGACAATAAAACTGGATCCTCGGGTCAAGCCCGAGGATGACACATGGGGGTGCTAGGTAATTTATTGACCATAAAGGCTTTTTTTGCTATATTCTCCCTCGTTCCACACGGTTGTGGGGCAATAAGGAGGAGATTTTGGGAGAAAGACAAGAACGAATCGCACGCGCTTGTGATCTGACCGTGATCAAGTGCATCGATTATCGGCTGCGCGATCACGTGGACGGGATCGACCCGTTCATTCAGGAGCGTTTCGGAACCCCGGGTGGGAAGATGATCCAGTACGATCCGATCACTCGTGCAGGCGGGTGTTGCTCCTTGGCGAGACGAGATCCAGCCACTCTGGAGACGGTCGAGAAAGATCTTCTCACCTCAATCGCCAAGCACAGCACGGAAACTGTCTTGATTATTCAGCACACCGATTGTGCCGGATACGAGTCGGTTTTTGCCGAGCTTCCGTCAGCCATGAGCGAGGAGCAGGTTCTCTACACCGATTTGCTTGACACCATCGGTTGGGTGCAGGAGACGCTCAGGCGAGCGGGGCGGCGTGCCGAGGTCATCGGCTTCATTGCTGAGCTCGATAGTCACCGTGTGACGGGTCTCCGCAAGGTCTTTCCGGAGCCAAGTCCAGATTCGCGACCGATGAACATCCGCACGCTCAAGAAGAGCCAGCGGGACATGACGCCGCGCTCCAACGTCTAGGCGTCCGCACCTTTACGCATGCGCCGATCTCGTATCTCACGGGGTCGGCGTTTTATTTAGGACGGTAGGATCGTAGGACGGTAGGACGGCAGGATTCGACATACGAAAATCTCTATTTTATATTGCACTTCTATTCTCTAATACTGGCTACGAGCTACCAGCTACGAGCTACTTCCAAATATGTCCCACACCTGCAAAGCTGTTTTGATTCAATGCATGGATTTCCGATTCATGAAGGGAATCCGCACGTATCTTGATAACGAAGGTCTCACAAACACCTGCGATCTCGTCTCACTGGCCGGCGCCGGGCGCAACCTTGCCGACCCAATGTCACCCGACCACAAATCCTGCCTGGAAACGCAGATCCAGCTTTCAAAAGACCTTCATTCGGTTAGCGACGTCATCATCATGAACCACTTGGATTGTGGCGCGTACGGAGGACGAAAAGCGTTTTCATCGGATGAAGAAGAACATGAGCGCCACGTGGCAGACCTCAAAGCGGCCGGGGAGCGTGTAAAAGAAATGTATCCCGACGTGAATGTGCGGCTCGTGATCGCCTCGCTTGGAGAGGGGGAAGAGGTGAATTTTGAGGAAATTGGTTCGTAATCCCCAAGCCCTGTCATCCTGAGCGCAGCCGAAGGATCTTCAAGTTTGTGATTTTGTATTGATGTACTCTCGGTAGAGAAAAAGTGGAAGATTCCCTGCCTTTGCCGGCAGGCAGGCTCGTCGCTCCGACTTTCCTCGGGATGGCGGTGTGTAACATAAAAGCAAACACCCACGCAGTGAGTGTCCGCGTGGGTGGTTAGTGGTTGCTGTGGCCGCAGGATTTCCGCAGAGCCTTGATGTACGCCTCGAGCACTTCCTCTGAAATGCACTTGGCACCCCAGAGATTCGTCCTAGAGAGTAGCACCCCAGTGAGGTTCGCTCCCTCGAAATCAGCTAAGTGAAGACTCGCTCCCTCGAAAATCGCTCCTTCGAGATTTGCACCACGGAGATCCGCGTCAAAGAGATCCGCTCCCGTGAAGTCAGCCCTCAAGAGATTCGCTTCACTGAGGTTCGCTCCCGTGAAATCCACTCCAGTGAGATCTACTGGAGCGAAGACGTCTTCCGCCCTCCGAAGCCTCGATCGATATTCCTTAAGCTCCTCTCGATATTCGTTCCACTTCGTGACATCCGTCTTGATTAGTGCGACCATCTCCTCTTTGGAAAGAAGAGTGAAGGTGGTGACGCGGGCAGTGGTCTGATTCGTATTCGTGCTCATCTCATCCTCCTCCCGTCTTTATTTAGACGGATACGTGTTCAACAAGGTGCTTATCTAGGGCGAGTTACGCCGTTCGACAATGATCGAAAGATAGCACATCTCGACACTTTTGTCAAGTATATTAGTCATTTTCTTGTCCCGACTGTGACGGGCAGATACCCTTACCTCCATGTCGCATGAGGTGAAGCAGGCGGATTCTCCCATTTTGGAAGGATTAAATGACGCACAGCGCGAGGCAGTGACGCACGGAAGCGGGCCGCTATTGATTGTGGCCGGCGCCGGAACGGGAAAAACAACCGTGCTTGCGCGGCGGTATCGCTGGCTTTTGGAGCAGGGGAGTAAAACCGACAACATCCTCGCGCTCACGTTCACCGAGAAGGCGGCAGAGGAAATGGAAACGCGCGTGCTCGAGTCGCTCCCAACCGGAGCGTATGATTTTTGGATCTCCACGTTCCATGGATTCTGCCAGCGGTTGTTGGAAGAGCATGCACTTGAAATAGGCCTGCCAAATTCATTCCGTGTGATTACCGACACGGACGCGTGGCTCATGCTGAAACAGCGCATTCATGATTTGCCGCTCGACATCTACCGTCCGCTCGGAAATCCAACCAAATTTTTGAAAGCGCTTCTCCAACACATCTCCCGCGCAAAAGACGAGGGTGTGACGGCCGAGACGTATCTCGAGTTTGCGGAGAACTGCGCGCTCGATGGAGACGCGGAGTATGTGACCGGAGAACGCAGTCGCTTGAACGAATTGGGAAATCTCTACTTCGCGTATCAAAAAATGCTTCGCGATGAAGGGTGCTTGGATTTTGGCGATTTGATCCTCGAGGCCCTTCGTCTTCTCCACACGCGGCCAAATGTGCTGAAGCAGGCGCGCGAGCAGTTCCGGAACATCTTTGTTGATGAATTTCAGGATACAAACTGGGCGCAGTACGAGCTGGTGAAGCTCATTGCCGGTGAGGCAAAGAATCTCACGGTGGTGGGGGATGATGACCAGGCAATTTATAAATTCCGCGGGGCGTCGCTCGCAAATATTCTGCAGTTCCGCGATGATTTTCCGGAAGCGGAGGTTGTAACGCTTACGCAAAACTATCGTTCTCATCAGGAGATTTTGGACGCGGCATACACATCCATTCAAAACAACAATCCGTATCGCTTGGAGTCCCAACTTGCGGAAATTGAAGGAAAGAAGAAGCTGCAAGCCGCAAAGGGAGAGGGCGGTGCCGTGCAGACGAAGTGGTATGCCACACTCGAAGATGAAGCGACCGGCGTTGCAAAGACGATTGCAGAGTTGCGTCGTGGTGAGCCGGATTTCAACTGGAGCGACGTGGCGATTCTTGTCCGTTCAAACCGTACGGCCACGCCATTTTTGAATGCGCTGGATCGGCACGGAATTCCGTTTCAGTTTTCCGCCAACCGCGGGCTCTACAGTAAGCCGTTTATTTTGGATGTCATCTCCCTGCTTACGTTATGTGTGGATCCGCATGATTCGCGTCACATGTGGCGGGCGCTCTGCATGGATTCGGTTGGTATTCCGCTTGATGCACGCGCCAAACTTCTTCATGCCACCAAGCGTGATGGCGTGAGTTTGTGGGATGCCGCAGTTCGAAGTCGCGAACTTCGTCTTCCTGAACCGGTCTCGACCCGCATTGAAAAACTGCTCTCCGGGATCCGGCATGTGTCGAACGAGCGCGGCAAAAAAGCGGTACTGCAACTTCTGCACGATCTGATTAAAAAAACAGGGGTGTTGGACGATGTGCTCAAGCGTCCTGAAGCGGAACGAAAAGAAATCTTTCATTTGGTGCGTACATTCTCGGATCGTGTTGAGCGGTATGAGTCCATGGTGCACGACGCGTCACTCAAAACGTTTTTGGACGACCTTCGTATGGAAATCGAAAGCGGCGACGAGGGGTCGCTGTCGCAAGATCCGGACATTGGTCCTGACTTTGTGAATGTGATGACCATCCACGCGGCAAAAGGACTGGAATTTCGTCACGTCTTTTGCGTCGCACTTGTGGACCAGCGTTTCCCAACGCGAAAGCGATCCGATGCTATCCCATTGCCAGAAGGTTTAATCTCCGAGCGGCTTCCGGAAGAAGAAAATACACACCTCTCAGAAGAGCGACGGCTTTTTTATGTGGCAATGACACGCGCTAAAGAGTCCATCACGCTTACTGGCGCCGAGTCGTACGGCGGCACTCGAAAGAAGCGCGCCTCGTGTTTTTTGGATGAGGTTGGGGAAGAGCGTGAGGAAATCGCGCGCATGAATCATCTTGTAGATGGGGATGCAGAAATTGAGTTTGGCTCAATTCGTTCGGCTGAGATTCAGGCGTTTCAACTGAAGCGACGATTTTCATTCACTCAGCTCGCGGCGTTTAAGACCTGTCCGTTGCAATATAAATTCGCGCACGTGTACAAGATTCCGATCGTGGGGTCTGAGCAGAAAAGTTTTGGGCAGGCGATCCACAAAACGCTTCACGATATTTTGAGCCGTCACCGAGAGCGCGGCATGGCAACGCAAGCGGATCTCTTTTCCGCACCGCAAGACGTATCCACACCAACCTCCGGTCTGCGCGTGCCAAAGGAAGAGGCGGAAACCATCTACGAGGAACGATGGGGTCAGCACGCATATTGGTTCTCCTCACCCGAGCGGAAAAAAGAATTTTACACGAATGGAAAAGCGGCCGTGCGGCTCATGTGGGACACGTGGAACGCAAGCCCGCCCGACATTGAAGCGCTGGAGCGACCGTTCACCTGGAAGATTGGGGAGCATACGATTCGTGGAAGCATCGACCGCATGGACAGACATCCGGATGGGGGTGTGATTGTGTATGATTATAAGACGGGAAAAGCCAAAACCAGCAAAGAGCTTCAAAAAGAGCAAAAACAACAGCTTCACATCTATCAGCTCGCACTTGAAGCGCTCGGTATTCCGGTAAAAGGGTTGTCGTATATCTACGTGCTGACCGGAGATATGGCTGAAGTGCCGGTGCTGGAGGGTGATAAAAAGGTCGCGTTTACCGAGGATCTGCTTGAGTCCATGCAGGGGATCTTAAAATCCGACTTTCCGCCCAACCCATCGGAATTCGCATGTAAATTCTGCGATTTCCGCGACATTTGTGAGTTCCGATCGGCATGATGAATAATGCTCGCTCCCATCCTACAGTCCTACCATCCTAAAATATGAAAAAAGCCAATTTTCAATCCATGAAAAAGATCCTCCCGCGCGTGTTGGAGTCGCATGGAATTGGGCGGCAACTGGAGGCGCGGTACATCTTGGAAGAGGCGAATAAAACGTTGTTGGGATTGTGGGGGGAGAGTCGCGCGCGCCATTGCCAGATGGCGGCGTTCCGCGACGGAGTGCTTACGGTGCGCGTTCTTGCACCGGCAGCGCTTCAAACCATCCGCATGGAGGAGGCACGATTCATGAATGAGCTGAACCGAAGGCTCGGGGAGCGAAAGGTTCTACAGCTCTCATATCGAAGGGAAGGGTTTTGATCTGGTATCATAGGAGTATGTCACTTCGTCAGTCACTGCTTCTTATTGCTCTTGGCACCGTGCTCGCATGGGCGGGATGGGTTGTGGTGCTCATGAATACGGACCCAAGCCAGGCCGGCGTGTCCGGGTTTGCACTGTTTTATCTCACGCTGTTCACATCTCTCGTTGGTGTGTTCGCTTTGCTTGGCGTGGGGTTCCGCGTGTACGTCGCAAAGAGAAAAGACGTTGTACTGCGAGAGGTGCGCATTGCACTTCGCCACGCGGTTCTGCTCTCCGCAGCTTCCGTTGCCGCGCTCGCCATTTCCGCTCACGGGTGGTTTCGGTGGTGGGTTTTGATCGTGTTAATCCTCGGCGTGAGTGCGGCAGAGTACCTTTTTTTGCTGAGAGAGGAGCCCCGACGGCGCTAAACTTGTCGACGCGTTGCCGACGTGTCTAAATACGGTGAGGTGGAATGACTCCACGCTTCATCGTATGTATCGGATTTTCGCATCACGCTTTTCAAAAAATTTGGGGGTGGACCTTGGCACAGCCAACACCCTCGTGTGGAGCCATGCAAAGGGGATCGTGATTCACGAGCCGTCGTTTGTGGCGGTCAACCAACGGAACGGACGGATCCTAGCCGTAGGCCATCAGGCAAAATCCATGCTCGGCAAAACGCCGCCGCATGTAAAGGTCACACGTCCGCTCAAACGCGGCATCATTGCGGACTTTGAGGTGACGGAAAAGATGCTGCGTTTTTTCTTTGAAAAAGTTCAAAAAGAAAACTCATCGTTTCTGTCACGCCCACGTGTGGTGATTGGTGTTCCCCTTGATGTGACCGAGGTGGAGCGAAAAGCTGTAGGAGACGCTGTGCTCGCCGCCGGAGCGCATGAGGTGCACATCGTGGAAGAGCCGGTGGCCGCGGCCGTGGGTGTGGGTCTGCCAATTTCCGACCCGGCCGGAAACATGATTGTGGATATCGGCGGAGGGACAACGGAGATCGCAGTTATCTCGCTCAACGGGGTAGTGACGTCCAAATCCATCCCAATCGCCGGAGATGAAATGAACCGGAACATTACGCAGTACGCGCGTGATGTCTTTAATTTACTGTTGGGTGAAAAAGTCGCGGAAGATTTGAAGATTAAAATCGGATCGGCGGTGGCATCGGAAGAGACATCGGAAACGCCAATGCGAGGGCGCGACCTGCTTTCCGGACTTCCACGCGAGATGATGATTTCGGACGCACAAATTCGAGAAGCGTTGGCACGGTCGGTAAAGTCCGTTATCGAGCACATCAAGTCCATTTTGGAGATTACGCCGCCGGAGCTTGTGGCCGACATTTATCGACAAGGAATTTATCTTGCCGGAGGAGGTGCATTGTTGCGCGGTTTGGATCATGCCATTTCAGAAGGAACCGGGTTGCAGGTACGGATTGCCGAGGATCCGTTGACAGCGGTGGCGCGGGGAACGGGGTTGCTGTTGGAAGATGAGGTGTTGCTGAAGGATGTCGCCCTCCCTATGGACGATCGGGTGATCTAAAAGTGGCTACAGCATCCGTGCCAGAATCGCGAAGTCCACTCGTCCTCATCGGCTTCGCCGTATTGCGGGCGAGTGTCTCCACGATTCCCGCCTTTCCAGGCATTTTTGGCATTGAGATCACATCCTTTTATTGATTAGAGATTGATTAGAGTATGTCGCGTCGCATTGTTATTGGAGTCGCCATTTTGCTGGCTGTGCTGGCGATTTTGAAGGTGACAGACGGCTTTGCGCCTATTGAGCGTGCTGCGCGCGCAGTGACCCTCCCCGTTGCTCGTGGGGCGTCGTCGGTCGCGCAGGGTATCAGCAGTTGGAGGAAGAATTCCCGCGACAACAAGGAGTTGACCGAGCGAAACAACGATCTTGAAGCGGAACTCCGCGCCCGCGTCGTGGATTATGTCCGCCTTCGCGCGCTTGAGGAGGAAAATCGGTCGTTGAAGGCACTTCTTGGATTTAAGGAAGAGTCTGAATTCGATATTGTTCCTGCGCGTGTCATTGGTCGCGACCCGGATGAACGCCATGCAATCATTTTGATCGACAAAGGCTCGCGTGACGGTCTGGAGCTTGGGATGGCGCTCGTGGCGGAAGATGGGGTATATCTTGGAAAAATTACGGAACTGCAGGAGCGGCTTTCACGCGTGACGTTGATATCCGATGAGCAAAGCCGCGTGGCCGTCTCCACCGTGGACGCGGAGGAGCCGATTGGCGTTGTGGAGGGTCGGGGAAACGGAACCGCACAGCTGACGCTTATCCCTCAGCAGATCGAGCTTGCGCCAAACGACGTAATTGTGACTTCCGGCATGGAAGAGCGGATTCCGGCCAATCTTCCGCTCGGTCTCGTGAACACCGTTGAAGGCGTTCCAACCGACCCGTTTAAGCAGGCGTCCATCGAGCCGTTGGTGAAAACTGACCGCATTGTTCACGTTTTGGTACTGCGGCCCTCTGTCCTTCGACCCGAATAGCATATGCGTCTTTCCCGAATCATATTTCTCACGCTTTCCGCCATTCTCTTGGGTCTCTACGAACCTACGGTGGCGCCGTTTTTGCCTGAGCCGTTCCGCTGGGCGCTTCCGGTGGTCATTGTGTTGACCGTGCTGGTAACCATCAAAAAAACGCGCGAGGCTCTGATATTCGCCGGAGTCGCGGGACTCATGGTCGATCTTTTCACCACGTCCGGTGGCCAATTTGCGATTGCGCGATTTATGGTGATCGTGTTGGTACTTTCGGCCGTTCAGTCTTCCGTTCTCACTAACCGCTCGCTTTACGCCAGTCTGGCGCTTGGGCTTGTTGCGCGGTCATTGGATGCGCTTTGGCGAACGTCTGCCTCGTTTCTCTCTGCACTTCTCTTTCATGCGCCGGCGTCGTTTCTTTCCGGCCGCGCGTTTATTACAACCATCATGTGGGATGCGGCTCTCATCTCGCTCGGCTTTGGCGTTGTGGCATTCTTCACCAAGAGATTTCTGATCCTCCCGCGCGCATCATCACGCACTCATGTATGACCGATCCGTTTCCATGGAACTCTGATGGAGAAGGGGGATATGAGGTCCCCGTGGATTTTGATGCCATGATCCATCACGAGGTGTTGTATGAGGAAGAGATATCCAGCATTGATGACTCGGGGATGAACGTGGGCGAGTCCATTCCGCGGAACCGCTTTCGTCTCTTTCAGTTTGCCATTGTTGCGTGTGCATTGGTGCTCCTGGGTCGTGCCGGCTGGATTCAAATTAAAAATTATGATGTGTACGCCGCGCTTGCGGAGCGCAACCAGTACCGCCGAGAAGTTCTTCCGGCTCGCCGAGGGCTTGTTCGTGACCGCGACGGCGTGATTCTTGCGGAAAACATTCCATCGTTCGATGTTCACATTCAGGAGCGGTTTTTGCCGCAGGACCCGAGCGCGCGTGAAGAGCTGTTGGGGAAGTTGGGGCGGGAAATTGGAATGTCGGTCGGCGAAATGGAGCAGGCGATCCAGGATGCGCCGGATTCCACCGACCAGGTGCTGTTACAGCGCGATATCCCGTACGAAAATGCGCTGGCCGTTCACATTCTGGCTTCCGACCAGCCGGCCATCAACATCGTGACCGGACATAAGCGTAAATACAGCCTCTCGGATGAAACGCGAAGCCTGTCGCACATCTTGGGGTACGTGGGAGTCATTAGCGCTGACGAGCTGGACACTAGGAAAGACGAGGGCTACCGGCAGGTAGATCAAATCGGAAAAACCGGCATCGAATCATCCTACGAGTCGGCACTGCGCGGGGTGCATGGGGAGCGCCTTTTTGAGGTGGACTCACGGAATGAGGTGACGTCCGTGGTGGAGGAGCGTTTACCGGTGGACGGGCAAGAAGTGACATTGACCCTGGACGCGGACTTGCAGGAAGCGGCGGAAACCGCAATGGAGCGCGTGTTGGAAAATCGTGACGTGAAGCGCGGCGTGGCCATTGCCATGAACCCGCAGACCGGCGCAATTCTCGCAGTTGTATCGTGGCCGGCGTACGACAACAATCTTTTTTCCGGGCGCGTCTCCAGCACGGCGTACGCCGCATTAATTGAGGACGAGAGTCATCCGCTCTTGCCGCGTGCCTGGGCGGGAACCTATCCGTCGGGGTCAACCATCAAGCCCGTGGTTGCAACCGCCGGCTTGGAAGAGGGGGTTATCACCCCGCGGACGAGCATCTTTTCGTCCGGCGGCATCGGCATTGGACCGTGGTTCTTTCCGGATTGGAAGGCGGGAGGTCATGGGTCAACGAACGTCCGCTTTGCCATCGCGTGGTCAGTGAACACTTTTTTCTATCACGTCGGAGGCGGGTATCGGCAATTCGTCGGACTTGGCTTGGAGCGCCTCGCAAACTGGTTCCGAAATTTTGGATTTGGATCGGAGACGCATATCGACATTCCGGGCGAGCGTACCGGGTTTGTGCCGTCAGAAACGTGGAAGCTCGAAACAAAAGGCGAGCGTTGGTTTATTGGTGACACGTACAACTTGTCGATCGGGCAGGGAGATCTTTTGGTGACGCCGCTTCAAATAGCGAGGATGACGTCTGTGGTCGCAAACGGCGGAATGAAGGTGACGCCGCATTTTGTGGATTCAGGACAAGCCCTTGGTGAGCGCGTCGCGGCGGAAGAGACAATTGAGACGGTCCGCGCCGGAATGCGTGACACCGTGGTGTATGGTTCAGGTCGTGCGCTGGCCGGATTTCCGGTGCCGGTGTCCGGAAAGACGGGAACCGCGCAGTGGCGCTCGGACAAGGACAATCACGCGTGGTTTACCTCTTTTGCACCATATGAGAACCCTGAGATTGTTGTGACCGTCCTTGTGGAAGAAGGGGAGGAGGGCTCGGCAACCGCTGTGCCTGTGGCGCGCGATATCCTCTGGGCGTGGCTCGGGGATCGGGACGGCCAACAAAACAATTGACACTTTTCCCGTGGCTTTCTATATTCGATTCAACTCAGGAAAGTAGGAGTATCCTACCGTCCTACAATCCTACTGTCCTAAACTATGCCAAAACACTACTTGAGTGCTGAAGGGAAGGAGCGGCTCGAAAAAGAGCTCCACGAATTGAAGACGGTTCGCCGCCGCGAAATCGCCGACAAGATCGATAACGCGAAAGCGCTCGGCGACCTTTCGGAGAACGCGGAGTATCACGACGCCAAAAACCAGATGGGTTTTTTGGAAGGACGTGTGCGCGAGATTGAGGAGATTCTGAAAGACGTGGAAATTCTCCCACAGGGCGGATCAGGTGACACGGTGCAGATCGGGTCCACCATCGAAGTGGAAGCACGCGGTAATACCCGGACGTACAAAATTGTAGGTGTGGAAGAAACAGACCCGCTTGATGGAAAGATCTCTCATGAATCACCCCTGGGCAGTTCGTTTATCGGCCACAGCGCCGGAGATGTGGTAGCGGTCGAAACGCCGGGCGGCATCATGAATTACACGATTAAATCGATACTGTAATGAGCGTCCCAAAGGAACATGAGATTCGTCAGGAGAAGCGCGACCGGTTGAAAGAGGCCGGTGTGAATCCGTATCCAGCCGAGTCTCATCGTACACTCACATGCGGAGAGGTTATTGAGCATTTTGATGAACTCGCTTCCGCCGAGAAAAAGATTACGCTTGCCGGCCGCGTTCTTGTGACGCGACTTTTTGGTGGCTTGCTCTTTGCGGATCTTCGTGACGCGAGCGGTTCGATCCAGCTCCTCCTGAAAGAGGACGAGATGAAGGGCGACGCCTTTTCTTCGTTCCGCGATTTGGTTGACCCGGGTGACATTGTGGAGGCCAAGGGCGTGCTGATGAAAACCAAGCGCGGCGAAATGAGTCTCAAGGTGGCATCATGGACGATGCTTACCAAGGCGTTGCAGTCGCCTCCGGAGAAGTGGCATGGACTCAAAGACGTGGAACAGCGATTCCGGTTCCGAGAGCTGGATCTTATCTCCAACCCGGAAGTCCGTGAGGTATTCCGCAAACGAAGCACGACGATTCGCACCCTCCGTCGGCTTTTGGAGGATGAAGGTTTTGAAGAAGTTGAGACGCCGATTCTGCAGGCGATTCCGGGAGGGGCCACCGCAAAACCGTTTGTTACACACCACAATGCACTCGACGTCGATTTCTATCTTCGTATCGCGCCGGAGTTGTACTTGAAGCGGCTCGTTGTGGGTGGATACGAGAAAGTGTTCGAAATCGGTCGCCAGTTCCGCAACGAAGGAATCGACTGGTCCCACAATCCGGAGTTCACGTCACTTGAGTTCTACTGGGCGTACCAGGATTACAACGGCCTCATGGATTTTACGGAGCGCTATCTTAAAGCCGTGATCAAAGAGGTGAACGGATCGCTCAAGGTGACGTATGGGGAGCACACGCTTGATTTCAGTAAAAAGTGGCCACGTGTACGTTTTGCGGATGCTGTAAAGGAAAAGACGGGCATCGATATTCACGACGCATCTGATAAGGATCTGATCGCCGCAATGAAAAAGCTCAAGATCGATGCGGATTATAAAACCGCCGGTCGCGGAAAGCTTTTGGATGAACTCTATAAAGATACGGTACGCGCACCGCAGATCCAGCCCATGTTCATCACGGACTACCCGCTTGCCATGGAGCCGCTCGCCAAGCGCGTGGAAGGAGAGGAGCACGAAGTTCAGCGTTTTCAATTGCTTGTTGCCGGCCTCGAAATTCTGAAAGCCTACTCCGAATTAAACGATCCGGAGGAGCAGCGCGCACGATTTGAGGAGCAACTTTCGCTCCGTGAAAAGGGTGATGATGAGGCGCAACACATTGACGAAACGTTCCTGTCGTCGCTCGAGCACGGTATGCCGCCAACCGCCGGCTGGGGCATGGGGATTGACAGGTTCGTTGCTCTTCTGGCAAATGTGCATAATATCAAGGACGTGATACTCTTTCCGACCTTGCGACCGGAATCCGAATGACACTACCGTCCTACAGTCCTACCATCCTACTCGCCTAATATATGACAACTGTAATGTGCTTTGGGACATTCGACTCCCTTCACGCCGGACACGAGGATTACTTCCGCCAGGCGCGCGAACATGGTGACCGGCTTATCGTTATCGTTCTCCGTGACGTCACGGTGGTTGACGTTAAAGGTGACCTTCCTAACATGAACGAAGAGGAGCGTCGTCATCTTGTCAGCCAACATATCTACGTGGACGAAGCGCATCTTGAAGACGAGGAGGATCGGTACCGGATCATTGAAGAGGTTCAGCCCGACATTTTGTGTTTGGGGTATGATCAAGAAGCGTTTGCCGATGATTTGGATATTGAGCTGACACGACGTGGTGTTGCGGCGTCTATCGTAAAGTGTGAGCCGTTCTACACCAGTACGTACAAGTCGTCATTGCTCCGGGGCGCACGGGTCACACCGGAGGGGTATCAGGAGGATGATGACCCTGAAGAAGAGGGAATTCCAATTTAACGAGTAGGATTGTAGGAAAGTAGGAGAGTAGCAATTGATTGTATTGTTAAGCCTACCATCCTACAGTCCTACCATCCTACCATCCTACAGTCCTAATCTATGTTAGATCCAAAATACATTCGGGAGAATCCTGAAGAAGCGAAGCGGAATGCCGCCGCTCGGCAAGTCGAAGTGGATATCGACGCGTTTTTGAATGTGGACGGATTGCGCTCGGAGCAACTGAAGAAGGTCGAAGAGATTCGCGCGGAACGAAACCAGATTGCGTCCGAGATGAAGAAAAAGGATCTTTCAGAGGATGAGCGCGCGGGGTTCATAGAAAAAGGAAAGAGCTTAAAAGATGATCTCAGCGCCGCCGAAGAAGAGCTCGTACGCCTTGAAACGGAGTGGAAGTCGTATTTGCATCGCATTCCAAACCGTACGCACCCGGACGCACCGATTGGGGGAACGGATGAGCAGAACGTCGAAATTCGTCGCCACGGAGAACCGGCAAAAGAGGGAAAGACGCACGAAGAACTCGTCGGTCACCTGATCGACTTTGAGCGCGGTGCCAAAGTGGCGGGGAGTAAGTTTTACTTTTTGAAGAATGAAATCGCTCTGCTTGAGTGGGCGCTCCTGCGATACGGCATCGACTTTGCGCGGAAAGAAGGCTTTGATTTTATGACTACGCCGGACCTCGCCCGCGAAGAGGTACTGGTCGGAAAGGGTTTTTTGCCGCGTGGGCCGGAGAAGCAGGTGTACTTTGTGGAAGGTGAAGATCTTGCATTGATTGGCACCGCGGAAATCCCACTGCTCGGGTACCACATGAACGAAACGTTGGCGGAAGAGGAGTTGCCTAAAAAGTACGCGGCGTTTTCGCACTGCTTCCGCACAGAATCCGGCTCGTACGGTCGCGAGTCTGCCGGTTTGTACCGCGTCCACCAATTTTCAAAGATTGAACTGTTTTCGTACGCACTGCCGGACCAATCCGAAGGCTTGTTGGAAGAGTTTGTTCGCCTGCAGGAAGCGTTTTGGAAGTCGCTCGACATTCCGTACCGCGTTGTGGATTGTTGCACCGGAGACCTTGGAGGTTCCGACTACCGTCGCTATGACATTGAAGCGTGGATGTGGAGCCGCAACGGAGGTAAAGGAGGCTGGGGTGAGGTGACGTCCGCATCAAATTGCCACGAGTACCAGGCGCGTGGACTTGGAATTCAAGTGAAGAAAAAGGACGGGACACGCGTGTATCCGCATACCTTGAACGGCACCATGATTTCGGCAACGCGCGCAATCATTCCATTGGTGGAAAATAACGTTGGCGAAGATGGGAATATCCACATCCCGGAAGCCCTTCGTCCCTACACGGGGTTTGATACGATTAAGGTCTAATTGCGACAACCTCGTTGCCAGAATCGCGAAGACCGCTCGTCCTCATCCCGCGCAGCGTGATTGCGGGCGAACGTCTCCACGATTCACGTGCTCCCAGGCATTTCGTGAAATATGAAAGCAAAGACATGGATCGAAATTTCAAAAGAGGCTCTCACGGAAAATGTGAGGGTCTTTCGTGAATATCTTTCTGAGACCGCGAAAGATCCACATTCTACGCTCCACGTTCCACGTATTATGGCGGTAGTAAAATCCAACGCCTACGGCCACGGAAGCGTTGGAGTCGCGCAGACGGTTGAGTCGGATGTAGATTGGTTTGGTGTGGACAGCGTGGATGAAGGGATCACACTCCGCGAGGCGGGAATCAAAAAACCGATTTTGATTTTAGGCTACACGCTCAAAGATCGGTTGAAGGATGTTGCCGCGCACGACCTCTCCATGGTCGTCTACAATCTCGATGTGGTTGAGGCGCTCGCGAAGCTCAACGCGCCGGTGAACGTGCACATCAAAATTGAAACCGGTACGGAGCGGCAGGGAGTAGAGGGGGAGAAACTTCGCGTATTGGTGAAAGCCATTTCGCAGGTCGCGAATATCGAGGTGGAAGGTGTGTACACCCACTTTGCGAATGTGGAGGAGGACGATGCGTTTCCAAAGGAGCAACTACAGCGGTTTAATGACGCACTTGAGATTTTGAAAGAGGAGGGGGTCGAGCCAAAGCTGCGTCATGCAGCATGCACAGCGGCCGGGTTTTTATTGCCGGAAGCCTCATTCGACCTCGTGCGGCTCGGCATCTCTTTGTATGGGCTGTGGTCTTCAAAATACACAAAAGATAATATTTTACGACGCACGAATGGGGTGGGCCTTGCCCCCGCTCTCACGTGGAAAACGGTTGTGGCACAAGTAAAATCCGTCAAAAAAGGCGCGGGTGTGAGTTACGATCTTACGGAAAAGGTGGAGAGGGATTCAAAGATCGCCGTCATTCCGGTGGGGTATTGGGATGGATATGACCGAACGTTATCCAAAAAGGGGCATGTGCTGATCAAGGGCGCGCGCTGCAAGGTGATCGGCCGTGTATGTATGAATATGTTCATGGTGGATGTCACGGATGTGGGAGAGATCTCACCTGAAGAAGAAGTTGTCCTTTTGGGACGGCAGGGGGATGAGGAGATCACCGCCGAAGAGCTCGCCGAGATTGTGGGTACCATCAATTACGAAATTGTCACGCGGATTAACCCACTGATTCCGAGGATTTTGATATAAAAAGAAACCCCGCGATCAACATTGTCTTGCGACAGAGATCAGCGGGGAGTGGCTCTTGAGGAGAGCTAGGGGGAAGGAGCGGGTCTCGAAGAGATTCGTGCATGTCTTTTTCTCGAACACGAGAACTCATCACAGATTTTGCGTATTCGGTGAATGCACCGCTCTTGGGTTCGTTTAGTGAACCGTGTCTTGAGAGGAGGCAGAGAACGAAGGCTGGCACGAGCATATGCAAGCTCATTGCCGAGCCACGCAAGCTCTTGCATGGCGCGGTGAACGGCGAGCGCCGCGTTCACGATCTGCTTTGGTGTCCGCTCAGGAAGTCGCTTATCAGTCACGAAGTCGTGTAGGGCTTTTTGGGCCTCTTCGATCTCGTACGGCGTATCTTCTGTGTGTAGCTTCGGGCGACGCTCCACAAGATTTTGCAGATTTTTCTGGAGAAGCCGCACGTGTTCGAGGTTCGTGTACCGTGCATGGCACTGTCGGTGCCAGCTTGCAGCAACGAGCAGAATGCAGACGCCCAAGAAGCTGAAGATCAGCCCCATATTGAGGATGAGTGCGTTCTGCGGATCGAGGAAAAAGATGAAGACGAGCGAAAAGGCTAGCGTCAAAATTCCCCACCGGAAATGCGATTGTGCCTCTCGATGACATGTGAGAAGTCTGTCCAACTCTGATGTTGCGTCAACTTCAGCCTCGAGGTCGTCCTGAGGCAGGGTGTTATTGCTCATGGGTTCCTCCAGAGGTTGAGCGTGTGGAAGGTTCTGATTTTAAGTTAAGGCGTTTCTCGAACCGAGTCAACGAAACTGATCGCGGATAACTTGCGAAATCCGCTGGACGTTGTTCGTATCTCGCATCGCCGCAGCAGTACGTAGCTCACCAACCTTCGAAATAAGACACTCGCTTTGATGAGCGAACGTTCTGGCGTCAAGAGATATGGAAGCGATTGAATCTCCAGTTTCCAGCACAGCTTCACGTGCTGAGCCACTCAGCCCGGCGACGTTGTCAACAAGGGCATGTAGGGTCTCCAGCAAGCTGTTCTTCAGTAGACCCAGCCGCGCCGGGTCGTTCCAGATTTGGTAGTGCTGTTCGAGATCTTTTGCTGAACGGTAGTAGCCAATACCGAAGCCCGTCGAAATGAAGACAGCAAAGATGAACGTGGCTACTGCAAAGGTGATGCTCATGAAGAAGATGAATCCACAAGCAATGCTCGACGCCAATGCCGTACCCAGCAGACCGTCTCGTAGACGCTTGACCTTCACTTTCATTGCCCGTGTTTTGGCAAGAAATTTCCGGATTTCTCCTTGGAGCTGATACGAGCTCGATTGTTGATTCCCGTACGTCATCCCAACCTCCTTTGTGTGTGAGTTGTGGAAAGGGCGACGTGTGAAGATAGCCGTTTTTGAGTGTTTTGTCAACCATGCAAAAGATACCCGCCTGCAACACGAGGCGTGTAGCATTGGCGGGTGCGGCCGGCTGCAATATACTGGCCGCATGCCCGTAAAAAAAGGAATGTTTCAGGGGGAGAGGAGAGAGAAGGACCGAAAAATCCGCACCTCATCAATCATTCTTGTGATTGCGTTTGTGGTTGTGGCCGCTCTATGGTTCGTCTTCCAATCTGGCTATTTTGACGCGGACGATATCCATATTGAGGGACTGCGCTCGTTGGAGGAGGGGGATGTGCGGCGGGAAGTAGGGGAGGCACTAGAGGCACAAAGCAAATGGCGGCCGTGGAATTCCACCAACGTACTTTTCATGGATGAGGCGGCACTGCAGGAACGGTTGAAAGAACGATTATTTGCGGAAAACGTAATTGTGGATAAGTCGTATCCCAATATTTTGCGACTCAAGGTGGAGGAGAGGCAAAGAAGCGTTATTTTGGTCTCAAATCAGAACTACGTGCTTGTCGACACCTCCGGTGTTGTTACGGGATTTGCTGATGGCAACGTTCTCTCTCTTGCACAAGATCGTATTGCTGTTCGTACACTTGCATCTCCGGATTCGCTTCCTGTTGTTCAGCTTCGCACTGATGACCCTTTAGTACCTGGATTTCAAATTGCGGACGCAGAGACGGTGCAGACCTGGATTGAAATTTCGCGTATTTTGATTTCAAGGGGTATAGATACCCACTTTTTAAAAATAGACGCTCCATATTCGTCTGTATTACGTTTTGTGATGGAGAGACGGTACGAACTACGCTTAGATCGTGAAAAAGCGTTTGAGCCGCAAATAGAGACATAC
Source organism: Patescibacteria group bacterium (assembly GCA_050303655.1). GTDB lineage: Bacteria > Patescibacteriota > Patescibacteriia > 2-12-FULL-60-25 > 2-12-FULL-60-25 > JANLIO01. The sequence continues at coordinate 126,871 of JBNLCE010000001.1, read as the reverse complement.
GAAACATTCCTGCAAACCACAGGAGATGACGAAGTCCGCGAATACGTTGATGTACGCGTGCCTGGAAAGATTTTTTATAAATGATGAATTTAGAATGTAGAATTTCGAATTTAGAAGAGGGACACGTAGTAGTCATTCTATATTCAATATTCCACATTCTAAATTCGCACATATATAAAGATATGTGCTCATGTGTCGTAAAAGGTATATTCTGCGACGCTTGATATTTCATCCACACATTGGATAGAGAGCCTCTGCTCCTTGCTCTACTCTTTATTTCAGATTAATATCGGCACGGTTCATTTTTCCTGTTTCTCTACAAGGAGGTGTCTTGTGCCTACGTACTACACTGAACAAGGCGCATTGAAATACTTTCTCGATTTTTTGGAGGCTCATTCTCCTACGGAATGGATGGAGCGTTGGATTGGCGAGTTCTGCACATGTGTTCTTACAGCACTTGCATCAGACAATCCAACGAAAGCTGAGCAAGAGGCCTTCCGCGATACGTTGTTGGAGGCGCTGTCCTTTTTGGAAAAACAACAGCTCCAGAATGAGGTCCGGCTCCCCGACCTTCTAAGGAGGGTTATTGACGAGCCGGATTTACGTGACGATCTTGTCCTCACAGCACTCCGTAACTGCGAGACGGTGTGTGAAGAACGAGTACGCGCCGCGTAAACGATTACAGCCTCTCCTCTACTCCCCGCTGATCTCTGTCGCAAGACAATGTTGATCGCGGGGTTTCTTTTTTTTAGTAAAACACGGGAGGTTCTGGCGGGTACACGTTTACATCAATCCACGCGAGAACACTTGCCGCGGCATCTCGAAGCGTGAAAATCAAGATTTTATTGTATGTTCGAAGGTCAGAAGGAACTCCAGTGGTGACGATTCCAAGCCGGTTGCAAAGATACAGCGCGCGTCCCAAATGGAACCGTTGCGTCACGATAATGGCACGGTCAATGTCGTACACCGTCTTTGCGCGTTTACAGCTTTCGTAGGTGCGGTACCCATGCCCATCTTCCAAAATGTCTTTAGACGGCACGCCGAGGTTTTCAAGCGTCCGCCGCATGCTGTGAATTTCGTCGATGTGGTACGCACCATCGTCACCCGTGATCAAAACTTTTTCCACGCGGCCGGATTCGTACAGTTGGTACCCAATCTCCAATCGATCTTGAAGCGCCGGTGACGGATCACCGTTTCGTTTTACGGACGCACCGAGAACGATGGCAATCGGTGCCGGTGTGGCGGTTTCAACCGTTTGGATCTCCGAGAGGTATCGCAGTTGAACATGCGCGACCATGGCGAGCGACGCTGCGCCAACCATAACGGCAATTCCAATGAGAATTCGTAGAAACTTCTTCATAAGACAATTGTCTTGTGTCATCCTCGGGCCTGCCTGACCGGTAGGCAGGCTTGACCCGGGGATCCAGCTTTCAATTCTGGATTCCCCGATCGAGTCGGGGAATGACACGGACTACACCATTTTACCTCATTCGTCCGTATTTGGCCGATCAAGAAGTGATACATCCGCATTCATCGTCTCGCCGGAAATGCGAAGCACGTCCTTATCAATCTTCATCCATTCTTTTGACGCGGCATTGTATTTATTCACGGTCGTGCCCAAATGTTTCCCAAGCCCGTCCAGATTCTCCTGATACGCGCTCAAATGCCGTGTAAGCTCGCCAACACGCTTCTTGATCTCTTGAGCCTGCTCTTCAATTTGAAGCGCCTTCAGGCCCTGCAGAACGGTCTGAAGGTATGCGAGGAATGACGTCGGCGACACAATGATGACGTGATAGTTGCCGGCCGCGCGTTGGATGATGCTTTCCGTGTCTTCTGTCACGGTCCCGATCTTGTTGATCAAAAGATCGTAGTAGATTGCTTCATGCGGAATGAACATGAAGGCGAATTCCATTGTTCCCTCATCCGGCCGAATGTATTTTGCCGTTTCCTTCACGCGGTTCTTGAGGTCGTTTACAAAGACCTTCTCGAGCCGTTCGCGCTCGGTTTTATTCTCCTCCTCGATGATGCGGTTGTAGTTCTCAAGCGAGAACTTGGAGTCGATCGGCACAACCTTGTCTTTCACAAACACGGCCGCGTCTACAATCTCACCATCCTTAAATCGATACTGCATTTTGTACGACTCCGGTGGCAGAACATTCTTCAAAAGCGTTTCAAGATAATACTCACCGAGCACGCCTCGTTGTTTCGGATTTTTAAGCATGTCTTGCAAGCGCTTCAACTGTGCGGTCATGTCGAGCACCTGCTTGTTGGTCTCCTCCAGCTTTGTGAGCTTCTCGGTGACGTCACGAACGATCTGCGTGGACGAGTGGTAGCTCTTCTCCACCGTGGTGCGCGTTTCCCCCATTCGGTCGTGCATGCTCTTTTCCAGCTGCGCGATTTGGTTTTGGATCAGCGTCATGGATTGCGTGTCGCCGCTCCCCTGCCCTCCGCCGGAGAGTTTTTTAAACTGCAGTGCCAGGTACACCACAACGCCGGTGATTACGATTAGAAAAGCGTACAAAAGAAGATTTGAGTCCATATAGAAATTGAGAATTTAGCTTGCCACCCCCGCATTTTATCGCATATGGAACAAAAATGGAACAGTAGGATTTTTCCACTTTATTTGTTGACATTTCGACTCTTTTCTGCTACAAGTAACTCGCCACGCAATGTGGATGTGTGCGAGATGGTCGGCATTCGCGGATACCGTCTGCTGTTAGTCTCAAACATAAACATCTTCGCGAACACCGAAGATGAGTTATCTGAACCTTTCACATACAACGAGGAATCATGACCACGGATACTGGCATGAGTAATAAACTGAAGCTGAATAAGCTTCGTCGTCTCTTCGCTCTCACGGCAAGCGCCGCGGAGCTGATTCATAAGGGAGTGCGTACATCTGAAGAGGTGGACTTGGCGCTTCGAGCTCTTCAGGCTCTGAAGGAAGGAAGTCTCGCGAGCGTTCGTATCGCCCCCAAGTCACCGGTGGCAGGCCAGCGGCTTTGGGATGCGTTTTCAACGCCGCTCCATGAGCTCGCGCTGTCCAAGGAAGATCAGAAGTATCTCCGTCAACGCGGCGTCCGCTACGTTGGTGAGCTCTACTACCTCTTCTTCGACCCAAGATCCAAACACACACGAGGGCGTGAGGAGCGTCTCAAGCGTCTTGCTGGAACGGCTCTCGGCATCCCGATGAGTAATCCGATGCGTCCTTTGGACATGGGATGGGAGCCGCCCTACTGGACCAGCGCTTCGTTTCTTGCCGCAATCAATCAACCGGTTTTGGAGGCACTCCCTCCCGAATCTGTTGACGAGCTGATTGCAAGAAATCGGTTGTTTGTTCCCATGCCCTTTCGGAACACGTTGTGTAGATATAGAATATCTAGCAACAGTACAGCTCGTGTGTGCGGACAACGCGGTGCCTACTACATGGCGCAATACCTCAATGACGGTCGTGGCTCCGGTGGGCGCGATGGTAATTCCTGGGGCGTTGGAGCGCTGCGGGATAGACAGATCGAGCTCAACAAGAATAATAGCGATCTGTGGGCTGCGGCACTCGTCCCGTTAGACTGGACACCTCCGGAAGAGGGCGTGCCCGGATTCTGGCGTGATGACCAGGCTCGGCTGGATAGTGAGGAAGAGTACTACAAGAAGCTCCATATGCAATCTGTCGAGCGTGATCGTGCCAAACGGGGGATCCGCCAGGCGTATCAGGACGAAGCTCGCGAGTCTCAAGCTCATTCAGAGGACGCTCAGGAATGGCCCAGTTGCGTCACGAGCCATCCGCAAGGACATTTGTTTACGATGCTTTGCGAAGACCTCGAGGTCAGTGTGCGCACCGCAAGCTTCCTGCGGAACATGGACATGAAATATGTCGGTCAGCTGGTTCAGTTTACTGACGGTCAGCTCTTGCGGCATTTTGAGAATTTTGAACGAAGATCGATTAGAGAGATCAGAGAGGTCTTGGGAGACATGGGTCTCGCACTCAACATGCGGCTTCATGATGACATCCGAAGGGTGTTTACCCACAGGGCCTTAGCTGCCTGATCCTCGTACTCCAACTGAGCCCTCCCTGCATCTCGCGGGTTGAGGGCTCTTTCTTTTTATCCATTGACCAAATCCCCTTTTTCTGCTACAAAGGCCTCGTTGGTTTGGACCTTTTACAAGGAGTGAAGAAGATGGAGCGAACGGAGGAGGAAACTCTGGGGAAACTCGCACAGTTAGTGATCAAACGCAGAGCAACGGAACGAACGAAAAATGAGATGCGAAAGAGACTTACGGGGTTGATGCGAAAAGCCCAAGCGAATGCGCTAGAAGATCCCGAAGATGAGAGAGTAAAGCTTCTCGTCGAGGCGCTTTGTGCTTTCAACGATGGGAGTCTTTGGAGAGTGGTGCGTTCACCAGCTTATCGAATGATGCTGGGCAACGTCGACTGCCCGAACCCAATTCATCGAGCCTTGCTCAAGCGTTGCGACGAGATCGTGTCCGATAAGGCTACACAGAGAGCTCTTTGGAGGGCTCGTGTCGAATATGCTGGTCAGCTTGTGCAGTTTTCAGGTTGGGATCTCTTGCGACTCAATGACATTGGGCGGGTGCGGGTCGCAAAAATCGAAAAAGATTTGGCGAAACAAGATCTTTTTCTGGGCATGAGGTTTCATTGGTTGCCGCTCCTTCACGACATTTTTTTCCATCCACTTCTTCCATGCCCCCGTCATCCATGCGCGCGGGCCGAATTTATTGGCTTCTTCGGGCGATGAACAACGAGTCCTCCCTGCACTCGCGGGTTGAGGGCTCTTTCTTTTTATCCATTGACCCAATCCCCTTTTTCTGCTACAACATCCCCGTTGGTTTGGACCTTTTACAAGGAGTGAAGAGATGGAGAGAAACGAAAGACAGGAGGCCTACAAGCGCCTCGCTCAACTCTATGTAGACGTATGCATGATCCTCATGGATGGTGATCCGGACGACGACGATGTCGGTGACCTGCTCGTGTTCCTCGAAAGCTTCGTCCAGCGGAATTCGTCGGATGCGGACGCGGCCAAGGAACCCCCTCCGGGGTTCCCCGATCTGGACATGAGTTTCCCAAAGGCCGACATTCTGGCGAAGCGGCTCAACGAGTTCGAGATCAGAGATGCAACCAAGGCGTGGGCCGCGGACGTCAAAATCCAGTTCGTCGGACAGCTCGTGCAGTTCACCGTCCCGGAGGTATTGAATCTGAAGGATAGCGACGAAGTAATCCTGAGAGACCTCATGGAGAATATCGTCGACCCATACGGCCTCGCTTTCGGGACGACCCTGCCTAGAAGGATCGTGAAGAATTTCGTCCGCCTCTTCGTCTACGGTTAGTGCCATGAGCTCTCAACCTAAGACAGACGTCCCCTGCTCCTGCAAGCACGATCGAGACACAGAGATCGAGGAACGGGTCGAAGCGATCGCTCAAAAACGAGCGCGACAAGTCGGTAGGCTCTGTGATCGTTTCCGGGATCTTTCGGAAATGATTGTGGAGGGGCTGCTCACGAAAGAGGACGTCGACGAGCTGATCAAGTGGCTCGACGACTTCATGGAACGGAAGTCGCAGAATGGCACTGCGTAACACACATACTCCCGCCGCCCAATCCTCGGGCTGAGCGGGAGTGTTTTTTTAGAGATTAAGAAATTTTTTTAGATCAGAATGGGCAACTTCAATGGTCCAATCGGTGGCACGTCCTAATCTCCTGGCGCCTCCTGGAAGGAGTTTCCCATCTTCTTTTTGAAAGGCTACGTTTACCACTCGTTTGCCATGATCCTTTATCGCATTCACTGCCGGTACATAATCTTGATCTCCAGAGAGAATTACGGCCACGTCGTAAATATCTTTTAGCTCAATTAAGTCGGTAGCTAGATTAACATCTACAGCCTTTTCATTTCCTAACTTCTTTTCAAAAAGATTGTATCGTATCGATCCAGCTCTTCGAAATTCAATGGCTTTATGTCGACTAGCAATTCCATCTTGGATATTTTTCCATCCATGAAAGCGTGACTCCATGGAATCTCTGCGTTCTTCTAGTTCTTTTACAATACTCTCCACGGTTGTAGTTTTAGCTCTTTCGTTGACGGCAGATTCGATACTTTTTTTATTTTCTTTATCCCAACAGAGAATACTTTCTAATTTCCCCGGAACATCACGCGCAGCGTTTAGACCATAGGGCGAAAACTCAATATCTTTTACCAGATACCAATAGGTACGAATTCGTTCCGCTTCTCTGCCGCCTGCCTTGAAAGAGATCCAGTCGAAAAATCTAGCCCATTCAGCGTCTTTTGGGAGGTAGTCGTGTTTATTAAATTCTGGGAAAAGACCGCATATAGAAAAGCGCAGATTCTCTCCGTCAACAAATATACTTACTTTTTTGGGCATAAAAGCGAGTATGATGAGTTTTATGTATGAGTAAAGCGGGCTTTTTAGGCCCGCTAATTCTATTGCTCTGTATTCACTCGGAAGGATTCCGAGGTCTTTATAATTATATGAAATCTGAATTTTAAGTCAAGGATTGGTTAGTATCTAAACTAATTTATTCCCTGTGCTCTCAAAAATGTTTGACGCAGAATATCCCCCGCTTGCGTGAGTGCGGGAAGAACATTTTGCACCACCTCACCGAGCGCAAGAAGGATGACGACCCACCACAGAAGCCCGACGAGCGCCCACCCTTTGCGCGTGCGTGCGCAGTACGCCACAGCCGCTCCGTAGCCGAAGATCGGAAGCGCGATGGCTACAATCCAGTCGTTGCGGTCCATGGCTGTGAGCTTGGCGTTTTTTCCAATATCCAAAATGGCGATCAACCTCAACACAAGCGGAAACACCATGAGTACCGCGACAAGAATCACGAGCCGCCCGCTTCCCAGGCTAAATAAAAGATTTGTAAGCGCCCCCTCTTCCGCTTTTGTGAGCACAGAGCGAATAACGAGTGGGAACGATGCAAACGCAACCAAAACCGGAGTGAAGAGTGCAATAAAGGCCCAACGCTTCCAAATGTACCAGTACCATACGGCGGTTGTTGGGTTTGCGAGCATGGCAATGCCCCACAGTGCGCGCTGGAGCTTGTCGGCCCGGGGTGTTCGCGTGGCGTGGAGTACGGCCCAAATCCAAAAAACAACGTAAAACGCCACGGACAGCCAAAAGAGGACGGACGCAACCACAGATATCATCGTTGACATTTTATCAGATTTTTGGTATTAATCGAGCATCAGCGTTCGGCGAATACGTCGCCGGCAATGACAACCTTGAAAATGTAGGCGGATTCCCCGCCAAGGAGGTGGAAATGAGATATGGAGATGACGCACCCGGTGACCAGGAGCTCTTGTTCGCATCGCTCAAGCACGTCCTCTCGTTGAGATTCGACAGTGCCCAGAATGGCGCCACATACACCATGGAGCTCTCGGGTCTGACGAAGGCTGTTCGCGACGCGGTTCGTCATGTTGCGAATCAGTTGGTCGAAACCACAGAGGCCTATGGTGGCGCGAGCTTCCGGATCGGCACCGACCTGCCGCGCGACGTGTACATTGCGGTTAGTTTTGTCGGAGATCGTCCGACGTACGGACCGAGCGGTCAAATCGTGGGCGCGGACAACGAGGTGATCTGTTTTCATCTCATCGGACCCGTTCAACACGGTCTCCCGCGCTCCGTGCGTCCCACGCGCGAAGCCATCCGTCCGCCCCCGTCTGTGCCACTCGCCAAGGCGACGCCGCTTCCCAGCTCGCACCGAGCTTCGCCGGGCAAGCGGAGGAAGGCTGGCAGCTGACGCTTCTCACTGTGCCTTCGCACAACGACCAACGCCCCGCGTTTCTCACGCCGGGCGTTGTTTTTTATCCCTCACTCTCCTACTATCCTACCGTCCTACAATCCTAATCACTGACACACCGCGCATTCCTCGTTTTCAAAGTCGCGCTTCACACTTGCCTGGCTGATGCTTTCCGCGTGAATCGGTGCCGCACTGCGCATGTAGTAGAGCGATTTGACTCCCAACTTCCACGCAAGGAAATGCACGTCATGCAGGTACTTCCCGCTGATCGGCGTTGGAAAGAATACGTTGATCGACTGCGCCTGGCAGATGAATGGCTGGCGGTCGGCGGCCTGCTGAACGATTTCGCGCATGTTCATCTCGTACGCGGTGCGGAACACCTTCTTCTCGTCTTCTGTGAGCTCCTCAAGATCCTGCACACTCCCCTTTGCCGCAATAATCTTTTGCCATACCTCGGTCGTGTTCTTCCCCTTTTCTTCCAACAGTTTTTCGAGGAACTTGTTCTTCACGAGAAAGCTTCCCGAGAGTGTTTTTTGCAGATATGCGTTTCCGGACTGCGGTTCCACACACGGTGTTGCCTGCCCGCAAATGAAGCTGGTGCTTGCCGTTGGCTGGACGGATGTCACATAGCTGTTGCGCTGTGTTCCGCCATCGAGTGGCAGTCCTCGCTCCCCCGCAAGTTTTACGGATGCAGCTCGCGCAAAGTCATTCACGTGCTTAAACATCTCTTTGTTCAAATTTCGCGCCACCACGCTCTCAAACGGAATGTTCTTGCTCATCAGGTATCCGTGGTAGCCCATGACGCCCAGGCCGATGGAGCGTTCGTGCTTTACAGAGTTGATTGCTTTTTTGTATTCATCGTCCGGCGCAAGTTCGCAGAAAGTGTCGAGGTTGTTGTCGAGCGCTTTTACGGCAAGGTACGTTACCTCTTCGGCATGATCCTTCCATTCGTCGTACTTCTCAAGGTTGAGGTTTCCCAAGCAGCACACGGCTGTTCGCTCTTCGTTGGTCGGGAGGACGATTTCCGTGCAGAGGTTGCTCTGGCTTACGAACAGGCCTTTTGCACGATGGTGTTCCGGAACGGCGCGGTTTACCGTGTCGATAAAAAGGATGTACGGCTCTCCGGTTTCCGCGCGGACCTTCAGGAGGTGGCGCCACACTTCAACGGCATTCAAGCGCTTCGTGACGGTTTTGTAGTGCGGGTCAATCAGGTCGTAGTCGCGATTTTCTTCGACCGCCTTCATGAATTCATCTGTGACGACCACGCCGTTGTTGATGTTGAGGCACTTGCGGTCCATGTCGCCTCCGGTGGGACGGCGCATTTCAAGAAAGTCTTCGATGTCCGGATGGTCGATACGGAGGTATGCGGCCGCTGCCCCGCGTCGCGTGCTGTTGCGGGAGATGGCAATCGTCTCCGAGTCCATGATCTTCATGAACGGAATCACACCGCTGGATTTGAGCCCGCTGGATTTGAGCGGAGCGTTTTGTCCGCGGAGATCCGACCAGTCCGTCCCAATACCGCCGCCGTACTTGGAGAGGAATGCGTTTTCGCGATAGATGTCGAAAATTCCTTCCAGCGTGTCCGGTACTTTGTTGAGGAAGCATGAAATGGGCAGACCCTTGTTCGTCCCAATGTTCATGAGCACGGGCGTTGCCGGAATGAACCAGTAATTGCTCATGATGTCGTACAGTTTTTGCGCAAATTCCGCATCTCCGCGCGCCATGCCCGTTGCCACGCGAGCAAAAAAGGTTTGTGGGTTTTCGCAGATATCGCCTTGTGCATCACGCAAAAAGTACCGCTCGCGCAGGTTTTCGAGACCAAAATACATCAGTTGTTTATTCGCCTCGGGTTTAAGGCGGATCCCCTCCTGAATGGAGCGGTCGGTATCGTAGTGCGGGCAATCCCAGCTGTTTTTGCCGGCGGTTTCGCGCAAAATATCTTCAAGCAAAAGATCACGTGCGGCGTTGAGATCGTTTGCGGAAAGGGCGTCGATGACAGAAGCGTAGGCGGACATAGAGTGACAAGCAATGAATTGAGACGAATGAGATGAATGAACAAGGTACGGGGTGGGACTCTCTATCCCCAGTCTTCCACAATTGCGCCTTTGGCGTACTCCGTTGCGCGGTTTTCAAAGAAGTTGGCGTGCTCTTTGGCGTTGACCATCACATCGAGCCATGGGAGCGGGTTTGATACGTTGTAGACCTTGTCGAGCATGAGGTCGTTCAGTTTTTTGTCGGCGGTGTAGCGAATGTACTGCTTTACCTCGTCGGGCTTGAGTCCGGGCACCGCGCCCATTTGGAAGCAGGTGTCGATAAAGGAGTCTTCGAGTCGCACCATTTCATCACAGGCTTTGTAGAGTGTGCGTTTCAAATCCTCGGTCCAGAGGTGGCGGTTTTCCGACATGAGGTCACGGAACAGCTGGCACACGCCCTGGCTGTGCAGGGTTTCATCGCGGATACTCCACGTGACGATTTGTCCCACGCCTTTCAGTTTTCCGAGCCGCGGGAAGTTCATGAGAATGGCAAAGGATGAAAAGAGGCTCACGCCTTCCATAAATCCGCCAAACACCGCGAGGTTGATGGCAAGTTCCTCCACCGAGCGCACGTCAAACGTTTGGATGTAGTTGTATTTGTTTCGCATGGACTCGTACTCGAGGAACGCGGAGTACTCTTTCTCCGGCAGTCCGAGTGAGTCGTTCAAAAAGGAGTACGCCCACACGTGCACACTTTCCATTGCCGCAAACGCGGAGAGCATCATCTTAATCTCCGGCTTTGGAAATGCGGGGATGAGCTTGGTGTTGTAGTTGTTGTTCACCTCAATATCACCCTGCGTAAAGAAACGCAGAATTTGGATGATCAGATTCGCCTCCTCCGGTGTCAGCTTAAAGCGGTAGTCCGAAATGTCGGATTCCATGGGAACCTCGGTCGGCATCCAGTGCGCCTGGTTCTGCTTTTGGAAGTAGTCGAAGAATTGCGGGTACTCAAACGGCCGGTAGAACTTCCGGTGTGTGAGCATGGGGCACGCACCAAAGAGCTGGTTCATACAAGGGTGTCGTTTGAGTCAAGAAGGTTTGATTGTGGGGCGGTTTCCGGAATTCCGTGGGTCATCGGTTCGTTGTGGAAGATGCTGAGTGATTGCCGTTCCTCCGGGGTTAGGAATTTGAGGGCGAGCCAGCGGAAGACGTAGTCCACAATGGATTTTGCTTCAGGAATGTTGGGGTTTTGTGTGATTCCGGAGGGTTCGAACCGCATGTTGGCGTATTTGTTAACAAAGACTTTGAGCGGAACGCCGTACTGAAGCCCGATCGAGATGGAGGTGGCGAATGCGTCTACAAGTCCGCTCATCATGCTCCCCTCCTTACTCATGGTGAGGAATATCTCACCTGGCTGGCGCGTGTCGTCGTACAAGCCGACTGTGATGTAGCCCTCGTACTTCCCTACCTGAAATTTGTGGGTGATGGCTTTACGTTCCTCGTTCAACCGGCGACGGCGGGCCTGCGGGTGCGATGGTGCGGGCGCGGTATTTGTTGGAGCGACCGGAGGGGCGGACGGAAGATCGTTAGGAAAATGACTGTGGGTGTGTTGGTCGTGTGAGTTCATATCTGGTGATTGAATTCCAAAGTGTTTCAACGTAGCGGAAATAATGTCGCGGATCTCTGATGTGGACGGAACCGTGTGTCCGTCAAACCTCTGTTGCATGTGACTCAGAACATACACGGTTGCATTGTGGGCCAGCGGCATCGCGCGCTCCTGTGGAGTTCCGCTGTCTTGGATGCGAGCAAAGATCGAGTTCCGGATTTTCTCCGGATCAAACGCTTCGTGTTCCCCGCTCTTCATGCGGACACGTTTGATGGATGTGAGATACGACCAGATCGCATGGATCGCGTCTTCCGTATCTTCTTTGTGAGGATCGAGTTGAGGTTCAACGGGCATATTTAAGCTGACTGAAATACGTTGTGTCCAGAAACATCGGACACACGTTTTTGTGAAGCAACGCCATCACCCACTATATCTTGTGTTGCGATTACAACTATACCACAAGATGTTGTTGTTGCTTGTGGATAAAATTTAAAAATACGCTCCACGTTTCACGTTCTACGTTCTAAATCCCCAACGTGAGGTTAATCGACGCGTCCCTTTTTGCTTCCGGCGGCGCAATCGGGAATGGAATCGTGCGCTTCTCCCCCACCCGATCAAAGTAACTGACGTTTTTATTTTCACGCGCATGAAAGTACACGTCACGGGTGACGCGAACATCCTGCAAACAATATTCTTTTAATTTTTCGATCTCTCCCTTCCGCCAAAACTCCACAGCCTTGAGCCCGTCCGCGGACTTTCCGATGTTGAGTGTGGCTTGCGCAACGCTGTCGAGCTTCACACGATGACCGAGACGTTTTTCAATCTCCGCCATGATGTCGAGCGTCGGGAGTTTCATCAGGTCGCCCGTGTAATAGCGCTGCATGCACGGATAGTCGAAGCCAAAGAGGTTGTAGCCGATAATGCGGTCAGCGTGTTCAAGCCGGTTCCAAAGTTTTGGAAGGTCAGCCTCGAAGAAGGTCTCATAGGTGTCCGTGTCCGAGAACCAACAACCGATGAGTGAGATATCGAGAAGCGCCGGATTGTAGGCACCCACCTCCTGGAACGTGTTTTGGGTCTCAATGTCGAGAACAACTTCAAGCATAGAATGAAAACAGTCTAACATACGGACTAGCGAGTAGCGAGTAGTCGGTAGCGAGTAGAATATTGACAAAAAACGGGGTTTATGGTTCTATGTGGACAGCATGACGTTGACTCCCGGTCCGATCCCCCTCGGCCAACGACGTCTCTGCCGGAGCCGACCCGCCTGTCGGTTGATAGTCGCTTCGTTACACCGCCTCGTGTAACAAAAAAAAGCGGGTCGGCTCCATTTTCTCTCCTCCGCACCTTCGCGCACCTTCTCCTCCTCCGTTCGCTCCTTCTTGTGTCTCTGCTCTTCTCGCTCCGAGCGTCGTCTGACGCACCCCCCGCCCCGGCGTGTTCTCAACACCCGGGGCTTTTTTATTACTCCATTAGCAATTCTTCTTTCTGATCCTGAATCTTTATCTATCCCCCCCCTCCTTCCCCCTTACCCTAAGGGGGGGGGGTTAACTTTATGCCATGAAGCCGAGTCCCGATTTCTTCGGAGAGGCTTGAACCTGCAGGTTCACGGAGACGTTTTTCAGCAGAAAAACGGCGTACTCGGAGAGGGAATCGGACGAGGGTGATCTCATTAGTCTCTCAAAAACTCCCTCATTTCATCCCAAAATTCGGGATGCCCCCGCTCCTCCTTCATCCAATACCACCACTCCACGCCCCAAAAATCCACGGGCGACATCCGCATGCGCTCGGCATAGCGCAGGTTGGATCGCATTTGTTCAATGTCAAACGTTTTAAATTGTGCTTCGTCTGTCTCCTCCCAAATCGGTTCAAGCGTCCACGGCTCCATTTGAAATTCACTCACGTAAATTTCATCCGGTCGCAGTGCAGATGTGAGCGCCGCTTTCTTTGCATAAAAATACGGCGGCACAAACCAATATCGCCAAATTCCAATCGTTGGGTTTTGCACCACGCGGTATGTGCTCACGCCAAGTGCATCCACCGTCTTCCCAAACGTCGCCCAAAGCGAAAGCTCACCGGAATCTGTCGTCACAATCGGCCGCGAGCTGTCGATTGACCGCGCATGCTCAACCTCCTGTCGGAAAAAATTCAAGTCCGGTTTTGGGCATTCTCCGTAATCAAAATGCGGCTCATTCTCAATTTGCCACGCCACAATCGCCTCTCGATTCTTGTACCGCGCCATCACCGTCTCAATATAAAGAAGTGTCCGCTCTTTTTGTTCCTCACGCGGCACATCCTTCCACCAATCCGGTGCCCAGCATTCCGGCCATCGAGGCGCCTTTTCACCGATCGCAAGGACAATCGTTCCACCTCGAGATTCAATAAGATTGATCTGCCGGTCCAGTGCGGAAAAATTCCACCAGTCACGCCGTGGCTCAAGTTCTGACCAATACGCGGGAATGCGGAAGCGACGAAACCCTAAATCATCCAAACTGGCGCGCAGTGCGGCGTTCGGGTCAATCCCGAGGTCTTTTGCGTATGTCGCGCTGAATGTCACGCCGTACTCCACGTTGTCGGACGGGGTGGCTTTGCCGATAAACAAGTAACCCGCAATGAGGGTGAAAAGCAAAATCGGAATGCCGGCGAGTAAGAAAATCCACATGCGATCACGTCGGAGCATGTGGGTAGTATACACTGCTACATCACCACGAGCGCCATGCCAACGGCCGTGAGCGCGATCGCAAAGAGTTTTGGTATCACAACCGAACGATGTAAGCGCTCGCCAAGAAGCGCCTTTGCTTTTTTACGGAAGATAAAGGCAACAAGTACGATCAACGTGTACTGCACGGCTTGAAGCGCGTTTACAATCGCCGCGCTTCCTTCAGAGATGGCGAACTGCACGAGGATGAAGCCGCCCGCGCCCATGGATTGCCCAACAACAGCGAGACCAGCCGCGGATTTTGCAACCTTTGCTCCCCTGCGTGATTTGGGATGGATGATAGAGAGAATTTCACGCCCAGCAAACGGATCCAGCACCGTCACCATCAAAATGGCCGTTCCTGCCGCCGCAAGTCGCGTGAGCAGAAATCCGCCAAGAAATCCGGATGCGTCGTACACCGCCTTTCCTGTTACAAAACTCACCGCAAACAAAACAGCGGAGATAACGGAGAACGCCACGGCTTTTCCGGACGGTCTGGATGCTTTTCCGCTCCCCGACAGGATAATGGTGGCAAGAATGAGAACTCCAAAGCCAATGCCTTGTGTGGTCGATAGCCGTTCGTTCAAAAATGCCCATGTGCCAAGAAGTGTGAAAATGGGAATGAGCGAACCGACAATCGGAACCACGCGACTCGCTTCGGCACGCGAAAGTGATGCAAAGAATGCGCGAAGAGCAAAGATAAATGTGGCGCCGGACACGAACGCAACCCACACCATCGCTCCTGTGGGCCACGAGTCCACCCAGGGGTAGATTACGATGGAAAAGAGCGATAAGAGCCCAACCAGCCCTGCATACGTCGCGCTTCGTTTAAACGCTTTTTGCAGGAGGATTTTGTCGATAATAAACGCACCGCCGTTTGCGATGTGTCCCAAGATTGCTGCAAAAAACCATGTCATATCTCAAATGATTCACCGTAGTGCGGAGCTTTGGCGTCAACACCGAGTTTATCCGTAATCGCGGTGCAGAGCGCAACGGCTGATTCCTCTTCCCCGTGGTTGCACAGCACGAGCTGGGGTTTTTGGGGAATGCCGCGAATCCACGAGAGAATTTTCTTTTGGTCGGCATGAGCACTGTAGGCTCCGATGGCTTTCACCTTGGCGCGCACACGAATTCGTTTTCCGTAAATCGATACGGTCTTCTGTCCCGAGTACAGCCGTCGCCCCAGCGTTCCACGCGCTTGGTATCCAATAATGAGGAGCGTTGTGGTCTTATCACCTAAATATCGAATCAAATGGTGCAAAATCCGACCTCCGTTCATCATTCCCGACCCCGCAATAATCACCTTTGGTTTTGGTGCGGTGTTGATCTGCTTCGACTCATCGCGCGTACGTGTAAGTGTGAGGCATGAAAAATCCAAAAAATCATCACCTTCGGAAATAAGCCTCAGCGCTTCTTTATCGTAATACTTCGGATTTTTCCGCATGACCTCTGTCACCTTGATGGCCATAGGGCTGTCCAGATACACGCGTTGGCACTTCACCTTCCCTGATTCCACAAGATGGTTGATCTCATACAGAAGGTGCTGTGTGCGTTCAATGGCAAACGCCGGAATCAACAGCACGCCGTTTTGATTCATGGTCGTGGTGATGGCTTCGGTGAGCGCCCTGTATCGCTCCTTCTTCCCTTCGTGGAATCGGTTGCCGTATGTGGATTCCGTCACAAGGATGTCTGCCTGCTGTATCGCTTCGGTTTCGCGGATGATGGGCACGTCCTTATTTCCCACGTCACCCGAAAAGACAACGGTCTTTCCCCCGCTTTCTTTAATTTCAATAAATGAACTTCCAAAGATGTGTCCTGCGTCAAAAAAACGAATGGTGGCGTCCTTGATCTTGATCTCCTTGTGATACGGGGTTGCTTGGATTTTTTTGAGTGTTTTTTGAACGTCTTTTTCGTCGTACAACTTTGGCCGCCCTTTGCGCTCAAAATCTTCCTGCATGATGTGTTCCGCGTCATCCATCACGATGCCGGCAATGTTCTTCGTTGCCGAAGTCATGTAGATTTTTCCGCCAAACCCCTCCTTGAGGAGCTTGGGCAGACGACCGCAATGATCTAAGTGCGCATGCGTCACGCACACGGCATCGACGCTCGAAGGATCAAAATCAAACTCTTTGTAGTTTTTGGAATCTGCCACGCTTGAACCCTGAAACATCCCGCAGTCCACAAGAATCCGCGCGCGTTTTGTCTCCACGAGCGTACACGAGCCCGTCACTTCACGCGCGGCTCCGTAGAATGTGAGTTTCATATTCGTAGATCGTAAGGCGTAGATCGTAGAACGTAAAATACAAGATCCACGATTCACGTTCCACGTTAATACGGCCGCGGAACGTTTTTGGCTTCCGGCGGAATTTCCGGTGCAGTTTGTGGCGCGGCAGCCGGCGCAGGCTGACGAAGGCCTGACGTTTCCGTGCTGCCGGCTTTATTCCCGCATCCGGCGCCCAGCGTAAGAAGCGCGGCGAAGATCAGTACGTATCGCATATTATTGTTGAATGGCCGCTTGAGCGCGTCCAAGCGTTTCGGCACTCAAGGCAAGCCGGAACTCCTCCAAAAGCGAAAGTGAACGCGCTTTCCGCTCTGCGCGCGTGGCAATGGGGCCAAGCGCCTCTCCCCATGCATCACGATACAGGTCATCCGACCATGCGAAAACCGTGTAGAGCCCACTCCGCTCCTTCATGAGATGCGCGCCTACGTACGCGGCGCGTGAGGTTTTGACGTGAAGCATCTGATTGGTATCCAGTTCCCACGCTGTGCAAAGCATGAGGCTCGCATGACGCACGTACGTCTCCCCTTCCAAAAGCTGGTCGATTTTGCGATACGCGCAGGTCACGAGCGCCTCCTCCGGAAACCACGTCTCTGCTGCATGCGACCGAAGTGCAAATCCGAGCGGATCTTTTTCTTGCGGAGTCATGCGGTCGGTCAGTTGTTTGTCCGGTACGGGTTGCCCACGCAAAAAGAGGCACAGGTCTTGTGCGTATTGGTCTCCCGTTGCCGCGCATTCTTTTCGAAGAACCAACCCGAGGAGCGCATCGTCTGCACTTCGGTTGAGGGCAACGGTCATGATAAGGGCGGTTTCGAGGATGAGGAGCGCCCCGGCCGCAACAAACAAGATTCGAATCGGCGTGCGCGGATGATGGAGCCGCTCCACGTAGTGGTCTTCAAAAATCCACATGCGTCCGCGGATCAAGATTTCAGCGGCGAGAACACAGAGGCTTCCAAGCACGCCGAGCGCGAACGACCATAGCGGAGAAATTCCAGCGGCGTCGGCAACAAAGAGGATGATGGGAAACGCGAGTAACGTAAGAGCCGCCCACAATGCGGGCGTGCCTTCATGCTTTTTTGATTTGGATGCAAAAATTCGCGTGATCGATTTCCATCGACGGCGTTTCCTCCTTGGCATGCAGAAAGTATATCACAGGTTTTAGGTATTAGGGGCTATGTATTAGAGCAAAATCAAAACCGCCCGAGGGTGAGGTACCCAGGGGCGGTCGTGTACGGATTCAATCCGTCTAGATTGACGACGAGTCGTCGACGTGGAGTGCGCCTGCGCGGACAAAGCTGTCTGCGATGGCGGTGGCCTTGTTGGAGATATTTCCGCACAGATCCGGTACGGGAACAAATGTCCACTTCCTCTTCGGGAAGAGTCGCTGGATCAGCTCTCGGTATTCTTGAGGGTAGCTGTTACAGCACCCTGCAAAGACCGTGATGTTGATAGCTTCGGCGTGGCGCCCCACTCGGAGCGACTTATGGAGCCAGGAACGGCGCGGTGCGTCCTCGGGTTCGTCGGCATGACGCATGTCGAACCCCATGGGATATCGTACTTCGTCATATCTGCGCCCCATCTCATCATAACCTGATGGCATATCGGCACATGCTCCCTCTAGCACAACGTCACACTCGACGGCCCAGACGAGACGGCCAGCGTGTTCAGTCGGCAGTACGAGTTGACCACCGCCGGACCTTCTCTCCACATCGGGTCGCTCTTCGAGGGTGTGTTCCCCATCGGCATCCCGACGAATGACCACGTCCTCGTTCAGCCACTTCAGAAACCTGTCTTTGTCGCGGAATCGCGCCATTTGTTGCTCCTCCCGGATTCCGTGCGGAATCCTCGTTAAATGTTGAAAGATCATTCCCGTAAAACGGGACAAAAACCTTGTCTTTGAGCCCAAGATTAGGCTTTTTTGACGCCCTCTTTATATCAAAAAACAGCCATTCTGTCAAGTGTTATTGACTTTTACCCAAAATCAAAACCGCCCGAGGGTGAGGTACCCAAGGGCGGTCGTGAGGTATTTGCAGAGGCCTTCTCTACTCGACCAAGAGATCGATGTGGTCGTCACCTCCATGAATGCTGAGGTATTTGGGACAGTGGCCGCCGTAGTCTTCGCCCTCGGCTGAGACGGAGAGGCGGTGACCGCCTTCGAACTCAAGTACGAGGCTTCCGTTGACGAACCGGATGTCCACCAGCGGCGCGCGAGTGAGGAGGGTGCGCTGACGACGGAAGAAGCTCCTGATTTCCGTTTCGCGTTCCACTTTCAGCTTTTGTGCCGTCCTCTCCATGTCGATCCGCGCGGCCTGCTCCTCTCGCTCTCGCCGCTCCAGCTCCGCGCGTCGAGCCTCCTCCTGAATCTCGTCCTGGATGAGGATGATGAGCGGTCGGATCCGTTGCACATGATGCCAGCCACCTCCGTCAGACTTCTTTCGTTGCTCCTTGGTCGGCGCTGGGCCTTCGAGGGTAAGTCGGTGTGGGTCTCTGCCTCCTTCGACTTTGCAAGAAAGCTTGATGGAGTTGGCGGAGGCGATCGACTTGCGATCATGCCTCAGCATGAGCACATCTCCGACCACTTCGGCACCGGTCACGATCTCGTCCTTGCACCCCTCCTTTTTTCCGTAGCGCCCACCGTGAATCCGCCAGCCACCCATGTTCAAGAGCTCCAGCGCCTCGTTGAGATCGATATACTGCATCTTCCCGCTCCTTGTTGATTGTGAAAACCAAAGTCCCAAAGGGACAAAAACCTTGTCTTTGAGCCCAAGATTAGGCTTTTTTGACGCCCTCTTTATATCAAAAAACAGCCATTCTGTCAAGTGTTATTGACTTTTATCCCACCCCTAACGTCTGTCATCTTGAGCGAACGGAGTGAGTCGAAAGATCTTCAATTTTGTGAATAATCTAAAAGTCACAAATCGGAAGATCCTTCGGCTACGCTCAGGATGACAGAGTGACTCGTGGTACGGGATGCGTGATTTTTACGGAACGGTCTGCACAGGCGTGCCGACGTCTGCCCAGTTGTAAATCCACTCCGAGTTCTCCAGGTTCACATTCACACACCCGTGGCTCATGCGATGCCCAAAGTTGTTATGCCAATACGCATAATGGATGTAGAACGGCCCGCCAATATTTAAATTGAACCGAACATCTTTAAGATCGTAGTTATCCGGATGATTCACGCCATACGACCATCGATAGTCTTTGATGGGAATTTTGGCTTTCACGCTTGTGTTCCAGTTCACGGGTGTTGGGAAGCGATAAAGCCCGGATGAAATCAAAAACGATTTCACCAACTTCCCGCGTTCGTAGGCGTAGAGTCGTTGCTCGGAAATATCCACGATGATTGATTTCTGCGAATCAAGCGGGCCTCGCACCACGGCGGCGGTTGGAATCACGGCAAGCTCCGGTTTTTGATCTCCATGCGATTTCAATTGCGCAAATGACATGGCGCCGCGATAGTTTGGATCCTGCAGAAGGTATGCCCCAATGCGCGTACCCCATCGGTCAAACACGCGGACTTCGGGCCAGGCTCCTCCGTTTCGTGCCGCTACGATCTCGTCGTTACCGTCGTTATCAATGTCGAATGCGCCCACGCGCAATCCGTTTTGCGAGGTAATATCAAAGGCGAGAAACTCTGTGGCAATGCGGATGCCGTCTTTATTTGGTGTCATGACCCACGTGCTTACAATCGGCATGTCCCAGCTTTCAATTGCCGTCACAATGCTCGGGCCTTCGGGTGATTGGATCGCAGCAAGCACGACGCCGTCCTGCATCCCGGGGTCGTAGGCAAAAAAATCGAGGCCGAGGTTATTCATCAGCCCGTCAAACACGCGAACGTGAGGCCCTCCGCCCGGTCCGGGTGCGGTAATGATCTCCTCTTTTCCATCGCCGTTTAGATCGATCGTTGCAAGATGCACGCCGCCCAGAAAGTTGGATGAATACGCGAGTGTCTCGGTACGTGGGAGCGAAATGCCTTTGTGCGAATACACGCGAACGTCAGACGGATACCCCGCTCCGGGTGCGGTAACAATCTCCGCAAGCCCATCGCCGTTCACGTCACCAACGGCTACACGTACTCCGCCGCGCATACTGGCGTCGTAGGCATAGAACGTCCCGAGCAAGCGACCTTCCTGCGTGAAGATTTGAATGATTGGATTTGTGCTTTCTCCCGCTCCAACCACGATCTCATCCGCACCATCCGCATTCACGTCACCGCTGGCAATATATCCGCCGGTCTGCGCATTGGCCGGAAGTCCAAGAAAGGCATTTTGTGGTTTTACGTCTCCCGACCACACTTTGACCTCCGGAGGTCGAATGAATGTTTCATCAAGTGACTGCGCCGATGTTCCAAGCGGAACTCCGAGGAGCAGTAGAAACGCGAAGACGGCGATGGCGCCCTCTTCTTGTAATCGTTTCTTTTTCTTGGC
>JBNLCE010000001.1:0-106107 GCA_050303655.1 Patescibacteria group bacterium | reverse complement strand
TCCCCATGCATATCCGCCGGTGTCGCCGTCTGACCGCACCACACGATGGCATGGAACCTCGGGATTTCGGTTTTTGTTAAGCGCATTTCCAACTGCACGATAGGCGCCGGGCTGCCCGATCATTTCTGCAACTTGTTTGTACGTCCGTGTCTCCCCTTTCGGGATCTGTTTCACCGCGTTAAACACCCGGGTCTGAAATTCTGTAGCCATAGTGACTCTATCGTAAATGATTTGACAAGAAAGGAAAAATGCTGTATGGTTTCTTCGTTCCAGTGCAAATCAATGCCCTGGATTTATTCGTTAAGTCAACCAGACGCATATGATGAACATGGATGACAACATGCCTCAGACAGACGCACCGGCAACGGACGCGCCTGCAACGGAAGAGGCTCCTGCAACCGAAGCACCTGCAACGGATGCACCTGCAGAAGAAGCTGCAGAAGGCGGCGAAGAAGCTGCTGCGTAAGATCCTCGGATCTTACAGACAACAACATCTCCAGTTTTGCTGGAGGTGTTTTTGTTTACAAAAGATTGATCTCAAGCACGTAACCGATGATGATGCAGACAACGCCGAAGAGTGCATATGTCTGCTCGCGCTTCATGATAAGTAAAACGGCTTTATCGATTTTATGTTCGTGCATCACGCGATGGTGAACGCGGAGCACGGTATAGGCCACGAGCAATTCACCGATGGTCTTGATGGTGGTACCGAGCGGAAGGGTGGGCATGGTGTGAAAAGTAAGAAAATGTGTTAAGACTAGGATAAGTATAAGTAATGTATCACTTTGTCTCAAAGTATGGAGATCAATATTTCTAAGAATCCCGGCTCCAAAGAGCCACCTTCAAATGATCCGTTTAAAACCGGCGCCGGTCTTTTTAAGATGATTGGGCTGAAACCCCTGCTTCTTGTTATCGGGCTCGTTGCTTTGGCAACGGTTGCGGCGGCTATTATTTTCCCCCGCCTCACAGGAACCTATGTTGCAAACACCGAGGTACCGCCGGGAGATTTGAATGCCTATGATCCGATCGCCTCTCTCGCGGACGTTGCCGTCTTTGCCGGGGAGGATGCGAAGTTGCTCCGTATGAATATCAAGCACGTGCGACGCGACGGCACCATGGATCTTGAGGCGGATTACTCACCAATCGCAGATTATGATTTTGTTGTTCCAACCGAGCGACCGGAGAGCGCACCTCCGAGCGGCGCAGATTCCCAGTGGTGGATTCCGGTTGGAGTAAAAGTTGGAAACCCAGGCAAAACGGCGCGAACCTTTTCTGTAGATGGAGGCGGCGTCCAAGACTACCAGTACGTCAATAAAGGCATGGTGCGTGAGGCGTTGCCGGCAAAAACCGCGCGCTATAACGAATTCGTTCCCATGCCGTATTGCACGCTTAAAGAAATGTGGGACGTTGCGGTGGAAAAAGGCGCGGCAGAGGAAGCTGTGGCGACCATCGTCTATGATAAAGACGACATCTCGTTCCGCATCCAAGAAGCGGGATTCTGGATCAAATTCAACACAGACTGCACGTTTGACCGCGACCTGTCGCAAAATCAGGAGTCGTAAGAAAAGGGCAAGCTCTAGATACAAAAACAGACCCCTCAAGGTCTGTTTTTTGTTTCCTCCTTAGTTCTTTCGTTTTTTGGATTTCATTCCAAGCCGTACAGGTGCAGAGACGGCAAACGTTCCCCATGAGAATAAGATCGAGAGCCACAGCATCTGATCGTACAAAAACGCGGCGTAATCCTTCACAAAAAACGGAACCGTGATGGCAATATCCAGCACGAGTCCCGTCAGCAACACGGGAAGAAACGCGACGATACCATCTACAAGCTCTCGTTTTTTCTCTTTGTGGAAGTAATGCGTCCCCACAAAAAATGCAGTCACAGCCGTAACCGTGATGAACATCCATTGACCGAGTGAATTAAATTCGAAGCCATGCTCCCCTACGCGTGCAAGCTGTGGAATAAAGCCGAGGATCGACACCTCAACAAAAATAATCACCCAAAGGGCGATACCGTACATGATGCTTTTTTTACAATTCATACGCATGGAATAATAACACGTTTATTTTTGTTTAAAGTTGAGAGCGGCGGAATTGATACAGAAGCGTTTTCCGGTTTTGTCTTTTGGGCCGTCGTCAAAGAGGTGTCCCAAATGACCGCCGCACTTTTTGCAGACCACTTCGACACGCTTCATTCCCATAGAGGTATCATCATGCAATTCAACGGCATCGGATTTAGCCGCGTCATAAAAACTCGGCCATCCGGAGCCGGATTCAAACTTTGTGTCGGATGAAAACAGCGACGCACCGCATGCGGCGCAGTGGTACATTCCATCTTCGTGCATATCCACGTACTTTCCGGTAAACGGTGCTTCCGTTCCTTTCTCACGCAGAATTTTATACTGCTCGTCGGTGAGTTTCTCTTTCCACTCTTTGTCTGAAAGCTGCATAGTCACTTTATTTTAACACAAAGCCCAGACACTAAGTCTGGGCTGCGCACTCGTGTGCTGAGAAAAAGGTTCGGAATGATGTTAGGAGACTTGAAGAAAGTCGTCCGGCACGATCTCGTGAACGATTCCGTACCTCAACGCATCTTGTGCGCTTAGAACGACCTCTTGTCTCATGAGGTCGAGAATGAACGGCTTTCGTGTTCCGGAAGCGTCGGCTAAGAAGCTTGCGACCCAATCTTGAGCGGTGCGAGCCTGGTGCTCCCATTGCTCCAGCATCTCTCGTTGCTCCGCAGCCATTTGCTCTCGGAATTGGGAGTAGCGCTCAAAATCACAAATAGTGATTACCCTCCCCTCGACAGCAGTCAGGACCTCGTGGAACCAAAAGGTTGATTGACGAAACGCAAGTCTTCTGCACCCGAGAAGGTAGAGTACATTCGCCGCCGACCCCACTGTTCCTGCCAGCATGGTGATTCGACGTTGTTGCAAGCCACGGGCTCGTGTCGAGAAAAACGTGAATTCACCACCCGGGGAATCAATGACGATCTGCGGCCGCACCCCGGATCGCTTGAGTGTTGTAACGAGTGCTTCGATTCGCGCCTCAGTAATCCTGTCCTCAAAGAACAACCAACTCATTATCTCTCCTCCGTTCTATGTTGTGTGAAAAACGCTTTTTGACCCTATCAAATTTCTGTGAAATGTCAAGTCTCTCATCCACGAAAGTTGAATAGTGCGATTGCGAGCGCGCTTGCGGCGTTGAGTGATTCCAGCTTTGAGTTGTGCGGAATGTGAATTGACGTTGCGCCCGGAGTTTCAAGCTGTATCCCCTGCCCTTCGGAGCCGATGATGAGTGCGAGCGGTTTTTTTACGTTGAAATCTCGAATGGACTTTGAGCCCTTTCGTTTCTCAAGTCGGATAACATGAATCTTTTTGTCTTCCAAGATATCTCGCGTCTCTTGTTCAGAAATTTGGACCCACGGCGCAATGAACATGGCGCCTGCAGACGCACGAATCACTTTAGGACTCGTTGGATCTGCGGAATTGATAAAAATAAGCCCGGCATCAAAGCCAAGACAGAGTCGAAGCGCCGCACCAACATTGCCCGGATCTTGCACATGATCCAACACAACAACGACATCCCGTTTCAGAACATCTTTCAGCGACCACTCGGGGATCCGTGCGATTCCCGCAACCATTTGCGGTGTCACGGTTGTCACGAGCTTGGCAAAGTTCTTTGTGTCGTTGGCGGTGAATGTCTCCACAACCCGTTTCCCGGCCGCATTAATCACCTTTTGACCTTCCACCAAGCACAGCCCGTGTTCGCGGCGGCCCTTCTTCGTCTGCAATGATCGAATCTTCTTCTCTTCAGCGTGTGTGAGCATATGTTATTCAACGGAAATGATAGCCATGGCTCGTACGTCGCCGTTTGGCATGGTGATCTCCACCGTCTCGCCGGCCTTTCGTCCGATGAGCTGCGAGCCGAGCGGTGAGAGGTGCGAAATGTGCCCGCGTGACGGGTCGGCTTCTTGCGGACCAAGGATCGTGTACGTCTTCGTCTCCCCGTTTACCTCCACCTCAACGGTGGACCCAAGCGAGATAATCCCATCGCCCTCCCCGCCTTTTGGAATGATGATCGCGTTTTTAATCCGCTCGCCAAGCGAAAAGATGCGCCCGTCTATTTTAGAGAGTCGGTGTTTCGCGTCATGGTACTCCGCATTCTCCGAAAAATCTCCGAGCGACAGCGCGTGCTGAAGATCCTGAACAATCTTCGGGCGCTCAATCTTCTTCAGTCTTTCAACTGTGCGCTTCATTCGCTCCACAGCCTCCTCGGATAGGTGGTTCGTTTCCGGACCAAAAGAGCGCATCATCTGCGACTTCCGTTTTGGCAAACGCATGCATCACGAACCCGCTTCCGGGATTTTAAGCCATTTATTCATGCTCAAGTGCCACGAAGCCGGGTCGGAATTTTGAATCTCATCCCACATCTGCCGCGCGGTGTCGGTGTATAGTTTTTCGGCGCGAATCCGATCGCGGAAAAGCTGTTTCTTTTTACGGAGTTGGCTCCCCTTTTCTTCCATCTCTTTCAGTTCCAAATCAATATCTAAATTGTCTGCGTCCTTCACGATTTTAGCCTCTTTGCACTCGCGCTCCTCGTACTCGTGAATCACGTCGTAAAAATCCTGGATCGCCGTGTCTTGAAACATGTCACGCGCCGCTCCGTCTTCATCCACCTCTTTGACGTACACTTTTTGCACGTACGAGTGGTCAGACGTTCGCGTTTCAACAATGTCGTGCGCCAGCGCCATTTTAAGCACTTTTGCCTCGTCCACATCCCCTTCGCGTCGGGCGATAATGAGAGCAAGCCAGCACACACGCATGGTGTGCTCCAAGTCGCTCGCGCAGTCCATGCCAAGATGCTGGCGCCATCCGCGCGGAACGTTTCGGAGTGAGCCGATTTCGTATAACAATTCAATATCACGTTGCATGTTCATGGCGATATTACACCCCGTTTGCCTCGCCGATGCAACCATAAAGAACAACCGCCCATCGAGTGATGAGCGGCGTCGTTGACGCGTCGAGTGTGACGCTAGGGTTCCGGCACTTCCACCGGAGGCCTGTAGCCCTCCTGTTCCTGTTGGCTGCAGTGAAGAGCCATGAGCACGAGTAGCAGCACAAGGCCAAAAAGCGCTGCAAAGGGGTTGTCACCGCTATAATTTTCCATCTCTCCTCCTTGGTGCGAGTTGACGACGTCGCGATTACAGCACGAATTTCAGAAAAAGTCAACCTGACGTGTCTTTTTCTACTCTTCTGTTTTCAGCTTCTTCCGCTCCGCGTCTTTGATTCCCCACTGCCAACGTGGAGGTTCTCCGGTTTTCCAACAGATCGCAATCAAAATAACCGCAGCCGCAACCAACGCGGCAAAGTACTCTTCCACACGATCCTGCGTCAAAAACCGGTTCGCGATGAAAAAGATAAACAGGATGAACGCAAATACCACCGCGTAGCCTTGCCACGTGACCGGAACCCATCCCCACCCGTAAAGCTTTCGTTTAAACCAGTAGCCCTCGGGGTTGTCTTTGAGGTACTTGATATAGTCGTTCAGCATGTTTTTAGTTTAGATCATTTCCCTCCGTTACGGTACATGTCCACAAACCGCTTCATGATCTTCACCGGCACGGTTACTTCCTCTTTCATGAGCTGAGCTTTGAGCGGCTCCGCCTCTTCCGGCGGGAAGTAGCCCGCATTTTTGTATACATCCACGCGCGTACAAATCCCTTCCACGTCCAGCTCCGGGTGGAATTGAACGCCGTACACGTTGTGTTTGATGCGAATCATGTGCACGGGGCACGCCTCGGTCGATGCAAGAAGCACCGCGCCTTCCGGAACATTCTGACACGCCTCTTTGTGGCCAAGGATCGCGCGGAAGCGGTTAGGGAGTCCGGCAAGAAGCGGGTCTTTCTGCCCCTCCTCCGTGAGCATAACGTCGGCTCCGCTCACAGATTCGGCGTATTTCTCTTTCGAGACCTTTCCGCCGGCAACCGTTGAAAGCGCGCCGAGTCCGTAGCACACGCCAAGATACGGCATGTCGCGACGGATAATTTCCGCAATGAGCGGAAGGAGCTTTGCCTCGAACGCCCTTTGATAGTCGTATTTTTTTTCCTCCGGGTTACAGACGTCACTCGGACCCCCGCCAACAACCACGGCGGCGTAGTCATCGAGATTGATGTCATCCAACGAATCTTTTTCCATGCGAATACGAACGACGTCGTCCTCGGTGAGCCCGCCGTACTTTAAAAACGCATGAAATTCTCCGTCTGCCGCGGCATCGTTTGGCCGCAGCTGCAAAATCAAAAAGGGTTTCATAGGAACCCTATTTTTAGCACGGTCTTTTTTGGATGTCACGTACCACTTGATTCCCGTGTCGAGCTCGTCTCACCCGGTGACATGGAGGTGTCCGTCGGTGTGCTCGTTGCGTTCTCCACATCAAGGGAGACATATTCCTCAATTTCAAGATGGCGTCGAACTTCCGGAATCATCTTCACGGCAAACAAGGCGGTTGAGGCAATCGCCGCACCCCAAAGGAGCAGTAAAATCACAAAAGCGGAAAGCGGAAAAACAAACTTTGTTTTCAACAAACGAAATCCAAAGATGAACAGAAACAGGAGCGGAATCAGAGCCACGAGCGCGGCGGATGCGGTGAGAATGGTGTAGTCGATATTGCTTCCGAGTAATTCAAATCCAAGGTTGTGATGCGCGGAATCCGGGAAAAACAGAAACATGCCTGCGGCAAACAGCGCGGCCGAGATGCCGATGGTGCCGCCAATCAAAAATGCGACGCCGATAATTTTACTGATCGCGATTGCAAGAGCCTGAAGCACTTTTATGATCTTCCAAAAGACGCGGCCAAAAGCGCTAAAAAGTTGTTCAAAGAAGCCCTTCACTTTTTTTTTCGAGTCTTTAGCCTCTTTTGAATGGGCTTTTTTTTCGACAAATGCTTTTCCCGACTCCACGGCTTCGTTTGCTTTTCGCTTAATCGACTCGATCGTCACAGGCTCGCCGCGCATTTCCATCCGTTCCGTGAGCGTGTCGGCCTCGTCGGTAATCATCCACAGCACGAGATACATCACAATCACGGCGCCGGAAAAGACGCCGGTCACAAGCGCGATGACCATGGCGATGCGGACGATGGTTGGATCAATATTAAAGTACGCGCCGATTCCGGACGCCACACCGGCGATGATCTTGTCTTCCCCGTCGCGATAAAAACGTTTTGCCTGTTTTTTGGTCTGTTTTGGCGGCTCCTCATCCGCAAAATCGTGGACCTCACCCATGATTTCTTTCAATGCAGCGATATCCGCCTCAGTAATCACGGTTTTATCCTTCAGAAATTGTTCTTGAAAAATCTCGGCAATGCGCAGCTCAATTTCTTGAATAACGTCTTGGTTCTCCGGGCCAAATTGTGCCTGAATGGCATCAAGGTACCCGGCGAGCTCTGCATAGGCTTGTTCCTCAAGCGTAAACACAACTCCTTGGAGCGTGATGGTGACGGTCTTATTCATATAATTTGGTGATGCGATTGATTGATTTTGAAAGGTCGCCCCACGACTCGGCGAATTGTTTCTTTACACTCTCCCCGATCTCCGTCAGCGCATAGTACTTGCGTGGCGGTCCGGATTTTGATTCTTCCCATTCATATTTCACAAAACCCGCTTTCTTTAAACGGTTCAGGAGCGGATACAGCGTCCCCTCAACAACCAAAAGATTGGCTTTTTTCAGGGTCGACAAAATATCCGAAGAATACTGCGGCTCTTTTGAGAGGATGAGCAAGACGCAATACTCAAGTACGCCCTTTCGCATTTGGGCTTTTGTGTTTTCTACGATTTCGCGGATGTCTGCCATAACGGGATTGGTGAAAGCGTAGCAGATAGTACTTTGTAATGCAAGGTACTCGGCTTTGGAAACAAAAATACCGCCACAAGACGGTATTTTGTATGTTCGGTCGCTTTTATCTAAAGCGCGATTTCTGAAGGGATCTCTGCCTCTGAATTAAGCTGAAACACGGTGAAAATAGGGCCACCATTTTCCACAACCGCGGCATCATCGCCTGCGTTAAACACTTGGTCGCCGTTGTCACGATGAAGCATGGCAATCACCTCCTGCCCGTTTTCCTGCGGTGTATCAAAGGAAACTTCAAGCTTGTCGTACGCGCCTGCCGAAAGGTACTCGCTGGAGCCGATGATTGCGCCCGGAACGCCGTTCGTGGACTCGTGAAGAACCACGTATCCCCCATCTTCCAGAATGACCAACGTTGTTGCCACGGACTCTCCGGCCGGTTGGCTAAACACGGCAATGGCATTGTTGCCAACAAGCAGAGTTGAGGCGCCGCCGGGTACATCTGCGGAAACATCTTCTTCCGGAAGCATGAGTCCGTCGGATGGCGCGCGTTGCGCAACGGTCTTATAAACAAGGAATGCAAGAGCTGCGAGCAGGACTGCGGCTACAATGAGCCGTGTTTTTGTGGGTTTCATATGTTTAAAGGATTATTTGTCACTTCGTCCACTTCTCTTTGTTCTTTAACGCAACGATCAAAAAGACACCACCAAGAGCAATGAATGCGGTTCCGGCTGATTTTGGCTGTGTGCTTATGAGGGACGTTCCAATTGCGATGAATGAGATCCCGATGACATACAGCCCGCGATAATTTGGCTCTCGATTTTTCATGCTTCGTTTTTCCTTAACTCCTCCGACTTTTTCATCTCCTCCGACATCTCGTGGAGCCCCATCACGTTCCCTTCGGTATCGGTAAACATGGCGATCCATCCCATGTTCGGGCCGATTTCCGTTTTCGGCATCATTGTTTTTCCGCCGTTGGCCTCTACCTGTTTCAGGCTTTCATCAATCGAGTTGGTGCTGATGTAGTTGGTAAAGACCTGACCCGGATTTTGACGCTTCATCATTCCCCCGTTGATGGCGCCCGGCGTCTTGGTCATGTTGTTCTCATCAATTTCCGTTGTGTAGACCATGTAGTACGGCTGGCCTTCGGTTGAGCCTTCCGACGGCATGTCGACCTTCTTGATTTTCCAGTCGAATGTTTTGGTGTAAAAATCGCTTGCGCGATCAAGGTCATCTGCCGGGATTTCAAAGTGAACCATTGGGTTTTTCATAAAAATGGGGCTACGGATTTAATTGCATAGACTTTAGCACGGGATTTTATAACAAAAAACCCGCCGCATGGCAGGTCTCTTGCTGGCTCCGAGGGTGGGATTCGAACCCACGACCAATGGATTAACAGTCCACTGCTCTACCGCTGAGCTACCTCGGAATGGTCAATTCTGAACGCGCGAATGGTAACAAGAATTGT
This sequence comes from Patescibacteria group bacterium, assembly GCA_050303655.1. Lineage (GTDB taxonomy): Bacteria > Patescibacteriota > Patescibacteriia > 2-12-FULL-60-25 > 2-12-FULL-60-25 > JANLIO01. The sequence continues at coordinate 96,798 of JBNLCE010000001.1, read as the reverse complement.
GATTTCTGGCAATATCCCGATTACACCTCCTTGACCCGCCGCTTTTCAAGCATTAATCCCCTTCTCGCTCCTTTGGCGCGTAACAAACAGCCGGCTGTCTCATCGAGAGCCGGCGTTTCTTTTTATGCCTCTGGAAGCGCGTCGAAGTTATTCATAAAATCTTCGTACCACTTCATTTGTTGATCCGGACTAAGCGACTTCATCGCCTCGATCGAATCCATGTGCGCCTGATCGCCGCTTTGCACCATTTCCATCACGTGTTTTTTAGAGTTCTCCCCCATCTCCTCGGGCGTTGCACCAACAATCTCCGCGTCACATGCTCCGCGAAGTTCTTTGCACGTTGTTTTTTTCATAAAAGTTACGTTAATTCTTACGCCGCCCAGCGTAGCAGATTTGATGGGAAAGGAAACAGCCGCTGATTGACATCTCGAGCATTTTTATATAGGTTAAATCGTCATTTCGACCCCTACGGCAGGGAGAGCCGAAACTCGAAAACGGAGGCTCGTCTTGAGCAACGTTACGACCAAGCATCAGGACACCCGTTCTCGGGAGTCGCTCCTTTCAACGTACGGCGCTGATTTGTTGTTCGCTGTTCAAGTTATTGGAGGGCTTATGCTCATTCTCCCGATGATGGTTCGAAACTGGACCGACATCGGCGGCGTAAGTCTCTCCTTCATGCTCATTCTCTTCGCGTTTTGCTTTCTTCAGGAGTCTCTTGCAGTAGCGGCACTCCGAGCGGAGCCGAGCAGAAAGGCCAGGCAAGCTGTATTTGTGTACGGCATGTGGATTGTGCTGACAGCGGTCCATATCGCATTGATCCTCTACCGCGGGATGTATCGCTGGGATACAAACGATACCGTAACGATAGCGGTCACCGCCGCTAATGTGCTGTTTGTCTACGTGTGGCGACGCTGGCGAGGCTCGGACATTTCCGACCCCATCACAAAAAGCCAGTTCGCAATGGCGACACGCGGCGCTCCGCAGCTATTGTTGGGCGTGAAGGTTGCGATGGATGGTGGCTCCGGACTCCCTGGTGTGTCGGTGCTTATGGGGAACCTCAACATCTGGATCCGCATGTTCCACTTGGTGTTTACGCACGGGGAGGCAAAGTGGGACAAAAACCGATACTGGCTTTTGGCCAGTGAAGTTGTAAACGCGGCGTGCTGGGGAGTCGTCTCCGCGATTTGGCTTCTGTGGTACTTCGAATGGATCGCGAACTAGCACGGCGTAAGGAGGTGCGTGTTGAGTAAGCTCTTTTTCATCATCGGGAATCTGCTGATCCTTGTGACACTCGTGACCTACTTCAAGCAGGTGCGTGACGGTGAGTCCGAGCCGAATCCGGCTACATGGTCGCTTTGGCTCGTCATTGGCCTCATCAACCTCGTCACGTATTTCCTGGTTGTCGAAGGAAGCGTGTGGAAATCGCTGTACGTAATTCTGGCGACTGCGGGGTTGAGCGTAATCTTCCTCTACTCTTTCGCCAAAGGTCGGTTCCAGAAACTGGCGTTGACTGACAAGGTCTGCCTCGTACTGGCGATCGCCGTGTGCGTGGTATGGAAGACGACTGGAAGCGCGGTAATCGCAAATGTGAGCTTGCAGGCTGCGTACATCATCTCGTTCATCCCAACGATCCGTGCGCTTCTCATGGAAACGGCGCGCGAAAAGCCGTTACCCTGGTTCTTGGCGACGTTTTCGTACGTCTTCTCGATCGCGGGAATCCTGTCTTCGCAGACGTACTCGTGGCCCGAACTCGCCTATCCAGTCGTAAACGGCATCCTCGGGAACGGCTTCGTCGCCATTCTTGCACTCTTTCAGTCACGACGCGCGGAGGCGTCGCCGTGATCCTCTCTTGCCTCGGTCAAACGTTCGAACTCCGGACGTGGCCGAGGCTTTTTTATTTTATAAAACAAAACGCCCCGAGTGAGTTGGGGCGTTCGAGTGGCCACGTAGCCGGTGTGTTGAGGCTAGACATCCTCCAGCTCGAAGTCGACGCTGCCGAAGAAGTCCTTGAGGAGGTTGTCGAAGTCCACCGTTTCCTGACCCGGCTGGGGATACCACCCGTTTTCTCGGAGTGCCGCGCGGTTGTCCGCATAGACTTCGTCTAGCCAGGCGAAATCTTCAACCACCCCCAAGAACTTTTCGAAAAGCTCTCGAGGCCCGGTGTACTCGACGGAAACTGCATGGCAGCGCATATCGTAGGCCATCGGGGCATCCGGGCCCTTCACGATAGCCCACAAACAGGTCAGAGCCCGCATCTCTTCCGAGCTGAGTGGCCTCTGAAGCCGAATCGTCAGTTTTGCTTGTCCCATCTTCCTTCTCCTTGAAAAGGATCAAATCCTGATCCGCTCATGCGAAATCAATGCGAAGCTACGCTATTTTTCCGCGATTGTCAAGTGTTATTTACGAGATTCCACAGCGGCGTTATGCTGAATGTAATCGAATTAATATCAACAAATATGAAAGGTTACATTGTAAACATTGAAGAAGAGACGCTAAAAAACACGGACTACCGTCGCGTGCTGTACACGGCAAAAAATAGCCAGCTCGTCCTCATGAACCTTCAGCCGGGTGAAGAGATTGGAATGGAAACGCACCACTTGGATCAATTCATTAGGATCGAGCAGGGATCGGCAAAGGCGATTTTGGACGGTGTGGAGCATGAACTGAAAGATGATTTTGCGGTTGTGGTTCCTGCCGGCACGCAACACAACTTTATTAACACGGGAGACGGCGAGCTGAAGCTCTATTCTGTGTACTCGCCTCCAGAGCACAAAGATGGCACGGTTCATCGCACAAAAGCGGACGAAGTTGAGGAACACTTCGACGGCGTGACCACGGAAGGGTAAAATACCCGCGCTATGTGTTTTTGTGCAGAAGCGAGTTTTATTGCAAGCGCTGGTTTAGGCGCGGCTGGTGCGGCCACGTGGAAAATCGCCCCGAAGAAATTGAAGATCGCAGCGCTTATCCCGCTGGGGTTCGCAATTCAGCAATTCATTGAAGGGTTACAATGGGTTGTGCCTAAACCGAGTCTGGAGAGCACGGTGCTAGGCTACGGTTTTCTTCTCTTTGCGTTCTTAATCTGGCCAAGCCTCATCCCATACATCTCTTTTGCCACGGAAAAATCAGAAAAGCGAAAAGAAATCCTGAAGTGGATCATTCCTTACGGAGCCGCAATCACGCTCTATCTGCTCGCTATGCTATTTCTGTACCCGCTATCTGTGGCGGTCACGGGCAGGCACATTGATTATCATATCTTCTTCCCGCTGCGCGGCACGATGTCGGTTCTCTATCTTTTTGCGATCCACCTTCCACTCTTCCTCTCAACAGATAAGTACGTGAAATGGTTCGGAGCCGTTCTGCTCGCATCGGTTGCGGCTTCTTGGTTGTTTTATCTGGAGGCTTACACCTCGGTGTGGTGCTTCTTCGCCGCGGCTCTCTCCGTTCTCGTGTACTTCTACATCCGCAAACGGAAGTCTGAGTAGCAATGTCTAATAATCCATCAACTTCCGCACCATCGGGTGTTGGCGGATCTTTTCCATGGCTTTTGCCTCAATCTGACGAATACGCTCACGCGTCACATCAAACTCTTTTCCAACTTCCTCAAGTGTGTGCGACACTCCGTCTTCCAATCCAAAGCGCATTTCCAAAATCTTTTGTTCTCGCGGCGTCAGATCCTGCGTCACATCCTTCACGTAATCGCTCAAAAGCTCCAATGCCGCTGCACGATCCGGTGATACGTTTTTAACGTCCTTAATGAAGTCCTCAAGCGTTGAATCCTCATCATCTTCTCCAACCGACGTTTCAAGGGAGACGGTATCCTGCGAGATTTTGATAATGTGCCGTACTTTCTCGAGCGGCTGGCCCATTTCTGCAGCAATTTCTTCCGGAAGCGGTTCGCGCCCAAGGTCCTGAATAAGCCGGCGGTTAATCTGCTGGAATTTGTTGATCGTTTCCACCATGTGCACCGGAATACGAATGGTGCGGCTTTGGTCGGCAAGCGCACGTGTAATGGCCTGGCGGATCCACCATGTGGCGTAGGTCGAGAATTTAAACCCTTTACGATATTCAAATTTCTTCACCGCACGGAAGAGCCCGATGTTTCCTTCCTGGATCAAATCAAGAAGCGAAAGAGATTTTCCGATGAACTTTTTCGCAATGGACACCACAAGACGGAGGTTTGCTTCAATGAGCGCCTTTTCCGCTTCCTTTTCTCCCCGCTCCTTTCGCTTTGCGAGCGCCACTTCCTGTTCGGCGGTAAGGAGCGGAATTTTTCCGATCTCACGGAGGTACATTTGAATCGAGTCTGCGGTTAGGTCGAACGACGAGAGGGAGCCACGACCGTCTTCGGCGCTGTGGAGCTTCTCCATGATGTCATGACGCTCCTTGCTTCGGCCCAGAATCCCCTCTTTTTGTTCAATGACCCCTACTCCGGCAGCATCCAAGCGGTCGATGAATTGCTCATATACCTGGATGTAGTCTTCAATATCCGGGAACGCAAATAAAACTTCATTTTCCGTCAAAAATCCACGCGTGCGGGCTTTTTCAAACAAAACATCAAGAGCCTCCTGCGATGGAGGTTCGGCTCGCTTGTACGGAGTTTTTCGTACGGTCTTTTTTTCGGTTGTCTTTTTCGTTGCCTTCTTCGTATTTGAGGCAGACTTCGTGGTCTTTTTTGCGCTTGTCTTTTTCGTTGCTGTCGCTTGTTTCTTTGGCATAGGCAGACGTTCGGAAGCGGTAGGGATCGGAGTCAAAATCCGGCCCACCGGGATCGAACGAATCAATTAAAAAGTTTTTGAAATTCAGCAGAAAGCTCTTGGATCCGCGCGGTGTCTCCTGCGCGTTCGGCATCCTGCATTTGCGATTCAAGATCGTGACGTCTTTGGCGGTTGAGCTGGTTGGTGATATCACGGATCACCTGCTCCATAGCTTCAGTAAGCGCGGCCTCTGAACGGTCTTCGATCTCACGATCAGCAAGAATGGCGAGGTACGATGCATGTGCCTCAACCTCTTCTGATGTCGGAGTATACGCGGGAATCTTGGATTCGGCAAGTGTACGAAGCTCGGGTTTGAGGTGCAAAAGCGCCATAAAACGCATTCGCAGAGCCTCTTCGCGCGTTTTTTCTTTTCGTGGACCTTGGATCGTGGATCGTGGATCTTGATTTGTATCCTGAGTTTCACGTTTCACGTTCCTAGTTTTACGTTCACGTTTTTGCTTGGAGAGCGCCTCCCGCAGAGCGCTTGGAGCTACGGAAAGATCTTCGGAAAGCTTCATGATCCATCCGTCGCGTTCAACCGGGTGCGCAATCCGCCCAATCTCCGGGAGGATTTCCGCGGCAATGTGCCGTTTTGTGGCAGGATCGTGGCCTCCGTGTTTTTTAAATGCGAGTTTGTAGAGCCAATCAAGATACTCCGGCGCATGTGCAATCGCTTCTTTCCACGCGTTAACATCTTTACGGATGCACTCGTCCGGATCTTTTGCGCCATCCGGCAGGAAGATCATGCGGATGGAAAATCCCATCTGTCGCGCAAGATCCACGCCGCGTTTTGCCGCCGCCATTCCTCCGGCATCCGCATCAAAGGCAAACGCCAGGTTTGAGGTGTAGCGCTTTAAGAGACGAAGGTGCGCTTCGGTAAGCGCGGTGCCGGATGAGGCCACAACATGCGTCACGCCATGCGCGTGCGAAGTGATCACGTCCATGTTTCCTTCTACGACAATGGCAAGATCGTGCCGCTTGATCTCCCCCTTTGCTTTATCCAGTCCAAACAGCACCTCGCTTTTTTTGTAGGCGTCCGTCTCTGGTGTATTTACGTACTTCGCCTCTTTTGCATCTTTAGAAAGAAGCCGCCCCGTAAATCCTACAACGTGTCCGTGATGATCGGTGATCGTAAACATGAGGCGGTCACGGAACCGGCTGTACACTCCGTTACCGGATTTTTTTGGAGATGCAAGCCCGGCTTTTACGATGTCGGCTTCAGGAATGTTTTTGGATTTTAACGCGGCAATTAAATCATCCCAACTATCCGGCGCGTACCCGATTCCCCATACATCCGCCGTAAGTTTTTCAATGCCGCGCGTTTCTGCGTACGCACGTGCATGGTCTGCAGACGCGTTCTTCAAAAGCTGAATACGAAACCACTTTGATGCGAGATCATTAATGTCGTACAAAGTCTTCTTAATGGAGCGGTCCTTTGGCTCATAGGATGGGAGTGTCACGCCGGCTTTTTGTGCTAAAAATTCCAATGACTCGCGGAATTCCATCCCTTCCATGCGCTGTACAAAATCAAAAAGATCCCCGCCTTCATCGCATCCAAAGCAGTGCCACGATTGCCGCGGTCGGTTGGCAAAAAAACTTGGCGTATTCTCTTTATGGAACGGACAGAGACCCTTAAAACTCCCCGTGCCCGCAGGCTTCATGGGGAGGTATTCCTGAATAATATCGACAATATCCAGGCGGGACTTAATCTCCTGCGGTGCATCCATACAGATAGGCTAAACTGCCATCCCGGATTCAACAAGTGAATGTCTGATTTTAGGGTCATTGCGAGGAGCTAAAGCGACGCGGCAATCCATCAAAGAGATTGCTTCACGTTCGTTCGCAATGACAAAGAGACGGCGTACCTGCCTGCCGGCTGGCAGGCTTGGAGAGGAAGTGTGATGAGGATCACTATTCCACACGTACAGAAACTTCTGCCGTCGCGAGATTCTCAAATGTGCCGCACAAAAACCGAATCGTCCACTCCCCGCTCTCCGCCTCATCCGGCACGGCCCACGACCATTGAAACTCACCGGCTTGAACGAACGTTGCTTTTGCTTCTTCCGGTGTTGAAAAAAGATGCGCGGTTCCTGATGGATCATACACATCCCCACTGCACGAGGCCCATGTGTTTGAAACAATGCCGATCCTCCATGTATCACCCGGGCTTGCGGAAAGCGGCGCCTCGCCCAGTCGAATAAACGCCGTATTTGGATCTTCAGATGGAACTGAGACGGCGGGAGATCCTGTCTCTGTGTCGACCGCCTGTTCCTCATTCGTCCGCAGGGCCCGAGTGACCAAATATGCCCCCATAAGGATGAGAGTGACGACCAAAATCTGAATGCTTCTGGTGAGCGTTTTTCGTGGGATCATGCGGAAAGTGTATCAAATCTCCCATTCCTTCGCACTTGCGTCGGGAGCCTCTTTTTTACCCAATATTCTTAAAACGCTTCCTACTTTGTCCTCCCGTGTCGCCCCCTGCGCGGTTGCGGCTTCTTCTTCGCTTTTCCGTCACGCGTCGCAATCTCTTTTTCAAGCACGCGAATCTCATCACGCAAAATCGCCGCAAGTTCAAATTGTAGCTCCAGCGCCGCTGTTTTCATCTCTTTTTTCTTTTCATTCAAAACCGATTTCAAGTCGTGCGTTTCCGCGGCAAGCTCGAGTTTCAAAATCTCTTTGACGTCCTTTGAGTCAACCGAAAGTCCCAATACCTCGCGCGTATCTTTCAGCGCCTTGATGATCGTTTTCGGCGTAATCTTGTGTTTTTTGTTGTACGCAAGCTGTTTCTCGCGACGCCGATCCGTCTCTCGAATCGCACGCTCCATGGAGCCCGTAATTTTATCGGCGTACAGAATCACCTGCCCGCGGATGTTGCGAGCCGCACGTCCGATTGTTTGAATCAACGAGGTCTCGGACCGCAAAAAGCCCTCTTTATCCGCGTCGAGAATTGCAACGAGCGCCACCTCCGGAAGGTCGAGACCTTCACGCAACAGGTTTACACCAACGATAACGTCGTACGTCCCCTTGCGGAATTCACTCAAGATTTCAAGCCGCTCAATCGTATCAATATCGCTGTGCAGGTAGCGCGACTTAATCTTCTGCTCGCCCAAAAACGTATTTAAATCCTCCGCCATCTTTTTGGTGAGCGTAGTCACAAGCGCGCGGTCGCCGCGTTTTACAACTTCGTGGATACGTTCGATCACATCATCCACCTGCCCCGGTTGGCCCTTTTTCTCAGTGATCGGCTGCACAATGACTTCCGGATCCACAAGTCCGGTGGGGCGAATGATCTGTTCAACGGTTTGTGTGGCGTTTTCACGCTCGTACGGCCCGGGTGTTGCGGAGACGAAAATCGCTTGCGGAACGCGCTCTTCAAACTCTTTAAACTTCAAAGGACGATTGTCTTTTGCGCTCGGAAGGCGAAAACCGTATTCAATCAGCGTCTCTTTTCGGGAGCGGTCCCCTGCATACATCCCCTGCACCTGCGGGATGGTGACGTGTGATTCATCAATCACCACAAGCATGTCCTTCGGGAAATACGAAAAGAGCGTGTCCGGCGGCTCGCCCGGTTTTCGTCCGGAAAGAGGCTGTGAATAGTTTTCAATGCCGTTGCAGTATCCAAGATTTTCGATCATTTCCAAATCAAACTGGGTACGCCGCTCCAGCCGTTCCGCTTCCAACAATTTTCCACGCTCCTCAAACCACTTGAGCCGCTCCTTCAGCTCATGGCGAATGCGCTTTATGGCGCGCTCCCGCTCTGGACCGAGTGTAATGAAATGTTTCGCCGGGAAAATCCACACATCGTTTTGCTCATGGATGGTGCGGCGTGTGACTGGGTCAATCTTGATAATCGCGTCGATGGTATCTCCTTTTGGCGCTTCAATGCGGTAAATCACCTCTTCGTTGGCCGGCATCACCTCGACCACACCGCCTTGCACGCGAAACGTACCACGCGTCACATCCGCATTCGTGCGCGTAAACTGCATGTGGATGAGCCGCTCCAGCATTTCCTCACGCGTGATTTTTTGCCCAACCTCAAAGTGCAGGACGATATTTTCGTACGTTTCCGGCGCGCCCAATCCATAAATACACGAGACGGAAGCGCATACAATCACGTCTTTTCGCGTCAAAAGTGATTGCGTGGCGCTGTGCCGCAGTCGGTCAATCTCCTCATTCACCTGCGCTTCTTTTTCAATATACGTGTCACTGCGCGGCACATAGGCTTCCGGTTGGTAGTAGTCGTAATACGAAACAAAGTACTCCACGGCGTTTTCCGGAAAGAACTCGCGGAACTCGTTACACAACTGCGCGGCAAGCGTTTTGTTGTGCGCAATCACGAGCGTGGGCTTTTGTACCTCTTGGATCACGTTTGCAACGGTGTATGTTTTTCCCGTCCCCGTGGCGCCGAGCAAGGTTTGGAATTTCTCCTTCTTTTTTACACCCTGAACAAGCGATTTGATCGCTTCTGGCTGGTCCCCCGCCGGGTCGTACGGCTTATGGAGTTTAAATTTCATGCAGAAACAGTGTGCTCGGTTGCGGCTGTTGCGTCAAAGTCTTTCGCCTCCTCAAGAATCGCATTTAGCTCTTCGAGGGTATTCACGCGTACAAGTTTGGACCGCAACGCTTTGAATCCGGGTACGCCCTTAAAGTACCACGGAAGATGTTTGCGGAGCTTAATGAGCCCTTTTTCGCCGTAATGTTCCACTTGGAGCTGTGCGTGTTCGCGAATCGTCTCAATTCTCTCCTCCCACGACGGCTCTCCGGGATCAGTTCCATTTTGGAGTCCTTCCATCAAGCGGCGGAAGATCCACGGGTTTCCAAGGCCGCCGCGCGCCACGAGCATTCCGTCTGCTCCGCTTTCACGAAGTGCGGTCTTTGCCGACTCAAGGTCGATGATGTCGCCATTCACAAGGAATGGAAGTGATGTATTCTGCCGCGCCTCACCGATTCGCTTCCAATTGGCAACGCCGGAATAGCCTTGCGCCTTGGTGCGTCCGTGCACGGTAATCAAATCCGCGCCCGCGTCCTCCACCACTTTCACAAAATCGAGAATCTGCTTGTCATCATCCCACCCCAAGCGTGTCTTCACGCTCACGGGAACAGACACCGCCGCTTTCATCTTCTTAATAATCTCACTCGCCCGCTGCGGTTCTTTAATCAAAAACGCGCCGTTGAATTTGGAAACGATGTTGTACACCGGGCATCCCATGTTGATGTCGATCGCATCCGGTTTGAATTTCTCTTCCACGATCCTCGCGGCTTCGGCCATCACATCCGGGCGTGCGCCAAAAATCTGCTGGACGATGGGCCGCTCCTCATCTGCGAACTCACACATCTTAAACGTCCGCTCATTCCCGCGTACGATCGCCTCAGACGACACCATTTCGCGAAAAATCAGTGGCGTACCGCGGCGTTTGCAGATAAGCGAAAACGGCAGATCGGTCATGTCTGCCATGGGGGCCAGCGCCACAATCGGGCGCGGAAGTGCCTTCCAATCAATCACAGCGCGAGGGTAGCAAAAATCGGGGGTTTTGTCACCTTATTCGTAGTTCGTCATTCTGAGCGACCCAGCCAAAGCGAAGCGTCGGCGTGGGGAGTCGAAGAATCCCTTTTAGATTAAATCCTCGTAGATATCCTTCCATTTCGGATTCCTTGAACGGATTAAATATTCCTTCTTTTTCCGCACCCAGCCCTTTAATTGTTTTTCTCGTGTGATCGCATCGTAAATTTCTTCGAAGATTTCGTAATAAACCAATTTCTTGCAGTTATAGTCTTTTGTAAATCCTTCAATTTGATCTTCTTTGTGTTGATAAACACGTTGGATAAGATCGCTGGTAACTCCGATGTATAGCGTCCCACTTTCACTTGCCATGATATACACAAATCCTTGTTTATCAGGCATATGTTTTCATCTAAGAGGGATCCTTCGGCTACGCTCAGGATGACGAGGGGATGGGAAAGAGGTTTAGGATGACAGAGCCGTTACCTCACACTCGGTAGGAAGTTCTCCGGATCCACGGGAATTCCGTTTTGTCGCACCTCAAAGTGAAGGTGGGGTCCGGTTGAGAGTCCGGCGCCTGGGTGCCCAGGCATTCCGCCTGTGAGCGCAATCACATCTCCGCGTTCCACGTAGCTATCTGCAGGAGCCACAAATTTTGAAAGATGGGCGTACACAGTCGCGATTCCACCCGGGTGGATCACCATCATGTAGTTTCCATACAGCCGACCCCGCCGGTGCCACGCAATGTATCCTCCTGCAGGCGCTTTAATCGGTGTACCAACGGATGCGCGAAGGTCGAGTCCGGAGTGCTCAAAAAGATGACGGAACGGATACGAAGAGTCATGGAATAGCGTTGTGATGCCGCGCGAAGGGTCAACAGGCCAGCTCAAAAGAATATCGCCGCGCGCGAGTGCATCATCAACCGCATCCAATTTTTCGCGAAGTTGATCCTCCAGCCGCGCAATATCATCCGACGTTTGCTGCTGTTGTTGGCGGAGTTCGTAGATGATTCGCTCAAATTCCTCCTGGCTTTGCTCGGTTTCCGCGATGAGCGATGTTTTAAAGTTTTGTTCACCAACCAGAAGGTTGCGCTCCATTTTAAGTTTTTCCTCCTGCTCAATAAGCAGTTCGTACTTTGTTTCCTGCTGTGTACGCGCCGCATCCAGTGCCAATTTTTCCTCCTTCAGATCCGAAACAGAACTTCCAAGGCTCTCTTCCACGCTTTTGATCCGTTCCACATGGTCAAAGAATTCCGAGAGCGATCCACGCGTGAGCAAAATGTCGAGCGTCGTCACCTCATCTGTTTGATTGATACGACGGATCAATTTTCCGACCAGCTCTTTTTGAACTGCGATCTGTTCCTCATGTCGTTCAATCGCTTTTTGCAGCGCATCAATTTCAAGCTCGAGGACTTCAATCTCCTCCTGCGCGCGCAGCACGGAAAGTTCCTTCTCTTTGATCTTGTTTTCCAGCAAGAGAATTTCGTTTGCAAGTGTGGACTGCTTGGCTTCTTGTTCCTCAATGCGATCGCGATAGTTGCCGATAAGATTATCGATTTCCTGAATCCGATCACGCTTATCCTTCACGCTCTCGTTTAAATCATCCACCGCTTCCTTGGTGGATCCGCTGTCTTGAGCTGAAACAAAATGCACCGCAAAAAAACCGGCTCCAAGAGCTGTAAAAACCGACCCCAAAAACAGAGCGATGTGCACGCGATGCTTCATGCGTGGAGTATATCAAACAAGAGTCGCGAGTGCCGCATCGATGCGCCGGAGCGCCCGTTTCTTCCCGTATGCCGCCACAAGCTCAAACGGACCGGGTGATTTTTTGCGTCCTGAAAGCGCCACGCGGAGCGGCCAAAGCGTATCCCCATTCCCCCACCCGTTTGTTTGGATCAGCTCCATGATCTTCTCTTCAATAATATTGAGATTCAAAACGTCTTCGTCCGACAGGGATGAGATCAATTCTCGCACCGCCTCCAATCGTTCGCGTACACTTTCCGTAGCCTGATCCTTCCACGCAAGCGGCGCATCTTTATAATCAAACCCCGCGTGGAACAAAAATGCAGACTCTTCCTTCACATCCGGGAACGCCACAACGCGATCGCGAACCAAAAGTGCTGCGCGTTTCAAAAACGCCTCGTCATCATCTGCGTCTTCCAGTTCCTCAAGCGCTCGTTCCAAATACAGATTTTCATCCATCTCTTTGATGTAGTGCGCGTTCAACCAGTTGAGTTTATCCATGCTGAACACGGCGCCCGCCTTATTGATCTTCGTGATCTCAAACAGATCCGCAAGCTCTTTCCGCGTGTAGATCTCTTGGTCTCCCTTTGGATTCCAGCCGAGCAGCGCCACAAAATTCACAAGCGCATCCGCGAGATATCCCTTATGAAGATAATCCGCAACTGCCACATCTCCCTGCCGTTTAGAGAGCTTCGACTTGTCCGGATTCAAAAGAAGTGGGAGGTGCACGAACACCGGAGGTTCCCAGCCGAACGCGTCATAAATGAAAAGATGTTTTGGTGTGGACGAGAGCCACTCCTCGCCTCGCAGAACGTGGGTAATCTGCATGTCATGGTCGTCGCATGTGGCGGCAAGATGGTACGTCGGCATGCCGTCGGACTTGATGATGACCTGGTCGTCGATCACGCCCCACTCAAACGCCACTTTCCCGCGGATCACGTCGTGCACGGAGACACTTCCCTCTTCCGGAAATTTAAGACGGATGACGTGGGCCTCTCCGTTCGCAATGCGTTTTGATGACTCCTTTGGATCCAAATCTCGACACGTACCGTCGTACCCGGTGGGTCGCTTTTCCATCTGCTGTTTTTTGCGAAGTTCTTCGAGCCGCTCCGAGGAGCAGAAGCACGGATATGCCTTATCCATCTTGATCAACTCGTCCGCATATTCGCGATGACGTTTTTGTCTTTTTGACTGCAAATATGGTCCAAAATTCCCCCGTTCAACAACGTTTCCACCCTCATCAATCCAAATTCCCTCCGTTGGGATAACGCCCACTTCCTTCAATGAGCCGCAGATATTCTCGATCCCACCCTCCACGGCACGAGACCGGTCCGTATCCTCAATACGGAGGATAAACGTACCTCCTTCGTGCTCTGCAAACAGCTGATTGTAGAGCGCGGTACGGAGTCCGCCGATATGCAAAAAGCCGGTCGGGCTGGGCGCAAATCGCACGCGTGGAGATGAGTTTGGCATGTCAAAAAGGGTACTAAACTAAGCGATTTTTGTCGAGTTTGATTGACAAAACCGCAATTTCTGATACGGTATGCCGCGTCCTGAGGCAGGACAAGGAGGAGAAACATTGACAACTGACGACACCGGAAGGTCGAGCGCGGCAGCATCATTGATGGAAGCCGGCTCGGGCGATGAGAATGGAAGTATCTTACCGACCCTCGGCATCGATGTCGTTTTGGAGCTGCTGCCGGGGCTCCTCGAAAGAGGGGTGCCGATCCGCGATGCCGTAATGGTCTTGCAAGAGGTTCCGAACCAAGAGAGACCCAAAAAAACGAGGGAGTTTCTGAGGGTTCTTCTCGAGTGCGGAGCGAGTGCGGGTGTGTGGAGCGAGCTTCTCGTATGTTACGAGGGGCGTGAAGAATACGCGGCCATTTCTGCGCTCATGGGGGTGATGTGCAGGAATGAGCGGCCAAAGAAGTTCGTTCGACGACGTTCGTCTCCGCCACATGGCGTTCCCGCGGTCTAACAGCTGCTGCTTACGTACTTCAGCGACTCCACTCGGGGTCGCTGTTTTAATTTCCTTCCATTTTGTCTTTTAAGACGGCGAGTGGGAATGAGACGACGGCGCGGTAGATTCGCTTCCATCTCTGTGGCTGTGTTGTGAGCCTCCATAGCCACTCCAGGCCAAGTATTTGAAATAATTTGGGCGCGCGCGGCACCTTTCCCGCCCAATAATCTGCGGTACCCCCGATTCCTACAACAATTTTTGCATTTCGAAGTCGTTCTTGGTTTTTGGAAATCCAGGCCTCCTGTTTTGGATGCCCGAGCGCTACGAGGATAATTTCTTCGAAAATCGGATCGCGATTTCCCCCATCTTCGTTGCCATCAAGCGACACGTCTCCCAATGCAACAGATCGGATTTTGATGTCTGGATATCGTTCGCGCATGGTCCACGCAGCCTTGTCTCCAATGCCTTCGCGTCCACCAACAATGGCAACGCCCCACTCTTTTTCCGCGGCGTGTTGTATTAAAAGTTCCGAGAGCTGAACGCCGGGGAGCCGAACCGGACGTGCGCCGGACGCATATCCCAAAAATTGCGGGCCGGATCCATCAATCAATCGTAGATCAGCCTGCCGAAGCAGTTCCCAGTACCACGGAGATTGTTTTGCATACAACAAAATTTCCGCATTTGCCGTGACGATCCAAAACGGATTTTGAGATGTATGAGCGTTGAGTTTGTTCCGGATCTCATCCCACGCGTATCCGTGGAGCACGAGGCCAAAACAGTTAAATGTTGATCGGATGGTCATACCGTCGTTCGTACGTGGCTCCTTCTTTGGTTAGCTTACTTTCTACGATGGAGATGTGTTGTGGCGTCCAAATAAGGGGTTCAATAGGCTCGGACCAACGCGCAAGCGGTGCACGATGTTTGGAGCGCGCAATGGAAATGTGCGGCACCCACGGCTTTCGGTCAACCTGTGGGGCCACGAGTGAAACCATATCACGGAGCGTGGAGACGTACGCTTTCCAGTCGGCGTGGTTTTTTGGAACCGCGTGCGCAACCACGTACGAGGGATGTTTTGGCGGAAACGTGCGGAATTCGTGTATAAAAAAAGGACCGCGTGGCGGCTCTTGCGTGGCATTTTTGAACAATGTTTTTAACGCCTCGAAGTTTTCATCCTCGACGTTTCCAAGAAAGGCAATGGTTACATGCCAGTTTTCGGGAGAAATGAAACGGCAGTCTTCATAACGCGTATGAAGCTGTTCTGTTTTTGATTCCAGATGACGCCGCACCTCCTCCTGGAGCGGAAGACCGATGAAGAGTCGCATGATTTATAATGGCGTTTCCGTTTCGTTTTGTCCAACGGATTCGGTACGGATCGGATTGCGGATCTGAAGCGCGCTCCCCCGTTTTTGAACGCGTCGTGCCAAGCGTTCCCGGGCAAATTCCCGTTCCAGTGCCGCGGCCGCTCGCGCAAATGATTCGTCGTCCAGATGAAGTGCATTTTTCATCACCTCCTCGGCACGGGTTTTAGCTTGTTCGATAACGGCAAGGTCAAGTTCGTGGCCTCGTTCCGCATGGTCGGCAAGCACACGCACGTGGCCATCGCGTTCAACCTGGATGAACCCTCCGGCAACCGCCACCTCCTCCTCATCATTTCCATGCTGGAGGTGCGCAATTCCTGCCGCAAGTTCAGCAACAAGCGGCGCGTGGTTTGGAAGAATCGTAATCTCGCCCTGCGTGGTCGGCAGGGTGACGCGCTCTACAGGGAGTTGAAAGACAACCCGCTCCGGAGTGATGAGTTCAAAGTTAAGCATTGCCTTTCAATACGTCGTCAATCGTACCCTTCATGTAGAACGCTTGTTCCGGCACATCGTCGCATTCACCGTTCAAAATCTTCTCAAAACCGGTAATTGTGTCTTCGCGCGATACGTATATTCCCGGGTTTCCGGTAAACACTTCGGCCACAAAGAACGGCTGTGACAGGAATTTCTGGATCTTACGTGCACGCGACACCGTAAGTTTGTCCTCATCGCTCAACTCATCCATACCAAGGATGGCGATGATATCTTGAAGGTCTTTGTAGCGCTGAAGCACTTTTTGTACGCCTCGCGCTACGTTGTAATGACGTTCACCCACGATGTGCGGATCAAGAATGGTGGATGTGGAGTCAAGCGGATCCACGGCCGGGTAAATTCCGAGCTCGGCAAGTGAACGCGCGAGCACCACGGTGGAGTCCAAGTGGGAGAACGTTGTGGCCGGTGCCGGGTCCGTAAGGTCGTCGGCCGGAACGTACACCGCCTGAACGGAGGTGATGGATCCTTTGTTGGTTGAGGTGATACGTTCCTGAAGCGCACCCATTTCCGTGGCAAGCGTTGGCTGGTATCCCACGGCCGATGGAATACGTCCCAACAGCGCGGAGACCTCTGAACCGGCCTGCGTAAAGCGGAAAATGTTGTCGACAAAGAGAAGCACGTCTTGCCCCTCGGCGTCGCGGAAGTGCTCAGCCATGGTGAGTGCGGAAAGCGCCACGCGCGCGCGGGCTCCCGGCGGCTCGTTCATCTGACCGAATACGAGCGTTGTTTTATCCAAAACTCCGGATTCGCTCATTTCGCGGTATAGGTCGTTCCCTTCACGCGAGCGCTCACCGACTCCGGCAAACACGGAAAATCCACCGTGCTCGGTTGCGATGTTGCGGATGAGCTCCATGATGATGACGGTCTTTCCCACACCGGCACCACCGAACAATCCGACTTTTCCACCCTTCAAGAAGGGACAGATAAGGTCCACGACCTTGATACCCGTTTCAAGAACTTCAGCGTGTGTGGACTGGTCCACAAAATCCGGCGCTTCGCGATGAATCGGAAGCGACGTTGTGCCTTTTGGCGCCGGCTTGGTGTCGATCGGATCACCCACCACGTTAAACATGCGACCGAGCGTTTCGCGACCAACCGGCACGGAAATGGCTTTTCCGGTGTCTTCAACCTCCATGCCGCGCTTCAATCCGTCGGTGGATTGCATGGCAATGGCGCGAACGTCACCTCCGCCAAGGTGCTGTACAACCTCAAGCGTCACGGTTTCTTTTCCGTGCTCCACATGCAGTGCGTTTGGGATTGGCGGCGCCGTGTCCGGGAAGTGGACGTCGACAACGGGACCAATGATCTGTGTAATCGTTCCTTTCATATTATTCGATTGCTGATTTTCCTGAAGTAATTTCAAGCATTTCTTGGGTAATTCCAGCCTGTCGGGCCTGGTTGTATGTAAATTTGAGTGATTCAAGCATTTCCCCCGCGTTCTTTGTGGCGTTTCGCATGGCAACCATTCGTGCTGCATGTTCCGAGGCCGCCGATTCCAGAAGCGCCTGATACACCCGCGTTTCAAGAAGCCGCGGAAGCAGTGCGTCAAAAATTTGTCGTGCTCCCGGCTCAAAGAGCGCATCCGTAAGCTCGTCGGATTCCAACGTCTCTTCTTCCGCATCCTCATTGCCAAGTGCCTGAATTTCATCTTCCGGCATCACGGGAAGGAGCTGTTCAACCGTTGGAACTTGCGAAAGAGCGCTTTGGTAGTCGGTATAGACTACAAAGACGCGGTCAACCTCGCCGTCCATAAAGAGCTTGTACGCGTAGGTTCCAATTGGGGCACTGCCGTCAAACGTTGGAGCTCCGGCGATGGATTCAAAGACCGTTTCGATCTCTTTGCCGGCTCGTCGTACCGCTGCCGCCGCGCGTTTTCCTACGGTTGCAATACGCACGGTTTCTTCGCGACTTTCCAGAAACTGCACGGCTTTTTTAGAGAGCTGGGTGTTGAAGCCGCCACAGAGTCCGCGGTCAGATGCCACGATAATCACAAGTGAGGTTTTCGGCGTTTTTCGTCCGGCGAGAAGCGGGTGAATGTTCGCGTCCACGTCTTTTCGCGCGCCGTGCACAATCTCCTGCGCTGCCTTCGTGTATGAACGTGATTTCAGCGTAGACTCCGCAGCACGACGCATTTTGGATGCGGCAACAAGCTCCATGGCACCCGTAATTTTGCGGGTGTTTTGGACCGAGCGGATTCGCCGCTTAATGAGTCGTGTGTTTGCGGGCATAGCTAGGATGGTAGGAGAGTAGGATCGTAGGAAGGTAGGGTTTCGTTTACTTTTGCTTTAAAAACGCCGTGTTCCACGAGGTGATGGCTTCTTTCATGAGCGCTTCAACATTGTCATCCAGCTTCTGCGTGTCGCGGAGAGCTTCCAGAAGTTTCTTGCCGTGCGTTTCAAGATGCGCGAGGAATCCTTTTTCCCACTCCTTCACATCTTCAACGGCGACATCATCCAAGTATCCCTTTGTCACCGCGTAGATGACAGGCACCTGGTGCTCCATGGCAAGCGGCTGGTATTGATCCTGCTTCAGAATTTCAACCGTACGGCGGCCTCGGTCAATCTGCTTGCGTGTTTCCGGATCAAGGTCCGTTGCAAACTGGGCAAACGCTTCAAGCTCGCGGTACTGCGCAAGGTCAAGACGAAGTTGACCCGCCACCTTTTTCATGGCCTTGGTCTGCGCGCTTCCACCCACGCGGGACACGGAAAGACCAACGTTCACAGCTGGACGCACACCTTTGTAGAACAGGTCGCTTTCAAGGTAGATCTGCCCATCGGTGATAGAAATCACGTTGGTCGGAATGTAGGCGGACACGTCACCGGCTTGTGTCTCAATGATCGGAAGCGCGGTGATGGATCCTCCCCCGTTCTCCTCGTTCAAGCGGCATGCGCGCTCCAAAAGGCGTGAGTGCAGGTAAAAAACGTCTCCCGGGTAGGCTTCGCGTCCCGGTGGGCGTCGAAGCAAGAGTGACACTTCGCGGTACGCAACCGCGTGCTTCGAAAGATCGTCGTACACCACGAGCGCATCTTCGCCGTGACTCATTACCATTTCCGCAATGGCCACACCTGCGTACGGCGCAATAAATTGAAACGACGCCGGGTCAGATGCACCGGCCAGAACAACGACGGTGTAGTCCATGGCGCCGGCTTCTTCAAGACGTGCCACTAACTTGGCGACTTTTGATTCTTTTTGCCCGATCGCCACGTACACACACGTCACGCCTTTGCCTTTTTGGTTGATGATGGTGTCGATCGCGATCGCGGTTTTACCGGTTTGGCGGTCCCCGATAATAAGCTCGCGCTGTCCGCGTCCAACCGGAATCATCGAGTCAATAGCCTTGATTCCCGTCATGAGCGGAACGTTCACCGGCTCTCGCGTCATCACGCCCGGCGCGATTTTTTCGATCGGCTGGAGTTTTGCGTCTTTAATCTCACCTTTTCCGTCTACCTGCTTGCCGAGCGGGTTCACAACGCGTCCGATCATGGACTTCGATGTCGGGATGGAGAGAACCGTTCCGAGCGGTGTAACGCTGTCACCGGCTTTTACTGTGTTTGCGTCTCCAAGAATGATGACACCAACGTGATCGGTTGCAAGGTTCAGCACCACGCCTTCCACGCCGGATTCGAACCGCACCATTTCCATGGACCCGACGTGCGACAAGCCGCTGATGGTTGCGATGCCGTCTGCCGTATCACGAACCACGCCGGACTCCTTGGTGGAAAGGTTGGCGTCAAACTCCTGGATCTTCTCTTTGAGCGCCTGGGCAATGTGCATGGCGCCGGTGACATTTTTCTTTTGCATACTTATTCGCTGAGTGTTTGCTTCAGTCGATCAATGGTTCCACGGACGCTTCCGTCCACAGTTGTTGTTTCTGTCGTCAGAATAAATCCGCCGATCAATTTAGGATCTGCAGATGCTTTTAATACAACGTCTTTCTTCAACTGTTCTTTCAACACGGTCGTCAGCTGTTCCAAAAACGCTTCGTCCGCCGTCTCTGCCGTTTTGAGCTCTCCAATAGAGAGGGTGCCGCGTTCAAGGGCCATGCGTTCGATTTGGAAGACGAGTCCACTCAAATCACGGAGCGCGTCATGCCGCAATAAATGAAGCATGGCAACAAGTACGTCTTCGCGCACCAGGCCATTCAGCGCATGGAACAGGGCGGATTCTCGCTTTTCAAGCGGAATGGCTTTATCCGATAGGTTTGCCAAAAGCGACGTGTTTGAATCCACGGCCGTTTTGATGCGGTCCAGCTCTTGGATCAGTTCGGCCAGCGATGCCGTATCCGCGGTCCCTTTTATCAACTGTTCCGCGGTGTCGCGCAACAGGTGGAGGTTTTGCTTTTTCATACGTTTGTCTTTTCAAGTTCGTTCAGTGCCTCCTGAATCAATTTCTTTTTGGTGTCTGCGTCCATTTGCTTCACAACGCGCTCCACGGCTGCTGTCACAAGGCTTGCAATTTCGCCTTGCAATGCATCGTACGTTTCCTTTCGTTCGCGCTTAATGGTTTCGCGTGCCTCTTGGACGATCTTTTCAACTTCGGCCTTGGCTTCTCCGAGCCGTTCGCGCCGAAGCTCCTCGGCTTGTGTTTTTGCCTCTTCAATCATGGCGGTGACGCGGCTTTCTGCGTTTGAAATTCGTTCTGCTTCTTCCCGCTCGGCATTTTCAAGACGCACCTGAGCCTCCTCCGCGTCCTTCAGTCCTTTTTCCACGGTCGTGGTGCGCTCATCCAACTTCGCAACAACGGGCTTGAACACCCAGCGCCACAAAATAAATGCAACGATGGAAAAGTTGATGAGCTGTGCAATGAAGAGTGTTCCGTCAATACCGAGTGTGCTCAAAAAATTCGCATCTTCGGGATGAGCTTCGGTTGCGTGTGCGTCGGTCTCCATTACGGATTCCGTTTGCACCTCTTCTGCCGTTGTATGTTGGATATCTTCCATATTGAGATTAGAGATTTGGAACTTGAATCCTAGAACTCGTAACGTCGTTCTTAATTCAGATTCAACGTTCTAAGTTCAAAGTTCCATGTTCCAAGTCGCGAGGGCTAAACGCCTCCGTTGGGCGCCCGACAGATGTCAGACGCTGTATCGGAATCGTCTATGTGTCATTCCCCGACTTGATCGGGGAATCCAGCGTTTAGACTGGATCTCCGGGTCAAGCCCGAAGATGACACAGCGATCTTTGATTCTTACAGGGTAAAGACCACCACCAGCGCGTAAATGGCGATGGCTTCGGCAAATGCGGCTCCAAGAAGCATGGGGACAAAGAGCTTGCTTCCGGACTCCGGATTTCGTCCGATGGACTCCATGGCCTTCGTCACAATGCGGCCGATTGCGAGCGCTGGAAAAACGCCTCCAAACGCGATTGTTGCACCTTTGATAAGTGCGAGAATGATTTCTGGTGTCATAATTATGTGGGCGAACGGTCGATCTGTTTATGTTGTTCTTTTTTTGTTTAACGTCGCCGTTGCCGATTAAGAATGATTGAAGATCACACCTCGTTGAGATGTCATCTTTCGGCATTCCAATCAGTGAGCTCCCGCCTCCTCTTCTCCGTGTGGCATATCCGTCGCAACCGTGAGGTATACGAGCGTCAAAAGTGCGAACACCGAGGCCTGCACAATACCCACGATCAGCTCCATAAACATGAATGGAAGCGGCACAATGAATGCAATGAGGCTTGAGATAACGGTGATCAGCACTTCTCCGGCAAAGATGTTTCCAAAAAGACGCAGAGAGAGGGATACGACTTTTGCGATCTCCGAAAAGATTTCGATAATACCCACCACCATTTCAACAAGCGCAACAAGAACATTGACTGGATTCAGTGATTTTAATGCTTTCCAAAGTGTGCCGAGCTGAATGAACTTATTCATGTGCGTGAAGAAGCCGAGGGTTACAATACCGAGCACGTGTGAGAACAATACGGAGACGACCGCCATCGCAAGTGTGAGGTTCAAATCACTTGTTGCCGGTCGTAAAATGGACGTGAGCCCATGTCCGCCGTGACCTCCCACAATTCCAATGGAGCCGGTTCCGGGAAGAAGTCCCATCCAGTTTGAAAGGAGGATAAAAAAGAAGAGCGTTCCAACAAGCGGCAGGAATCGTTTTGACCGCGCACGGTCTCCCGTGACCTGGTCGAACATACCAAGCAGCCACTCAATCAACATTTCCACCACGCCTTGCAATTTTCCGGGCACATCCTTTACGGAACGACGTACAAAAAAAGCCGCGACGCTAAGAACGACAACGGCAATGGTTGAATTGACGTATGCATTTGTGACGGGAAAGGTCCCGACGTACAAAAGGGGTTCCGGTGCGAGTACAGCCATGTGTTACAAACGTTTTGCAATCTTTTTTCCCTTCTTTTGGATGAGCCGCGCGACCACAACAAGCGAGAAGATGAAGCCTAAGATGGTGAAGAGCGGGTCACGCCCGGTCTTTTCATCCAGCCACCGTCCCCCAAGCGCAAAAAGCACAACAGGGATCGCAATGGTGATGCCAAGATCCCATACGATTCCGAGTGCTTCCCACGGAGTGAGTTCGCGGTTTTTTTCCATAAAAATAGCGAAAAAAGACGCCCGCAGTATACCTGTATCCGCGCAGACTGTCAATGAAACCCTGATTTTATTTAGATTCCAAACAACTTGCGTGCATTTTGAGTTGTTTTCTCCGCAATTTCGTCAAACGACGTATTGCGTAATTCTGCAATTTTTTGGGCCACGTATTTTACGTACGCGGGTTCATTTTGTTTTCCGCGGTATGGAACCGGTGCAAGCCACGGGGCGTCTGTTTCGACCAACATTCTCTCCATCGGCATGCGCTCAATGACGCGATGAACGTGCGTTTCAGGGTCATCGTTCTTTTTAGGCGGGAATGTGATGATCCCGGTAAATGAAAGATGGAGTCCTAGATCCAAAAGCGGCTCGGCCTCTTCCCATGTTCCCGTAAAGCAATGCACAACACCTTTGATCTTTTTCCCAGAGCGCCGTTCATCCGAGATGACACGCGCAAGTTCCTGAAATGCGTCACGGCAATGGATGACGAGCGGTAGATTCAGCTCATCCCCAAGTGCGATGTGCTCTTGCAGCGCTTGAGTTTGAATGAACTTTGCGTTTTCAACATCGCGATCCTCGTCGATCCGATAAAAATCCAAACCCGTCTCCCCAATCCCCACGACTTTTTTGGATGATGTTGCAATCTCTTTGATCTCCTCAATGGAGTACTTTTCCGGTTCGCCCTCGTGTTCATCGATATACGAACTCGTTAAATGCTCGGGGTGATATCCGACCGTGGCCCACACATCATCCTGCTGCTTTGCAAGCTCAATTCCTGCGAGGCTCGTACGTCCGCTCGTTCCGATCGTGATTCCCCACACGCCTTCTTCGCGCATGCGACTCAAAACATCCGCACGATCCGCGTCGTACGGTGGGAAATGCAAATGGCAATGCGAGTCAATGAGTTTTGGAGTCATGACGTGATCTTACAACTCCGGGAGGCGTTGTAAAACCTGCTGGAACGCCGTTTGGATCCAGCCGGAGACTGTTGAACCTTGAAGCGGCCCAAGCACGGAAGGAAAGATATTAAACGAAATGATCAGCCAGATGGCACCTCCGGTCATGATCACGCCTTCGATAAGGCCAAGAAATCCACCGATGATGCTGTTTACGAGGCCTACGCCCGGGATGTATGCCAGAAAATGTGTGACTCCTCCCAAAAGGCCGAATAAAAATCCAATAATGCGGTTTACGAGAAGGAAGATGACAAGGAATGCAATCAATGTAGTCCAATCATCCGGAAGCACCGCGCCTACAATCGGTTGGAGAATAGGAAGGGCCTTCTGTGCGAGGACAAATCCCGCCAGAGAACCGACAACGCGCCCGAATGCGGTGACAAAGCCATCCTTCCATCCACCGGCCACAAAACCGAGCACGATAAGGACGAGTATGATGTCGGTGAGAAGCATGGGAATAGTATATAGAAAAAGACGCACCGTGTCTGTTCAGTAATAATGGGTCTCGTGTCACTCTTTCCCATCCCAGCGAAGGCTGGGATCCAGTATCTCCTTGTAGAGATCGTCCCAATTTGGGTTCTGCTCTTCAATCAATCGTAGCTTCCAGGATCGTTTCCAGGTTTTTAATTGTCTTTCTCTTAAAAGCGCAGAGTCAAAGTCATCTATGGACTCAAAATAAATAAGACGGTGCACTTGATACTTTGCCGTGAAGCC
Organism: Patescibacteria group bacterium; assembly: GCA_050303655.1. Classification (GTDB taxonomy): domain Bacteria; phylum Patescibacteriota; class Patescibacteriia; order 2-12-FULL-60-25; family 2-12-FULL-60-25; genus JANLIO01. Next base: position 72,767 of record JBNLCE010000001.1, on the reverse strand, counting down.
TTTAACCAAGTTTTTTCTGTGCTCGTCTACACGCTTAAGGAGATCGGACGTCATTCCGATGTAAAGCGTTCCATTGCGTTTACTGGCTAAAATGTACACGAAGTAACAGTCCTCCATCTTTTTCCTGGATCCCTGCCTTCGCAGGGATGGAATTAGCTTTCTAAATCAACCTCACCCAAGCGCGGGAAAAGGATTTTGGGTTCGGGAAGATCCGTATGCGGCGCAAGCCCACCCCACTCTGCATTCGCGTCCAACCCTTTCTCTTTTTCCGTCTCGAAATCCACACCAAGGTTCTGAAGTAGCGTTATTGACGCTTCCGGCATAAATGGCGCAAGCAGCCACGCAATGCAACGTAGATATTCCAACAACGAGTATAAAATCACTCCAACCGCCTCCTTATCCTCCTTCACGAGCTTAAACGGCGCGGTTTCATCAATAAACTGGTTGGCCTGCACAAGCCCGAACTTTCCGTCCACCCCATTCCAGATAACAGAAAGCGCCCGGTCAAAACGAAGCTCCTCAAGATGCGCATCAACATGCTTCTTGAGCTTCTCAACACCGTGGTGGTCGGCGAACGTGTATTTTTTGTCGTGCGAAATCGAGGAAGGGATTTTTCCATCAAAATATTTTCGGCTCATGGAAATTGCGCGGTGCACGAGGTTGCCGAGCGTGTTCATCAAATCATGCTCGTAGCGCTCACGAAGCCGGTCTTCCGAAAAGTTACCGTCCTCTCCAAACGCGATTTCGCGCAGGAGGAAGTACCGCACCGCATCTTTGCCGTATTCCGCTACAAGATCGCGCGGATCAATGGCATTGCCGAGCGATTTCGAAATCTTCTGGCCGTTTACGGTGAAAAATCCGTGCGCAAACACTTTCTTTGGAAGCGTAAGATCCTTTCTCTGCTTCGCAACACTCAAAAGCATGGCGGGCCACAGCGCGCAGTGAAATTTAATGATGTCCTTCCCCACGAGGTGCAAATTCGCCGGCCACCACGTATTGAAGGCCTCCTTATCCGCACCAAACCCTGCAACGGTTAAATAATTGATCAGTGCGTCAAACCACACATAAATGCGTTGTGAATCATCACCCGGCACCGGAATGCCGACTTTCAGATACTTGGCCTCACGTGAGATGGAAAAATCCTCAAAGTGATCGCGGACGTAGTTGATCACCTCATTGCGGCGTGATTCCGGCTGGATGAACTCCGGATTTTCTTCGATGTGGTTGAGAACAGCTTCTCGGTATGCACTGGCACGAAAGAAGTAGTTCTTCTCCTTCACGTTTTGCAGATCCTTGTTGGGATGAAGCGGACAGCGGTCGTTTTCAAGCTCCTGGTCGGTTTTAAATGCTTCGCACCCCACGCAATAGCGCCCCTCGTACTCACCTTCATAAATGTCTCCGCTTTCCTTTGCCGCTTCCCAAAAATCTTCCACGGCTTCGTGGTGCACAGGTTCCGTCGTGCGGATGAAACGATCATACGTGATATCCAAATCATTCCACGTGTCCTTCCACACACCGGCCATGCGATCCAAAAACACGGCAATATCGGTCTCGCCTGCCTTTTCCATTGCCTCCACATTCTTTTGGCTGTTCTCGTCTACACCAACACTAAACAAGACGTCATCCCCAAGCAGACGGTGGTAGCGCGCGAGTGTGTCCGCCGCCATGTTGGTGTACGTGTGGCCAATGTGCGGAGCTGCGTTCACGTAATAAATCGGCGTTGTGATGTAGTATTTCTTTTTCATGATCTGAAAGATTTTGGCGCGAGAACGAGCACAAACTCGCCTTTTGAACTTGTATTCTTGATGAGTTCGCGGACTTCGTCAACCGTACCGCGGTACAGAGTTTCGTGTTGTTTGGTCAGCTCGCGGCCAACGAAGAGCAGACGCTTCGCATCCATGTGCTCGTGGAGTTGGTCCATCGCCTTTGCAATGCGGTGTGTGGACTCAAAGAAGACAACGGCATCCTCTTCCGCAGAGATTGTCTTAAAAAATGTTTCTCTCCCTTTTTTGTGTGGCGCAAATCCGAGATATCGAAAATGCTCCATCGGAAATCCGCACACAGAGATCGCGGCGGTGAGCGCAGATGCTCCGGGGATAGGTGAAATCGTAATTCCCTCTGCAAACGCCGCTTCCACCAGCTTCCCGCCCGGGTCATTCACGCCGGGAGTTCCGGCATCGCTCACAAAGGCAATCGATTCTCCGGCTTGAAGTCGCTCAACCATCTTTCGGATCACGCTCGCGTTTGAGTGCGCGTGCAGGCTCTGCCGAGGCGTTGAAATATCAAAATAATCGGTCAGCTTTTTGGTGACGCGCGTGTCTTCGCAGGCAATGAGATCGACCGATTTCAACACCTCAATCCCCCGCTTTGAAAAGTCATCGCGGTTTCCAATGGGTGTGGCAACAAGATACAGCGTTCCGGGCATAGCGCGAGTATACTATACTAATGACAACAGACGTATGAAAAAGTTTTATATTTTGACCGCGTTTTTGGCAATTCTCGCGATTGCGGGACTGGGATGGTACGCAGCAACGCGTGAAGGCGACGGATCCGGCATCGGAACAGTTCCGGCAAGCCTCGCCTATCTTCCGCCAAAGACCGAGGCAACGGAATCACAAATCTATCTCGGAGAACTGCGCGACGTCCTCTCCAATTTTGCATCCGCTAAGAGTTTTCGGTCCACAATCATGCTTTCGATTGATAACCAGCGCACCTCAGGAGAAATTGAGATCGCAAAACCAGGGCGTTTTCGCGGGCGTGTGAATGTGAGCGGTGAAGAGCTGGAAGTGATCGGGGTTGAGGATGTGCTCTATATTCTTAGTCCCGAAGGCGTGTGGGTGCCTCTCCGCTCTGAGCAAATTACCGGGCAGCTGCAAGAAACGTTTGCCGCCGCGCTTCAGGGTGAAGATTCGGATAGCTCTGCGGTACTTTCGGATGACGTGAACGTGACGAAGCAGAACAATGCCGCAAATAATTGCGATGAATACCTCGCGGCGTTCCGTGATGAGAATGGAAATGACGTGGAGCTTACGTTGTGTGCACAAAACGGGTATCCGGTGACGATCGAGCTAAAGCGCGCCGAGGGGTTTGTGCAAAGTGAGTACAGCGATTTTAACGACATCATTATTATCGAACGCCCGTCGATCCCGAATGAGTTTCGGGTGTTTGTGGAGTAGCGGAGGTCTTGCCAAAAATTATTTAGCACTCTAATATATGGAGTGCTAATATGATGCCACACAATTTTACAACCAAGTCCCAAGAAGCGATCCAGGGCGCCCACCGCATTGCAACGGAAAACGGCCAGCAGGCCATTGAAACGCCCCACCTGTTGATCGCGCTTTTAACGCAAGAAGGCAGCGTTGTCCCCTCTCTCTTGAAGAAGCTGGACATCGATCTCCACGCCATTGAAGCGGACGTTCGCGCTTCGCTCATAAGCCTGCCGAAGACCAACCTCCAGCCCGGAGGCGTTGGTCACATCTACCTCGCCCCGTCCATGAACCGCATCCTCGCGATTGCGGAAAAGGTCGCGGCGTCATTTCAAGACGAATACATCTCCACCGAGCACCTTCTGCTCGCAATTTTGGACAGCGGTGATTTGAAGGCTGCGATGGCACGACACGGAGTGGAAACCGACCGCGTTCTTCAAGCGCTGAAAGACGTTCGCGGCACGGCTCACGTAAATTCTCCGGAGCCGGAGTCGAAGTACGCGGCATTGGAAAAGTACTCGCGCAACATCACCCAGCTTGCTCGTGATGAAAAGTTGGATCCGGTCATTGGTCGCGATGATGAAATCCGTCGCGTGATGCAGGTGCTGACGCGCCGCACAAAAAACAACCCGGTGTTGATTGGTGAAGCTGGAACCGGAAAAACCGCCATTGCGGAAGGATTGGCTCAGCGCGTTGTGGACGGTGATGTGCCGGAATCTCTGCAGGAAAAAGAAATCGTTTCACTCGACCTTGGCGCACTTGTTTCCGGAACCAAGTTCCGTGGTGAGTTTGAAGAGCGTTTGAAGGCCGTCGTCCGCGAGGTGGAAGCTTCAAAGGGCAAAATCATCCTCTTTATTGATGAGCTCCACACGCTCGTCGGCGCCGGGGCAACCGGAGAAGGTGGATCTATGGATGCGTCCAACCTTTTGAAACCGGCATTGGCTCGTGGCGAATTACGCGCCATTGGGGCGACAACCCTGAAGGAGTATCAAAAGTACATCGAGAAAGACCCGGCGCTTGAACGGCGTTTTCAGCCGGTATACGTGGAAGAGCCAAGCGTGGACGACACAATCGCAATCCTCCGCGGCTTGCAAGAGAAGTATGAGGTGCACCACGGTGTGCGTATTTCCGATTCCGCACTTATCGCGGCCGCGCATTTTTCGGATCGCTACATTACCGACCGCTTTTTGCCGGACAAGGCCGTGGATTTGATTGATGAGGCCGCCTCCGCTCTCCGTATGCAGATTGATTCTGTGCCGGAAGATCTTGATAAATTGAAGCGAGAAATCACAACGCTTGAAATTGAGAAGCGCGCACTCTCAAAAGAAGACGACGATGAATCAAAGGAACGTCTTCAAGAACTCGAAAAACGCCTCGCCGAAGTTCGCGAAAAAGCAAACGAGCTTGAACTTGCGTGGTCGGCTGAAAAAGAGGTGCTCGGAAAGATGCGTGATGAAAAGAGTGAAATCGAAAAGCTGAAGGGTCAGGCCGAGATTGCCGAGCGACAGGGAGATCTGGAAAAAGCGTCAGAGCTTCGCTACGGAGCCATTCCTCAAAAGGAGAAATCCATGAAGGCGCTCTCCGCAAAGTTAAAGAAGATGCAGGGTGAGCGTGGCCTTCTGCGAGATGCGGTGACGGATGAAGACGTGGCCGGCGTTGTGATGCGATGGACCGGCATTCCGGTGTCGCGCATGTTGGAATCGGAAGCGGAGAAGCTCTCCAAGCTTGAAGCGGAAATTGCCAAGCGCGTTGTGGGGCAAAAGGAGGCCGTTGAGGCTGTTGCCCACGCTCTTCGCCGCTCACGCGCAGGAATTGCGGAAGAAAACCGGCCGATTGGCGCGTTTCTGTTCCTCGGCCCAACTGGAGTTGGAAAAACCGAGCTCGCCAAAGCATTGGCAGAGATCATGTTTGATGATGAAGACGCCGTCGTCCGCGTGGATATGTCGGAGTACATGGAAAAGCATGCGGTTTCGCGCATGATCGGCTCCCCTCCGGGATACGTAGGCCACGATGAAGGCGGTCAGCTGACGGAAAAGATTCGACGTCGTCCCTACTCCGTGGTCCTCTTGGACGAAGTTGAGAAAGCACATCCAGACATCTTTAACACGCTTCTTCAGGTGCTGGATGAGGGGCGCTTGACCGATGGAAAGGGTCGCACCGTGTCATTTAAGAACACAGTGATTGTGATGACCTCGAATATCGGATCAGACACGATTCTGGATTGGGGGACGCGAGGCGAAGAGATTGGCTTTAAAGATGACGAGCAGACCGAGGCGACGTCAGAGGAAGACATGAAGGCCCGGATTACGGACATGCTTCGCGATCACTTCCGTCCCGAATTTTTGAACCGTTTGGATGAAACGGTCGTGTTCCATGCACTTGGAAAAGAAGAGCTTGCCGAAATTGTGGAGCTCCAGCTGGAACGCGTGGCTGAACGGCTCAAAAATAAACGAATCACCGTGTCCTTCTCGAAGAAGGTAAAGGACTTTCTTGCGGAAAAGGGATACGACCACGCATTTGGCGCACGTCCTCTGAAGCGCGCGATTCAAGAAGAGATTTTGAATCCCCTCTCGCTTCAAATTATCGACGGCAACGTAAAAGAAGGCGATGAGGTTCGCCTGGATGTCCAAAAGGACAAGATTCAAATCAAAACGTCAGTGAAGGCGTAGAACTACTTCTTCGCCTTCTTTGCAGCACTCTTGGCTCGTGTTGAAACACGCGTTTTCGTCTTTTTTGCCGTGGCTTTAATTTTCTTACCTGAAGATTTGAGCTCCTTCTCAACCTCTTTCCAGCTCGACATGAGCTCCTTCTTTACCATCGGCATTTCCGCTTTTGCAATGTCTTTGGTTTTGACGTAGTACGCCACAACATTGTCCACGAGTTCTTCGTATCCATCCTTGCTCATGGATTTTGCTTTTTTAAGTTCAGCGTTCAGCTTCTTTTGAAGCGCGACCATTTTTTTCTGCACGTCCTTTTTAAGGACCTTTCCTTTCTTTGACTGTAAGAATGTTGCAGCGGCAACACCGATGATGGCACCGAGCATGAGGCCGGAGCCAACGTGGGATGATTTTTTCTTTTCTGTTTTTGGCATATGGCTCAAGAATACCAAATGCTCGCGAAAGCGTGAAATAAAAAAAGGCCGGTAGCAGAGAGCTCATTTCCGCTACCGGCCGTGCCCAGGAGGGCCTACTAAGTTCCCACTACGTGTGGGATTTCCTCAACGCCAACGACACCATGCCCTACGGTGCCGCCAACGCATGGAGATTCTCATGAAGAGCTGTGATTGTCAAACAAAAAAGGCCAGCACGTTCGAGTTGAACGGCCGGCCCGAGCTGGAGAACCCTGCTCTCGCGGAATTCGCCAAACTCCTTTGGAGTGAACCCTTTCGGATTCGTGGTCACTCGTCCCGCGAACGGGACGTCGAAACTCTGTCACCCAGCAGTTCTTATGTCAAGCTATGAGAGCAAGCTCTTCATCGCTCGCTTCCCCGCCTCCACGCCGGGTTGGTTGTACGTATCAATCTCAAACAACTCACCCATCATGGCGGTTGCGAGCTCAAAGAAGAGAATGAGCGCACCCATTGTCTCTTCGGAAATTTTTGGAATCTCAAGTGTGCCGTTTGGACGCTGTGCCGCCGCAAGCGCTCGGCTGGTCGCCTCTCGTTCCGCGTGGATAATTTTTTCAAATGACGTCCCTGCAAGGTAAGCCAACTTCCCGTTTTCACGAATGTCCTTCGGGACTTTGAGTGTGCTGTTGAAACGGCTGACTTCAATAAACGTGATTGTCTTATCGTTCGGCCCTTCGTTGTACAGCTGAATCTGCGAGTGCTGGTCCGTGGCTCCAAGCGCGGCAACCGGCGTGGGGCCGATATGAACACGCTTCTTCATACGGTTTTCTTTCTTCCCAAGGCTCTCCGCCCAAAGCTGGCGGTACCACGCGCCCAAAAGGTCTAAATGCGCGGCATAGGGCATTAAAACGTTGATGTGCTGTTTTCGCTTTGTGTACGCAAGATATTGCAGTGCCGACCAGCGACACGCCGCGTTTTGCGATACGCGATCCTTCTTAAACCCGACCGCGGTTTTCTTCGCACCTTTTTGCAGCTTCTCAATTGACGCTCCGGCAAAGGCAAGCGGAAAGAGCCCAACAGCCGTTAGCGCGGAAAATCGTCCTCCTACATTTTGTGGAACCGGAAGTGTGGCCCATCCGTGCTTCTTTGCAAGACTTCGCAGTTCCCCGCTTTCCGGATCCGTTGTGGCAACCACGTGTTTTGCCGCCTTTGTTTTGCCCACCGCCTTCTGCAAGAGATCGTACACGTAATAAAACGAGGTGATCGGCTCGATAGTACCTCCTGATTTGGAGACGATATTCACGCATGTTGTTTTGAGATCCAAGCTCGATACGATCTCCGCGAGTTCATCCGGGTCGGTGTTCGCGCCGGCAAAAACCAACGTTCGCTTTGAAGGGCGAAGAGCGCGGTACAATGCGCGCGTGCCCAAATCCGAACCTCCTATGCCAAGCACGAGACACGTGTCAAAACCCGACATTTTTTTAACAACTTTTGCAATCTCCTTCGCTAAATCCGTGTCGCTCCCAAGATTCATCCAGCCTTGAGACTTCTCGCGGTGCTGCTCAAGAATCGTGTCGCGCGCATCCTCCAGCCGCGGGGAAAGGCGTTTCAATTCCTGTGCGTTTGCGCCAAACCGCCCCACGCTTTTTGCCATCATTCGCGCATCGTGGAGTGTGATTAATTCTCGTGTTGCCATACGTATCATTTTAATTTTTGTGCCGCATCCCACGCGGCAAGGCCGATGACTTCCGCGTAGGTGGGATAGGCGTGGACCATATCCGCCATCGCCTGCACGGAAATATTCGCTTGCATCGCAAGAGCGATTTCATGAACCAGTTCTGCCGCGGAGTGCCCAATGACGTGCCCACCGAGAACGGTTTTTGTCTTTTTGTTGACGATGATCTTTGCGATTCCCTCAGTCTTGCCGGTCACCAGACTCTTGCCGAGATAATCATACCGCCCCCGACCAACCACAACCGCATAACCCTTGTCTCGTGCCTCCGCTTCAGTAACGCCAACCGAACCGATCTCCGGCGTACAAAATGTGCCGCGCGGAATCACACGAAGATCCGAGGCTTTTGACCGAGGTCGCATCGCATTCTCTCCCGCCACTTCACCCTGCATATGCGCGACGTGCGTAAACATCATCTGCCCGGCTGCGTCTCCGGCCAAATACACGCGCCGATTGGAGGTGCGGAGATATTTATCGAGCTTTGGTGCGCCACGTTCGTCTACTTTGATCTTTGCTTTGTCCAACGCGAGCGAATCAACTGCCGGACGCTTTCCCGTTGCAATGACAAGATGTTCCGCCGCAATCGTCTTTGTCGCCTTCTTTGTCTTGTCAGCGGCTTTTATTTTCACAACAACCCCGCCGCTTCTTGACTCAACGTGCTCCGCCGCCATCCCGGTGTAGACCCCGATCTTCCGCTTTTTAAAAGATTTCTCAAGGATTTCTGCAATCTCCGGATCCTCACGCGGTACCAAATGCGGGGCAAACTCCACGATCGAGACTTCTGTGCCAAGTGCATTAAAAAATTCCGCAAACTCCACACCGATGGGCCCACCTCCGATAATCACCATGGATTTTGGAAGGGTTTTTAGCTCAACGAGGTCGTCGCTCGTCCAAAATGGCACATCCTGTAGCTCGTCAATTGGTGGAATAAAGGCTTTTGAACCCGTTGCGATGATGATCCGGTCAGACACCATGCGCTTCCGACCCACGCGAATCGTATCTGGAGAGACGAATTCCGCTTTTCCACGCACCAGTGTCAGCCCCAGGTTCTTAACGATTCCGAGCATGCGCTTGTCATTCGTAAGTCCATCCACGATCTTCGTCTTTCGGCGGAAGATCTTATCGAAGTGCGCTTCAACTCCAGTAACTTGAATGCCGAATTCCCCCGCGCCCTGCGCCTCACGCAACACTTCGGAGGAACGTAAAAACGCCTTGGTAGGAACGCATCCCCAATTTGGGCATTCCCCACCAAGACGTTTTGCGGCTTCAACAATGGCGACACTTTTTGCCCCGCGCTCTCGAACGGCTTCGGCGGCGGCTAACCCGGCCGGCCCCGAGCCGATGATGATGACGTCAAAGCGCGCGTCAGGCATACGGCTATTCTTCGGAGTCGTTTGACTCGTCCGAACCCTCCTCTTTTGACTTCACCGTGTCTTCGCCTCCGCAGCCTGGGCAATCCTCGGATTCGTTATCCGGCTTGGTAGTTACCTCCGGCGCCGCCCCGCACGATACACATACTTTTCCCATAGAAAAAAGGTTAGGAATGATATGAAAAGTATATCACACCCGCACCTCTCCAAAACAAAAACACCCGCGTTTACGGATGTTTCTGTGTGGCTCGGGGACTAGGATTCGAACCTAGGTTACTTGGGCCAGAACCAAGCGTCCTACCACTAGACGATCCCCGAATGGGTATTTTGTCCGCCGACTATACGGAAAAATGACGGCTTCGTCAATCTCACTCCACCACCTGCCCCCCAAAGGCGTTCAAAACCGCCCCAACGGTATCGGTTGGCTTCGGTGCCTCATCACCCTCATCTGACGCTTCCCCATTCCCCACGACCGCATCCAGCATCACGCTGGGATGAAAGATTTCGCGGAGGATAGACTCCACCTTTTGCTTCACGGCAATGTTATCGATCAACTTTGTGCGATGGAATGCGTAGGAAACTAAAATAAAAATCGTGCTGTTTTCAACTCGTTCCGGTCGGCTTGTCCGAAGAATGAAGGAGAGTGACGGCTGTTCCTCGCTCACGCGCTTGAGGAATGTCTGCCACTTAGATCGAACATCTTGGATGGTGACGTTGAAGTCTCCAGCCGGCTCGCGTGGTGCTTCTTCCGTTTTTTCTTCGATGACTTCTTCTTTTGGCGGCTCCACATACTCCGGCTCGGGTTCGGGATCTACCTTCGTTTCCACCCCGGATTCAGTCCGGGGTCCATTCGAATGGATCCCTGCCCCGACGTTGGTCGGGATCGAGACCTTCGCAGGGATGGGGGTCGATTTTGGGCTATTCGGCAGAATCGCAAGCGCAATTGCGGCTCCGGCAAGCTCAAGACTAAAACGCGGATCCACGCCCTGCTTCGCATCCTTACGTCGCTCCATGCACTGAAGCGCGATATCGCGTAGCTCCGCAGGCGTAAAAAGGCCCACGCATTCCGCAACCGCGCGCTCTCCTTCATCTCCGCTTGCAAGCGCTTTGGCGTAGGCCTCGTCATCTGACGCAATTAAAAGATGACGCACAGCCTCAATCAAGTCGTGAAAAAAAGGAACAATCTGCACACCGTGTTCGTCCAGATCCGCAACCGCCTTCATGATTGACTGCAAAGACCGTGACCACGCTGTTTTCAAAAAATCAGCGGCTGCAGGAAGTCGCGAAACCGGAAGCAAAAGCCCGGCCACGGAATCCGTGATCTTCTTTTCACCCAATGCGACAAGCTGGCCAAGGATTGTCTCCGCATCACGAATCGAACCTTCTGCGTGCTTAGCGATGCGTTTTACAACCTCCTCATCCAACGCAACCTTTTCTTCCTTTGCAATCTCTTCGATACGCGCTTGAATTTCCTCGCGCGCAAGCCGCGTAAACTCGAACCGCTGACACCGCGAGACGATCGTCACTGGCACTTTATGGAACTCGGTTGTGGCGAGGATAAAAATTCCGTGCTCCGGCGGCTCCTCCAGCGTTTTCAGCATCGCATTCCACGCCGACGTGGAGAGCATGTGCGCTTCATCCAAAATGTAGACTTTGTATTTGCCGTTGGTCGGCGCAAACCGAACATGATCCACAATCCCTTCGCGAACATTGTCGACGCCTGTGTGTGACGCCGCATCCATCTCAATAAGATCGATGGCGCGGCCGTTGTTTGCATCCTCGCACCGCGCACACGTGTTGCATGGCTCTCCGTCCTTCGGAGCCTCGCAATTTAATGCCTTTGCAAAAATCCGCGCCGTGGTGGTCTTCCCCACTCCGCGCGGACCAAAAAACAGATATGCGTGCCCGATCTTTCCACTCGCCACCTCCATCCGCAACGTCTCTTTGACGCTCTCCTGACCCGTAATTTCAAAAAATTGTTGCGGACGATAGCGGCGGCTGAGTGACATACCGCGATAGCTTACAGGGAGGACACTTCATCATCAAGTTCGAGACAATATTTCCTCGGAGAGGCTTACTTCTGTAGAAATATCGAGATTTCCGACGTTACGTCGGAGGGCGTACTCGGAGAGGGAATATTGTCGAGGACTGCCCTCACCCTTTAATCACATTCTCCACCGCCGCCCACTTGGAAGGCGCAGAGCGCGGCAGAAGGATGGCAACCTCATCCCCTTCTTCGCCACGGAAAAACGAGACGGATGCGGAAAGTACTTTGTATTTCTTCCCATCCGCAACCGCGTACCATTCCTGCGTCATCTCGTCGCGCACAAGCGTTCCCATGCGGCGATCACGTTCAATCGGACCGATTTGCTTAAACAAAAATGCGCCGTTGCCCCGAACCGTGAGTTTAAGGATGTCGCCCTCAACGAGTTTGGATTTCGACGCGTAGTTCGGCGGCACCGAGTACTTTTGCCCGTCCGAGCCAATCATATTTTGACCATCAAAGACCCCCTCTACAACGCGAGACTGGATACCTTCAAACACTTCATCTGATTCACCCTTCTTCGTGAGCAGAGCCTCCACATCCACATCATCCGCGTCATCGGAAAGAAGACGTTCCAACTGCTGAAGCTGGTCGCGAACTTGAGCGAGAATCTTTCGAGCAACGGCAAATTTCGTGTCCACGCCATCCAGTGCGACACGGTCATCCTGCTCTTCAGATGTATTTTTTTCTGTGTTTGTGTTCATGTCCTCCTCCGTTGGATCCCACCCCTGTAGAATCCGTATAAGTATAGCACAAGCCCTCCCTTGTTTGCTTGGGGAAAAAGAAAAGCGCCTTGGGGTAGATTCCAAGGCGCGATTTCGTAAGGAGCCGGACATCATCGCCCCCTCCTCGGCGGGCGAGGCGGCGGAACAACGACGACGGGGATAGACGTGGGGCTCTTGTTCGGGAAATCCCGACGGATATCCTCCACCTCACGACGTACCTGGATCACGTTCCGCATCGCACACAGTACGCGCTCCGCGAATTCGACGTTCTCCAGGTGGGAGGCTCGTTCGAACTTTCGTGCATACACCATGCGCATGATGTGTTCCGACAGCGCATCGTTTTTATCGGCGTTTTGACCAAGAGGCTTCGCGCCCCGTAACTCATGCAGAAGAACGCAGATAAGCAATCGCTGGAACTCGCGCTTGTCGTTTTGCTTTGCAAGCTCCCACTCTCTCTGCCCTTGGACGTCCTCGCGCCATGAACGAACCGGCCATACAAACGTTCCGGCTGTCATGAAAAATCCGAAAATCACCAGATGCTGCCGCGAGAGCAGAGAGGCGCCTGCAAAGACTGCGACTGCCGCTACGAGAGCACAGGCCCCAAACTGCTTTGCGTATCTGCGAGGCTCAGTTTGCGGCGGGCTTTGAGAAGACAGCTGCTCTAAGCGCACAGACGCTTGCCTCGCCTTCTTCGGAGCAACGTCGTCCTCCCAAAACGTTTCTTGAGCGTATGCATCCATTATGTTCCTCCTTCCTGCTCAATGAGGCTCATGGCAGAGTCGTTCATGCGGCAATCACGCGTTCAAGAACTTCCATGCCAAAGTGAACGTTTTCTGTGTGCGTATACCCACAAAAATTTCGCTCTGCAATGAGCTGAAGGATGTTTTTGCGAGAATCGACACGATGAACCCGTGCCCGTTCGAGCCTAAACTTTGCAAGACAAAGAATGCAGAGCTTAAGTCCCGCTTGATTCTTTGCCGACGGCTCCCGGAACTTCGCCGCCATCCGGTCCAGCCAGTATTCCGAGAAGACCCACAGCCCGAGAACCGAGAGCACGACGATCAGAAGCGGCCACTGAGTTTCCGCGCCGTCTCGTTTCACAAAGAGAAGCGCGAGGTAAGTCCCCCCAACAAGCATCCCGACGGCGGCGAGGTACACGCTCCAATGGCGCCTCACCGGATTTCGTGAAGCGATGAGGAAGTAGATGCGCGCACGGAGGTAGTTGACCAGAGTCACGGGCTCTTCACCGTACAGCCGAAACATGTTTACTGCGTTCATGATGAACTCCTTTCGTAAAGAACAAGGTGAACGAGGTCGTTTATACCGCATTTTTTTGCGATCGTCAAGAATTTAAACAAAAAAAGAAAAGCGCCCCGGTTGAATTCCGTAGGCGCCTTCGGTGCAGCGTGGCACTAGAGAGTCTCGTTCGCCATTTCAGTACGAACAACCTCCAGCATGCTTCCATACGCAATAATTTCAGCCTCTCGAGCCCTGGGCAGAATCATCGCGGGCATATCTTCCTCAATGGGAGCTGGCGGCCGACGGTTCGCGGCGTTATGTAGAGTGATGAGATGCTCGACCCTTATATCAGCGATCTCCGGGTTCTTCGTCAGCAACGGAATCGTGTTGAACGCATTGGCGGCGAACTTTTCGTTCTCCTCCCATGAGCTCGCGACGTAGTTTCGCTGGAGTACGATGTACAAGAGTTTTTCTGCGACGGGAGGGTTTTGTGAGCTGTTGTCACGGACGCGCTCCAGCCGGTAGCACACGACGGTCGCGAGCGCGGCGCCGAATTGCATTTTGGCGGCGGGGTTGTCGCTCCTCGCCCATTCCCAGGAAGTTGTCAGTACAAGTGAAATCACCAGACCGAGGAAGACGAATGAGGCCACTAGCGGAGGATGGCCCCAAAAAGACCCTCCTTGGAGGACAGAGGGATCCGCCGCGATTTTTGCGAGGATCGCCATCAGAGTAGCGAGACAAAGAACAGGAACTGCCTCTGCGCCCTGCAAAAGAATTCTTCGCCAAAAGGGCTTTTTCGTTCCGTAAAAAAGGCGCCTCTTTGCAAGCAGGTACGAGACGAACCCGACCTTCTGCTTGTGATCCATCACGTGATGCGGTTGCCGTTCGTTCATGATTCCACTCCTTTTCAAAGTCCGAATTTCACGTCAGCCGTATCGCTAACGAGGGTTGTTTATATCCCATTCTGCACGCTTTGTCAATGATTCCTGCAAAAAAAGCGCCCCGGTTGAATTCCGTAGGCGCCTCGTGAATGCTACATGAGAGCCTTATTCGGTTCCCAGCAGGAGTTTGGCTCCCTCCTCCAATTCAGAAACCCGACCCAATGAGGCGAGGATTGAGCGCGCGAATTCGATGCTCTCATCCAGGTGCTTTGTGTTGAAGTCCCATTCATCAATGGACTCACGGAGCTTCAACCAACGCGTTCCGTCTTGATCGACTTGAGTCTGAACTCTGTACTTCGCCATGATACGCAGCGAGGCGTGGAGCTTTCGTGCGCATCGCCCCTGGTTGTAGCGCTCATGCAGCATACTCCATTCTTGGTGGAGCTCGTAAAGCATGAGAAGAAAGAAGGGCAAAAACGCGACCATGAGCAGGATCACGGCCATCCCAAAAGAAAATAAACTCGGAAGATATAAGCCGAAAATGAAGAGGCTCGTCCCCACAACGATAGTGCTTATTGAGGCATAATAGCCGTACTCCTTCCACTGACCGATGGGTCGACTGATATGCTCGAGGTATTGCTCTGCTTTTTCGTTTTCGTGCTCTGTGATTTCGTGTGTCACGTCTCCTCCTTCTGTAAAGGTCGGATTTCTTTGTAGCTGATTTTAATGGAAAAGTCAACAGAATGGACCCCGGACTAAATCCGGGGTGGAAAGACCTATTCTGCTTTTGACGCGCGGGCGCGGATCTCGGATTCAACGAGGTTTCTATTACGTCCGTACGTGTAGCGCGAGAGCTCTTTGATAAGCTCCGGCAGCTCCGGATCATCAAGTGGCAACGCACGATTTGGCTTCATGTTAAATGGCCGCGTAGAAGTGTTATCAATCAAAATCTTCGCGTTTGCCGTGTACGCTTCCACATTCATCAGGTCGCGCGCGCGAAACACGGGCTCAAACTCCTTCTCCAAAAACTCCGCATCCTCCGGACCCACGCGGAACGCAAACATACTTCCCACGTTTCCAAAAATGGCGTCGCGGATAATCGTATCCCCTCCCTGGCTCAACTGCCCGATAAACTGGTGCGCAATAATGAGGTCCAATCCGTATTTTCGCGCTTCGGAAAGGATCGCGGAGATGGAATCCGTTAAAAAGTTCTGGAACTCGTCGATGTAGAGATAAAAATCCTTGCGCTCGCCCTTTGCCATGTCGGTACGTGAAAGTGCGGCCATCAAAATCTTTCCGACGAGCACCATACCGATGAGGTACGCGTTCGTGTCACCAAGCTTTCCTTTGGAGAGATTCAGCAGAAGGATCTTTTGCTTATCCATCACGTCACGCACGTTAAACGCGCTCTTTTGCTGACCGATGATGGGCCGCATGATGTCGTTTGAAATAAACGGCGTGAGCTTGGACGTGATATACGGCACCATGTTTTGCAAAGACGCTTCCCCGCCCGCCTGTCCGGCCTCTTTGATCCAAAAATCCTTCACCACCTGCTGTTTGCATTTTGAAAGTTTGTATTTCCGGAACTCCTCATCCGCAAGCACCTTTGGAATTTCCATGAGCGTACTGCCGCTTTCCGGGTCATCCATAATGAGAAGCATGGCGTTGCGCATGTACTGCTCAAACATCGGGCCGCCCGTAGACTTAAGGTCGTAGAGCTTGTCGAAGATTTTGAGCATCTCGTTAATCACGAACGTCTTCTGCTCGGGATACCGCGGATCAAACTCAAGCATGTTGAGCGCCATGGGGCGGTCTGTGTCTGCAGGCGCAAAGTAAATCACGTCCTCGGCTCGTTCACGCGGCACAAATTCAAGACAGTCATCGGCAAAATCACCGTGCGGGTCGATCACACACACGCCCTTTCCATCCAAAATATCCTGACGCACAAGGCTCTTCATGAATTCCGTTTTACCGGAGCCGGATTTACCGATGACGTACATGTGCCGACGACGATCTTCCTGCTTCATGCGAATTTCGTAGGTCTCGCCGCGGTAATAGCTGTTCCCGAGGATAATGCCCTCCGCAGGAATATTGGACGGTGGGAGTGCGGTGCGCGCCTGCAGCCAATCGATCTTTGGCGTTTCCGTGCTTGGAAGCGGAAAGTGATACAGCGAGGCCAGCTCTTCCGAATTCAGCACCATGCCGTAGCGTTCATTGAAATGACGAAAAATAAAGTGGCGGATGAGTACTTTTTGGTTCTTCGGCGTTGTTGCCACAAATGAGTTGCCGTATTCGTACACATTGTATTGCCCAAACGCGCCCAAAATATCATTAAGATACCGCTGTGCCGCGCTCGGCTGGGAAGCAGAGACAACCACGCGGATGTTCACATCCAACCCTGCTTTTGACGCCTTCTCCTCGAGCCCCTTTACCATCTCTTCTTCCAACGGCGAAAGACGATAGGGTTCGTCCGGTTTCGCAATCTCTTGCGATGATTTTGTTGATGCAAGCCCCTTTAATTCATTTCCCAGCGCCTTGCCAATTCCACCCTTCTTTTTCTGTGCCTCTTTAAGACTCTTCCCCTGCTGCATGGCCCGCGCAAGCTCAACCCCCTGCTTCCGCCAACCCTTGGGCGCGCTTCGAATAACAAATTGCAAAGCGGCTCCGTCGGTATCGGCGATCTTTGAAAGCGCGTTTGTAATGGAATTTAGAGGATCACTTTCCAATTTCTCGTAGGTTTTAATCGGAAAACTGTTCTCGCGACGTAGCGTCAAGTAACTCCCAAGAATCACTCCGGTGGGGGTAAAGATGTTGTAGTCCGAGACCTCATCGATCTGTGCGTCCGGAAACTGGGCATGAATCTGCTGCTCGATAAAGTTATGGTACGGCGCAGGAACCGCAACGTAGAAAGAGATCTTCTTCTCGTGCGACACGATTTCAAACGAAAACTGGTCTCCGCGGCCATACAGCCAGGAGGACATCCCTCGTTCCGCCGACAAGGATCCCAGCGTTGAAAAAACCGTTTCCATCACGGAAATCAGCTCCTGCACTTTTTGTTGCGAGGCATCTTCTTTTCCTTCGGTGCCACCGCTCTCTTTTGGCACGCGAACCTTTAATACGCTGATTTGAAATGATTTTGTTGCTTTTCCGCTTTGCAGATACGAACGACGTACAACGCTAAGAACGATAAAAAAGATGACGGCAACCACAAAGAGGCCGATGATGAACACCACGACCGGATTCAAGAACACATCCACCGGAGTGATGGAACCGACGTCGTTCAACGCGTTGGAGCCGACGGTAAGTTGAAGAAGTGGAATCATGTCACGTTATTTTGGTCGTGCTGTTTGCGATGAAGCTCGAGAATACGGTCCGTTTTAATTTTCGCCTCCTGCTCCATAAAAAATTTATTGATCTTTGGAATCGTTAACAGCCAATCTCGAATCAATCGAAGTACGCGCGAGGTTTTGATCTTCGCGGACTTCATCATTTCGCCGATCTCTTTTGCAACTTCCTCACCTTTATCGCGAAATGTCTTTTTGGCATCATCCGAAAGGCCGGCGTACATCTGCCCCAGCCCCTCTTCTAAGATACCCTCAATCTGCATGGTCGCCTCATCCTTCTGCGGGAGCGGAGCCGTTGCTGACGGCTGACCCTGTGAGGACTGAATCGCTGCTTCAGCTTCGGCCTTCTTCTCCGCACCCTTCGCAGATTCCTGCTCAAAAGACGTTTCCGGCCCATCCGGCATCTCAACCCCGCCATCGGGTGCGGCGACTGGAACCTCCGGAGTCGGCATCTGTTCTGGTCGTGGCATGGTGATAGTATAGCGCATCCGCTTGCTGCGATATATAATGCACACGTGGCAATGAAACGGAGGAATGACAGCATCCACATCACCAAGACCCCAAAACTTGAGTGGGTGTATGTAACAAAGAACGATCAAAAAACAACCGATTCACTTCGGCGTCGTTTTGGTTTTGATCCTTTCGACCTTCGTGAAACACGACCGCCGCTTCAGCGACCAAAGCTTGTAGAGCGCGATGACTATCTCTTCATGATCCTCCTCTACCCGGTTTGGAATAAACAAACCGGCAGAGTTCACGCGGCAGAGATTGATTTTTTTATCCAGTCCGACCGGCTTGTCACCATGAACGCCAGCGGCATGAAGCCACTTGAAAAGCTCTTTACAGCCTGTAGTCCAAAAGCAAAGAAAGACTCAAAAAGTGCGAACGTATGTATCACGGGAGATATTGGCCACGTGCTGTACGGCGTATTAAGCGAGCTATTGGAAGGTGTATTCCCGATGGTCGTTGAGCTTGCCGACCATATTGATACGATTGAAAAACGGATGTTTAGCGACTTCGATAAAGACCTTATTCAGGAGCTCCTTGTGGTCAAAACAAACATCGTAGCCGTCCGGAAAGCGATTCAGGCCCATAAGACAATCATCCGTCAGCTCATTTCCGCATCTAAAAACCGCTTCCCTGTTCAAAAGCTTGAAGCGTACTCGGAACAGCTCGTGCACCACACAAAAGAACTTTGGGACACGCTTGAGGTCCAGCGAGACACAATTAACGCTCTCCACGAAACAAATTCCTCGCTTATCGACTTCCGCATTAACCAAATCATGAAAACGCTCACGATTTTTTCCGTGATCGTCTTCCCTCTCACACTTTTAGCTGCCTTGTTTGGCATGAATACCATAAACATGCCGCTTGTGAATCTAAAATACGGTTTTTGGATCATCCTGTCCCTCATGGCGCTCGGCACGCTCGGGATGCTTATCCTCTTTAAGAGGAAGAAGTGGCTCTGACCTTCGGACCCTCCGCCGTGTCTTCCACTTTCCAGCCCTTCGCCTCAATCTCGAGGCGAATTTTGTCACTCATCTCCCAATTCTTTGCCGCGCGCGCATCTTCCCGTGCCGCAACAAGTCGCTGAATCTCTGCCGGAACAACAAGCGGCTCGGCTACGAAATCAGCCAGCCCCAAGCCTAAAACCTCATCCATTTTGAGAAGGCTGGCGGCTTTTGATGCCGTTGGGTTATCGGAATCCACAAGTTTCCAAACAACAGCGAGCGCCTTTGGCGTATTTAAATCATCCTCAATAGCATCAAAGAACTCCGCTTCAAGCTCTGCACAACCAATTTTGGGCTCATCCCACTCTCGAATGATGTTGCGGAGCTTATTCAGTGTGATGGACGCGGCTTTTACGGCATCCCATGTAAAGTTTTGTTTTTGTCGGTAGTGCGCCCCGAGTATGAAATATCGGAACGACAATGGACAGATATCCTTCGCCTCTAAATCATCCAACGTGTACGCGTTGCCGAGCGACTTTCCCATCCGCTTCCCGTCCACATGCAAGTGCTCAATGTGCATCCACACGTTTGCGAGCCGCTTTCCGGTTGCCGCCTCACTCTGCGCAATTTCATTCTCGTGGTGCACAGGAAGATGATCAACGCCGCCCGCGTGGATATCAAACGGCTGACCCAAAAACTCCTGCGACATGGCGGAACACTCGATGTGCCATCCCGGAAAACCGATTCCCCACGGACTCGCCCACTCCATCTGCCGCTTTTCCTCTTTCGGCGAGAACTTCCAGAGCGCAAAGTCACTGGCGTTGCGTTTCTCCGGATTTTTCTCTACCCGCGCGCCCTCTTCCTTTTCTGAAAGTGACTGGCCGGAAAGCGAGCCGTAATTCTCCCACTTGGACGTATCAAAATAGATCCCGTCGCTTGTGCGGTATGTGTACCCCTTTTTCTCGAGTAATTTGATCAATTCAATCTGCGAATCAATGTGTTCCGTTGCCTTCGGCGCATGCGTTGGTCGCAGAATGTTGAGCGCCTTCGCGTCATCAAAAAAGAGCTGAGTGTATTTGTTTGCAATGTCGTACGCACTCTCTCCTGTCCTCTTTGCCTGGCGCTCCATTTTGTCCTCGCCCTCCGACGCATCGT
The DNA here is from genome assembly GCA_050303655.1 of Patescibacteria group bacterium. GTDB lineage: Bacteria > Patescibacteriota > Patescibacteriia > 2-12-FULL-60-25 > 2-12-FULL-60-25 > JANLIO01. The sequence goes on along the minus strand of JBNLCE010000001.1, from coordinate 52,553 downwards.
CCGTTAAATGCCCCACATCCGTGATGTTCATCACATGGTTCACACGAAGACCTTCGTGCTCCAAGGCACGCCGCAAAAAATCCTCAATCAAATACGTACGGAAGTTCCCAATTTGAGCACGTTGGTACACCGTGGGTCCGCACGCATAAAAACCGATTCGTCCCTCATGAATCGGTCGGATCTCTTCCTTTTGGCGCGTACGTGAATTCCACAAATTGAGCATGCAAACAGGGTATCGCTTCTTCCACAAAACGAAAACCCCGACGCTGAATTGCCGTCGGGGCTTCTGAGCTAGAAAGAACGAGTGACACGAACGAGCTCATTTCCGCGGTGAAAGATCGCGGAGACGTCGCGGGTCTTGGAATCGATCTTGGCCGTCTTGGGGACGTAGACGCCCAGATCTCCGGATCTCGAACCTCCTACGATCATGAAGCCGTGCCTCGTCGCCCGGCTTCCGGAGCCCCTCGTCTGCTCGCAGAGCATGAGCGTTGTGTTGTACGAGACGGTCGCAAATTGCGCGTCGCGTACGGAGCCCAACAGGTGCGAATCAATCAATCGATACGTGTCCTCATGCCCCACCTGTCCCATGCTGACGAGATTCGCACCGAACCCTGTGAACTTCGCGACGAAGTAGCCGCTGCGTAGCGTTTGGATCGTCCATCCGTTGCCGCCAAGCATGGTCCAGGCGTGCATCCTCATGCCCACAGCAGGGTGATTACACAGACCGTAACGGAGAATGAACTCGCAATTCGAGACAGAGCGTCCATTGTGAGACGACACGAGGTAGTCCCAAAACGTATCCGTTTCCGTTCTCTGAACATTCACAGAATGAATCTCCGTGATGTTGAGGTGCGGAACTCCATCTCCGAGCGCAACCCAACTGCCGGTCGAGTCTTTGAGCATCCAGTTACCCATACCGTCCTCCATGGCGTAGGCGAAGCTCTTGCCGTCCTCCAGAACCGTGACGCCGCGGATGCGCTGCGCTCGATCCACGATTTGGTCGCCCCAGATGAGAGTATCGCACCCTTCGTCGGATCTTTGCGCAACAAACAGAGGCTTGTTATCACACAGCTGAATCGAACTCCGCATCACGTCATCGAGGCCCTCGAATTGAGCCGTCCCTGACCCGTAACGAGAGAAAACACAGGGTCCAGCATTGGTTATCCCGACTGTCACGGGTTGGCCGTGCTCGTTGAAGCCAGCAAAAAACGCCTGATCGCACCCTGGCCTCATGATTTCCTCATTCAATACGAAGTATGAGTGCTTGCACGTCCTCTGAATCCCAGTCCATCCGGATTCGGGATGATACCCGGTCACGACCGTCTCAGTGAGACCGCCTACGTCGCAGTTGATCGTTGCAATAACCTCTTCATTCCATTCACTCACAACGCACCTCCTTGTTAATGTGCGGAGTTTTTTTAGCTAAAATCTTCCCCTTTGTCAACCCTACCGCCGCTCGTTGATGAGTTGATACAACTCTCGAAGCCTCGTCTGTTCTTCAGGACTCAATGATTCGTAACGCTCCCGAATTTGGTCACGTTTCGCATCTAAAATATGGCGATACATAGCCGCTTGCTCATCTGTGATGCGGTCAGACTCGACCGGCACGCGCTCACGATACATCCGCTCAAGTTCAATGAGACGCCTGTCCACACGCTCGCGTGTCGGAGGCGGCAGCATCGGCAAAGCCTCCACAGTACGGTTCATTGTTTCGTTGTACAGCTCCAAGTGTCGCGTGGGTAAATCGCTCGCATGTCGCTCGATAACCTCCTGTTCGTGCAATCGCCGTGCAAGATGACGAAGATGAACACCCGCCTTCCATGAAGGACGAAACGCGAGGCGCTCTTCAGCCCGCTCGATCGTCTCACGCACGGGGTACAGCGTGTGACCCGGTACCACCGTGTCAGACGCGTACGCATACGAACCGGCGCCCACAAGCATCATTCCCGCGCTCGTAAGGCCAACCGCCGCCGTCTTCCACCGAAGTGCCCACGGGTGCCTAGGCGAGATCTCCTCGCGAATACGGAGTTCCAGCGCACGCACAAACCGCGGATCCGGATCCGCTTCTTTGGAGATGCGCTTGAATTGTCGCTTTATGTTTTTCATATTCTTTATATCGTCATCCTGAGTGGAGCGTAGCGGAATCGAAGGATCCCTTTTTAATTATCTTTTTTTAAGAGGGATTCTTCGACTCACTCCGTTCGCTCAGAATGACGGACTGTAGCTTTTGCACGACCCGTCGCGCTTTCACACGGAGCGCCCCGCTCGTCGTCCCCCACTCCTCGGCCAACTCCTTAAAACTCCACCCTTCCATGTACTTCCGAATCAACAGCTCCTGCTCATCCTTTTTCATCTTTTTGATCGCCTCCATCATCCGCCGCGCCTCATCCTTTCGCTCCTCCTTTTGCACCCATGACTCGGCATCAAGAATGGTATTCTCAATCTCCTCCAAATCGCCATGTTTTTTGTGCTTGGGAAGCGAGTTGAGAAGATGGTTGCGCGCGATGGTGTAAATCCACGCAGAGTCACTTTTGGAAGGATCGTACTTTTCAAATGCATCGAGCGCCTTCAAAAAAACATCCTGCGTGAGATCTTCCGCAAGTTCGGAATTGCCGCCAACGCGATAGTAGAGATACCGGTAAATGGCTTTGACGTGCTTCTTGTAGAACGACGGAAAATGCTTTTTATGCATGATCTCAACCTCAAAATACCCCAATTCCCGAGAAATGTTACACCCGGAAATCCCTCCCTTTCTTTAGGATAAAGTAGATAACGAACGGCGCAAGTACCCAAAAGACCTGCCCAATATCACTCTGCCACGCGTCTTTCAGGAAAAATGAGCTGTGTTCGTACTGTTCCGGCAGGGAGCGAGCCACGCCAGCGACCAGGAGTCCGGCAGATGTAATACCCCACAAAATCCTCTGCCAGAACCGCTCGGAAACGGAAGATCGTTGGAGCAGACGAAACATCTCTTCTGCGTTTAAAAGGAGAAGCGCGGCCGTAAACCCAAGCACAAAGCCTACGAGTGGAGCGAGTTCGTGCCACGCAAACGGAATGGCGGATGATACGGCCATGCCGGCGTACACGGAAAGCGGGACATTAAAAAACCGGTCACGATTTGTGGCCAGTGTTAACAGAACCGCGCAGACGATAAACAGCAAGAAGACAAGCGCATCGCTCGTCACATCCCTCGTCAACGGCGCAAGTTGTTCTGAAAAATTCATAATTCGCCCTCTCAAACGACTAAGTGATAAATGCATCCTCTCGGAGAGGCTTACTTCTGCAGAAGTACGGAGGCGTTTTTCAGCAGAAAAACGGCGTACTCGGAGAGAGGATCATTTATCGCGAAGCTATCACATCCCCTCGTCGCGAAGCTCCTCCACCAACTTCTTTGCCTTCCGATTCGGCGCCTTGTTCACAATCGGCTGAACCGTCACGAATTGGTCACCCCGACGATTGCCTTTGAGATACGGAACGCCTTTTCCGCGAAGTTTAAATACCGTACCACCGTCGGTTCCTGCCGGGATTTTAAGCGATCCCTCGCCATCCACGGTCGCAACATCAACGGATCCGCCCAGAACAAGCGTACTAAAAGGCACGCGCGCCGTCGAATGAATGTCTTGTTCATCGCGACGAAATTCCGGATGCGCTTTGATGCGCAACCGCACGTGCAAATCTCCCGGCGTGCTTCCGCGACCGGCAGACTCACCCTGTCCGCGCAGTGTCACAATGTTGTCACTGTCCACACCCGCCGGAATCTCAACTTTCACCGTCCGCTCCTCGCGCTTCACGCCATCTCCACCACAACTTGAACACGGGGTCTTTGGTTTTTCACCCGTACCCTGACACTCTGCACACGGCGTTTGCATCTGAATTGTTCCCAAAATCGTCCGCTGTGCTGTCGTTGTTTGCCCTTTTCCATCACACGCAGAACAGGCTTCCAACTCCTTATCCTTCGCGCCGGTTCCGTCACACGCTCCGCACGCCGTTGGCGAGTAGAGCTGAACCTCCTTTTCGCACCCATGCACGGCTTCCAAAAAGTCGAGCGTCACATCCACCTGAATGTCACGTCCGCGATTCTGTTTGCGGCCTCGACCGCCAAACCCAAACATGGAGCCAAACACATCGCCCATGTCGCCCATGTTGGAAAAGTCGAAGTTCATCCCTTGGAAGCCCTGCGCGCCGCCAAATCCACCAAAACCACCGGCACCAGGGCCGCCATTTTGGAATGCCGCGGAACCAAACTGGTCGTATGTTTTGCGCTTCTGCGCGTCACCCAACACCTGATACGCCTCGTTCACGTCTTTAAACTTCTGCTCGTCGCCGTCCTTTTTGTCGGGGTGATACTTATGCGCGAGCTTCCGGAACGCACGCTTAATATCGTCCTGCGACGCAGACTTCGAAACCTCGAGAATCTTGTAATAATCCTTGCTCATTCGGTTTTTGTAATATCAACGATCTTTGGATTTTCCACCGCAACGTAATCCTTGTACGCCATATTGATGGAATCCGTCAGACTCCCGGCGTTAAAGTTGATCCGCTCGTTCTCCTCGAGACGTTGATCGCAGTACGTCTCCAGCCCGATCACCGACCCAAACGGCGGCACACTTCCGGGCACACAGCCCGTCACCTCTTCCGGATCTTTGGCAAAGCTCATGGATTCACCGATAATCGCCTTTACTTTTTTGGAATCCAAGCGCAAATCCGCCGGCATGACGAATAGCCAATGCTTCTTCGACTTGTTTCCGCGAATCACAAGCGCCTTTGCGCCGGTCTTTAGCTCAACACCTCGAATACGCGCGGCGTCTTGTGATGTTGGGGTCGGCTCGTGATGCGCGTTCGTATACCCCACCCCCGCATCATCAAGTTTCTTTTTAATTTTTTCGTAGGTGGTCATTTCATTCTGAAACTCCATTCGTTTTTATTTCTACACCATTCTCACGCAACAGCTGCAAAAGAGCCGTCTCGGCCTCCTCTTTGGAGTCGTACTTTTTGTTAATTCCGATTTCTTCAAATTTCACCTTGTCTGGCGCAATCCACGAACGGATGGTACCGGCCGGCATCCACTTGCCTTCACGAGTTTCTTCGGGTTTATTTTCTAAGGTTTGTTTCATATTTTCTGTTTTAGAGAATGGATCCTGAATCAAGTTCAGGATGACAGATTATGTTTCGGACTTCTCCTCAAAATCCCCTTCTTTTACTTCCTCTTCACTCGAAGAGGGATCCTTCGACTCGGCTTCGCCTCCCTCAGGATGACCAGACTCAGATGACTTCTCTTCCGCCTGCTGCGCCTCATACATCTTTGCACCCACCTTTTGCGCAACCTCCGCAAGCTCATCCGCCGCCTTTTTGATCGCTTCCATATCATCCCCGTCTTTTACGGCTTTCAGCGCTTCAAGTTTTTCCTCAACCGGCTTCTTGTCTTCCTCCGTAACCTTGTCGCCGGCATCCTTAAGCATCTTCTCGGTTGTGTACACCATGGTCTCGGCCATGTTCTTGGTCTCAACCTGCTCGTGACGCTTTTTGTCTTCCTCTGCGTGCATTTCCGCATCCTTCTTCATGCGCTCCACCTCATCGTCCGACAAGTTCGTGGACGCGGTGATCGTAATCTGCTGTTCCTTGTTGGTCGCCTTGTCTTTGGCTTTCACGTTCAAAATACCGTTGGCGTCGATGTCGAACGTCACCTCAATCTGCGGGACGCCGCGCGGTGCCGGCGGAATACCGGAAAGCGTAAAGCGTCCGAGCGAGCGATTACCTTCGGCCATCTCGCGCTCACCTTGAAGTACGTGAATCTCTACCGACGGCTGATTGTCGGCCGCTGTCGAAAAGATCTGCGACTTGGAGGTTGGGATGGTTGTGTTGCGCTCAATGAGCGTGGTCATCACGCTTCCGAGCGTTTCAAGACCAAGTGAAAGCGGCGTCACGTCCAAGAGGAGCAAGTCGCCTTTAATGTCACCCTGTAAGTTTCCGGCCTGCACAGCTGCACCGAGTGCTACCACTTCGTCCGGGTTTACGGTCACGTTCGGCTTTTTACCGAAGAATTTCTCCACTTCTTGCTGAACGAGCGGCATGCGCGTCATTCCACCCACGAGAATCACTTCGTCCACTTCTTCTTTCTTCAGGCCGGCGTCGGCGAGCGCCTTTTTGCACGGTTCAAGCGTTTTCTTTACGAGATCCGCCACCAGCTCTTCCATCTTTGCGCGCGAGAGCTTCAGCATGAGGTGCTTCGGCCCGTTTGCGTCGCTGGTGATAAACGGCTGGTTAATTTCCGTCTCCATGGCGCTTGAAAGCTCGATCTTTGCCTTTTCCGCAGCCTCCTTTACACGCTGAACCGCGAGCGGGTCGGCAGAGAGATCAATCCCCTCTTCTTTTTTAAATTCCGACAGAATCCAGCTGATGAGCACCTGGTCGAAGTCGTCACCACCAAGGTGTGTGTCTCCGTTTGTGGCGCGCACTTCCACGGTGTTCTGGTCGGCAGATGCATCGAACGCAATCTCGAGCACGGACACATCGAATGTTCCACCTCCGAGGTCGTAGACGACGATCTTTGCATCTTTCTTTTGATCAAATCCGTATGCTAGCGCGGCGGCCGTTGGCTCGTTGATGATGCGGCGCACCTTCAGACCGGCAATTTCGCCCGCAACTTTGGTAGCCTGGCGCTGTGAGTCGTCAAAATAGGCCGGCACGGTAATCACGGCTTCGGTGATTGTTTCACCAACCTTTGCTTCTGCGTCTTTTTTCAATTTTTGCAGAACCATGGCGGAAATCTCCTCCGGCGCATAGTCCTTGTCACCCATGGTGATGCGGATGCCATCATCTTTCTTTGATGTGGCAAACGGGAAGAGCTTGATGTCATCTTGCACATCCGCGTCATCAAAACGGCGTCCGATAAGACGCTTCGCTGAAAAGACGGTGTTCTTTGGGTTTACCACAGCCTGGCGCTTGGCCACTTGTCCGGCCAATCGCTCTCCGTTTTTCGAAACAGCCACCATCGACGGTGTTGTGCGGTTTCCTTCTGCGTTTTCAATCACCTTTGGCTGACCGCCTTCAACAACGGCCATGCAGGAGTTTGTGGTTCCAAGGTCAATTCCGAGAATTTTAGGCATATGTTTTTAGCTTATAGCTTCTAGCTTCTAGCTGATAGCTTATAGTTTTCAAGATTTTTCTTTTGGAGGAGACGAAATCGTCACCTTTGCGGGTCGAATGAGTTTATCGTGCAGCATCCATCCGGATTCTTGCGTGCGAATAATGTTTCCGGCCGGCACATCCGCACTCTCCTCCTCTTGCACGGCCTCATGGATTTCCGGGTCAAATTCCCCCTCTTCTCGTACTTTTTGGAGCCCGGCAGACTCGAACGCGCGTTCCCAGATGTCGCGAACCGCACCCAGCCCCACCATCCAGTTTTCAAATGTCTTTTTGGCGTCGTCCGGAAGCTTCGAGAAGTCCGGCGCGTAGTTCATGGCCACGGAGTATTGATCGATGGCCGGGAGAATTTTCGCGAGCAGATCTTCGTTCGCATACTTCCGAAGACGGCTCCGCTCCTTTTCCATTTCATGCTGAAGGTTGGCGTAGTCGGCTTTTGCGCGCTTCCATCCTTCCAGATATTCCTGACACTCCGCGCATTTCTCTGTGTCATTCCCCGATGTCATCTCTTCTTCTTGTTTTTGCTTCTTATGAGACATAATTTCAATCACATTCCAAGTTCTACGATCTACGTTCCACGTTATTCGTCATAGCTGTCAAACAAATCTTTGGCGCCGTTCAAGACCGAATAAATCCGCGCGTAATCCATTCGCATCGGGCCCAAAACCGCCGCGACTCCTCCATTTGGCAGGCGAACAAACACCGCGCCGCATCGTGCGTCAAACGGGTTGTCCGGGCCAATGAGCGCCGTCGGGTTTTGAAACGCCTCCACATCCAGCTCTTCGGCTACGCGATGAAAGTTATCCAACATCTCACCCACGCGAACGAGAAGATCCCGATTTGAGAATTCCGGTTGTGCAAGGAGGTTGGAGAATCCGGTTTTGTATGCCAAGCGACGAGCACCGCGCATCATGAGGAAGATGGAGCCTGTAAGCTCCGCAACCGCACGTGCAAGCTCCTCGGCATTTTGTGCCTGACGAAGCTGTTCCGACTCCCGTTTGCGAAGCTCGCGCGTGCGCATAAGCTCCTGCAGATAAAATCGGTATCCCTTTTCCGTTGGTACGCGGCCGGCGGATGTGTGCGGATGCGTGAGATACCCCTCGCGCTCCAATTCCGCAAACACGTTCCGAACCGTTGCCGGGCTCACGTCCAGGCGATATTTCTCGACCAAACTACGCGAACCAACCGGCTCTCCGGTCTTTACCACGTCCTCCACGACGAGTTTGAGAATGAATTGTCCCCGCTCAGTCATATTAGGTAATTAGCAGTCTAACAAACCGAGTGCTAAAAGGCAACAACCCCAAATCCGATTGACTTTTCGGTGATTTTTTGCTATGAAGAGCGTGGCCATACAGCAACAAAGGAGGCCTCATGAAAACGCTCATTATCATCCCTCATGGGAAAACCGCGGACCGCAACAAGAACGCGCTCAGCCACCAAGGCAAGCTCCAGATGAAGAGCATGGGCATCAAGATCTTCGGCGGCGTGAAGGACGGCGAGACCGTACGGATGCTCACCGGCACGATGAACCACATCATCGATAGTGCGATGCACTTCCGAGGCAACAGCGGTTTCAACTCCGTTCCCGATACCCAGCTGTCCTCACAGGGAGTGGCTACCACGAATACGGAGGAGCTCCTGGAGCTCATTGGTGAGCATGAGAGCAACGACGTGCTCATCCTCATCACGACCGTCGCGGTCGCGAACACCCTGCCATTCACCTACCTCGAGCAGGAACACGGAGCGAAGGTCGCGCCGCCGCCAATCGAGTGCGGCCAAGCGATCGTGATCCACGCGAAGATCGGCGACTTCCAGATCGTCACGGTCGAGTAGCCATCCGGCCGCTCCCACTCTCCAAGCTCACCCTCACCGGTGAGCTTCTTTTTTAAACTGATCCCCTCGGTCAAACTCGTTTTTAAACAACCCAAAGCTCGCACACCCCGGCGAAAGCAAAATCGTATCCCCTTTTTCCGCATGATCCCGATGGTACGCCATCGCCTCTTTCATGGAATTCACCAGCTGAAACGGAAGTTTCGCTTTTTTAAAACTCTTCTCAATCTTTGCAAACGCCGTGCCGTCAAACACGGTTACGCACACCTGTTTACGCTTCAACAGTTTCGCGAAGTCATCAAACTCCAACTCTTTGTCCGCACCACCAAATAAAAGATGAATCGTCGTACCTTTTTTCCAAAACGCTTCGATCGCCGCTTTGGTTGCGTCCGGTGTGGTTGCCGTTGTGTCGTTTACATACCGTATCCCCTTTGCCTCGCGGATAATCTCCTGCCGGTTCTCCAAACCTTTGAAAGATTTCAACGCTTTTTTGATACCGGATTTTGTTGCCCCCGCCTCTTTTGCAACCAATGCCGCGGCAAGCGCGTTCCGATAATTGTGTTCGCCTGCGATCTTCAAGTCTTTTTTTGCGATCAATCCGCTCGCGTCCGACTTTTTTGTTGCAGAAAACGCTTTCACCATCGACGGCGCTTCTTTTTTAAACTGCGACGTGTACGGATCGTCGGCGTTTAGTATCAAAACATCGCTCGGCGATTGATGTCGAAAAATCTGCGCCTTTGCCTCCACGTACGCGTCCATGTTTTCGTATGCGTTCAAATGATCACGCATAATGTTGGTAATACACGCAATGTGTGGAGAAATTCCGCGCTCGCCCAATGTCTCCACCAGCCAACTTGAAAGTTCAAGTACGACGACATCATCCTTCTTAATCTTTTTTAAAAACGTTAGCGGTGAAACCGTGATATTCCCGCCAAGCCACGTCTTCTTTCCCGACGCGGTAAGCATCTCCGCCGCCAACGTCGAGGTCGTGCTCTTTCCGCGCGTTCCCGTGATGCCAACAACCTTTGCGGGACACTGCGCCATAAAAATGGAGATGTCATTAACGATCTGCTTCCCAAGTTTGCGTGCATACACAAGTAGATCGGAATCGTTCCGCACACCCGGATTCCGCACAATCACATCCGCCCACTTAATGTCGGACTTACGGTGCTTGCCCAATACAAAATCCACATTCTTAAACGTCTTAAGCCGTTTCACATTTGCCGCAAGATCTTCTTTCGACCGCATATCCGTTACACGCACCTGCATGTCTTTTTGCCGTGCGTACCACAACGCCGCGGAAATACCACTTCCTTTGGGATACCGTCCGAGCCCAAGAATCAAAATCTTCATAGTTCCCTCGCTACTGCCTTTTGATACAACTCCTCCGTTCGTTCTACGGAACGCTCCCATGAATAAAGCTCTTTGACAACTTTACGCGCCCGCTCACCGCGCGTGGCCACCATGACGGGGTCAGACAGAACCCACTCAACAGCATCTTTGAGCGCGCGGACGTTCCCAACCGGATACGCAACACCGGAATGGTCAACCAATTCGCGGTTCCCCGGAATGTCGCTCATCACCACAACTTTGCCGTGCGACATAGCTTCAAGGATAGCAACAGAGAGACCCTCGGAACGCGCGGGGTGAATCATGCAGTACGTGTGTGCAATCAATTGCTGCAGCTCCTTCCCGCGTCGAAAACCCATAAGAACAACGCGCTCATCATCCATCGCAAGCCGTTCGAGTTTCACTTTGTACTCCAGGCTGTCAAAAGACACATCGCCAATCACGAGCAGTTTTTTGTCCGTATCAATTTCTTTAAACGCCCGTATCGCATCATCAAACGCCTTCACCGGAATCAACCGCCCCAACATGATGATGTAGTTGTTCGGCTCTAAACCCAACGCGCGGATGTGCGCCTTCCCTACGCGTTTCGACGGAATGGTCACGGCATTTGGAATGTGGACAGCGTCCCGGTTGTACATTTTTTGGCAAAAGAGCTGGAGTTCGTGCGACACCGCGATCGTTTTATGCGGAAAACGGCAAATGGCCCATTCGCCAAGCGCAAGATAAAGACGTCCAAACCAGCTCCATTTTTCGTGGTAACGGTCGCGAGCATGAAACGTCGCCACAATCCGAGTTTTACGCTTCAAGAGGCGCGGGATCCACGCGAGCGTTGACGGGCCAACGGATTGAAAATGAATGACATCAACATCCCGAAAAAGAACGTGCATCACAGAGAAAAACGTGTGCACGATGGCATCAAAGTTTTTGCGCTCAACCGTTGGGAGCGTGACAAGATGAACCCCGTTCCAGCGTTTGCGTCGCTTACGGTTCATGTACGGACGGACGTACACCGTGACATGATGTCCATGTGCCGCAAGACGCTTGGCAAGTCCGGTGACATGACGCTCAACACCGCCCGCGCGTGATGACGCGGAGGCCGGAATTCCCTTTGCCCCGATGAAGGCGATGCGCAGGCTTGATTTTTTCATCGAAATACGGTAGTATCGTACCGCATTTCGTACCTGCATTAAAGTATTCTTCTGTCATCGCGAGCTGAATCGAACTAAGCTCGATGAAGCGTGGCGATCTCAATTAAAGAGATTGCGTCGTCGCAATACTCCTCGCAATGACTCAAGAAGACAAAAAACCATCTTACGGCTCGGTAGCTCAGTTGGTAGAGCAGTGGCCTTTTAAGCCAACGGTCGTGGGTTCGAATCCCACCCGAGTCACCATCGAGCTCAGCTCGATTCCAAAAAACCAAAGGCGAAGCTCAGCTTCGCTTTTTTGGTAGAGAGCTATTTTTATGAGCGAGATGATCGAGCTCAGCTCGACACATCCATGTTACGAGGCTGTCGCATCCGAGGAGGCTTTTGTATATCCCCCACTCTTGATTTTTCCATCAAAATACGCTAGCGTGCGCGTGCACCTTTTAACCCCGGGAGGAACCATGGGTACACACCTTTCGATCGATGACACCGAGCGACTGTATTTCGAAGTAATCAGCCTAGCGCACACAAACGTCATCCACCCCATCCAACGAAGCCCTGAGGTGACGAGGTACGTCACATGGGAGCCACACACCTCGGTGCAAGACACGGAGACATTCATCAACCAACGTATTGCGGAAGAATACGACTTCCCGCGCATGGCATGGACGTTCGTCATCCTGACGCACCATCGCCGCGCGGCGATCGGCGTGTGCTCCATCAAAGTACACCGTCGTCATCCACACATAGGAACACTTGGCTGCATCCTCGCACCGGAAGTTTGGTCTCAAGGCTACGGCAGCGAAACAGTGAATGCCCTGATCAAGTTCGGTTTCACTAAAATCGACTTGCACCGCATTCAGGCCACGTGTGACGTCGACAACAAAGCTTCTCGTCGACTCATGGAGCGTGTCGGAATGAAGTACGAAGGTCGCCTCGTGCACAACCGTCGCATCCGAGACGAGTGGCACGACAGCTTTCTCTTCGCCATCATCAACCCGAACCACAAGGAGGAACGATGAACGCAATCAACGAATGGGCACGAGCCAAAGAGGACGTCGAGGAAGAAGAGGAGGAGCCGCCTTGGTGCCCCCTCACCCTCAAAGATCTTCGGCGTTTCAAACCGGAGTGCGGCACGTTCCCACTACTTTCTGAGCTCGTCGGAGCCACGAAGAAGCTGGGGAGGAAACGCAAAAAGACGGAAGCGATTCAGCACGAATTGAATGGAGCGCTGGCTGTCCTTGGCTGGTTCCGGGATCTGCTCGACCACATCCGTGACGAGCCCAACGTCTTCATCATCCGTCTCGCGAACCTCGAGTACCACGAGTGTCGACTCTGCGCGTGCGATGGCGAGCTCACCGAGCTCATGGTCATCTCTCCGGAGTCGGACTGGGTTCACGCAAATCACAGGCGCTACGAAGCTCTCATCCGAGAAGCATGCGTCGCGTATGGCACCGGAAGCATCCGGATGTCCCTTGCGCGAGAACTTCGCCGTATGGCCCCTCACGAAGACGGTGAGGATTGGGGAGATGTGATCTCACGAAGTGATGCGGAAGCGCTCACCGCTCTTCTCAAGAGATCCTCTGTACAAACATGACCCTTCACGACCACACACTCGCGTCCCACGGACGCACGACACCCCGAAGTCAAACGACGGGGTGTTTTCTTTTGTGATAAAATATCGGAGTAGCTCATGTCAAAAAAGGAGGAACATCGAACATGCGAAGACGTACGAGGCATTCCGCCACTCGAACCCGCGGACGTTATTTTGATTCACCACAAACGAAAATTTCTGCGACGGTTTCTACGCTACGTCATCGGAAGCCACTGGGATCACACCGCCATGGTGCTCTACCCGCGCGACGAAAAAAAGGGCGTGCACCACACGATTTTCGTTGAATCCATTAAACGCGGCGCATTTCAGCGTTTTGCAACACGTTCCGTTGCCATCCATCAACTCGACCTCTATCTAAACAAAAAGTATGACATCGGAATCATCCGCGCCAAACACCTTTCCGATGAGGATCGCGAACGTATCGTGACCTACATGCTCATGAACGTGGACGCGCCGTATTGGCCGTGGAAAGAGGAGAAATTTATCATCGCATCCATCTTCCCGTCATACAAAAAACGTCTTCTGGCGAAACAACGCTTTAGTTGTAGCGGCCTAATCCAAAAAGCTTTTTTTGACGCCATGCCGTGGGATCGGAAGAAAGATTACATCTTCAAACCCGGCTCATGGAGCCCAATTGAATTGCAGGAACTTACATCCCCCGCCGACATTGCACATAGTCCTCGGTTTGAATGGGTGTATAAAAAACGCATATGAGTCCGGAGCAGTTGAAACACGAGTGGCCAAAAATCGAAAAACGTCTCCGCGTTGGCGACATCATTTTAATTCACTCGCGCCGCGGTTTCATTAAGCAAATCATCCAGCGCCGCTCAAACAGCTACTGGAACCACACGGCGCTCGTTATCGCAGACCACACGCGCCTTCCCTTTGGGAGTCCGCTCATTGTTGAGGCAAATGAAACAGGTATCGAGATTCGTACGCTAAAACGATACACCTCAAATTTCAAACTGAATGACATTGGGGTCATGCGACGAAAAGGCCTTTCAAAAAAAGAGCGCGAAGAGCTGGTACGGAGCTTCATCCTAAACAACATCGACGTGCCCTATGACTACGCACGACTTGTGGGAATCTTTTTCGGCACGTTCATCCGTCCGTTCTCTCCCGAGTTATCGGACAAGTTGATCGCCAGAACCGTGCACTTTAATGCCTTCCTGTGCAGCACCTTCGTGTACAACGCTTTTTATTCGAGAACGGCGAAGCGACAAAATCACTTTCAAAACGAAAAAGAGCGCATCGAGTACATCCGCAAACGCGAAATGCACAAACCCGGCGACCTTGCGAAGTCGCGCAAGTTTTCGTGGATTTTTAACAAACGGCCGTAGGGATTAGACTGCCTCGTCGATCGACCTAACCACCTCTACTTCAAAAGTCCCAACCACGCATCCGCGAGCGCTGACCCGTCGTCTGTAGGCAAACGTTTTGCCGCATCTTCCGTAATTTTGTTTTTCTTCTTTTCGTCATCAAGAAGGGATGTGATTTCTTTTACGAGTATGTCGGAAACGCCACTTTCTGTTTGGCGCACAACCGGATACGGCATTGCGTCAGCATTTGTTTCCTGATGACTATTTGGAATCGGCATGAGAATCGCCGGCACCTTCAAACACGCGAGTTCGGAAATCGTGCCCAATCCGGCGCGTGACACAACAAGATCAGCCGCGGCATACGCATCCTTCATTTCTATCTCGTCAAAAAACGCCCCAGAGCGATAGTTTTTTCGCTTCTTTGCACTTCCCTTTCCTCTTCCAAAGAGATGAAGCAGCTGAACATCCTCCGGCAACTCATCGAGCATCGCTTCCACAATGTCGTTCAACGCCGCTGCGCCGGTGCCGCCTCCGAAGATAAAGACGGTTTTCTTTTTTGGATCAAGCCCCAGACGTTTTAGCGCATCATGCTGTGACGGCATCTTCACGCCCGCAAATCTGCATGGGGTTGCAATCTGCGTACTTGGTTTTGCAAACGGAGGGTTATCGTATTTAAACGACGTCGTAACCATGTCGCACACTCGCGCCATGAGTTTGTTTGAGAGCCCCGGTTTCACATCCAGCTGATGCGTTGCCGTTTTAATACCCTGCCTTGCAGCCTTGCGGACAAGCGGAACGCTCGAAAAGGCACCGGCAGAAACAACGAGGTCCGGCTTCTCTTTGTGTAGAATCTTCTGCGCTTCACGCATCGCGCGGATGCTATCGATGGGAAACGTCCCGAGCCGCAAACTGATAAAACGCGGCAACTTTGCCACGTGGATCGATGAAAACGGGATTCCCTCTTGTTGAATCACCGTCTTTTCCGGACCGCTATCTGTCCCTACCCACGCAAACTCCGCGGATCTCTTCTTGGCCTTCATCTTTCGAAGCACGGCGAGGAGCGGCGTGACCGGCCCCATCGTCCCCCCACCCGTGAACATAATTTTCATATGCGGATTGTAACACGTATCAACTCTCCTTCGACACCGAATACGCGATGCCGGTGGCGATGGAAATGGCGACAAACGCGGAACTCCCGTAACTCAAAAATGGAAGCGTCACCCCGGTCATGGGCACGAGAGCAATCATCGACCCGATATTCAAAAACGACTGGATGCCAATCCACGCGGCGATCCCGGCGACCAGGAGCGATCCAAACGGATCTTTTGTTGCGCGACTAATCTTAATGCACCGCCACACGTACGTACCAAGCGCAACAATCAAAAGCGTCGACAATAAAAACCCAAGTTCTTCAGCCATCACCGCAAAAATCGAGTCGCCCGGAACTTCGGGGAGATACAAAAACTTCTGTCGCGATTGTCCGTATCCAAGTCCAAATACACCACCCGAGCCGATCGCGAGCAGTGCCTGATTCATGTGATACCCAATCCCCTGCGGATCCGCATTCGGATTTAAAAACGTCAAAAACCGCGCAGCTCGATATGGCGTAATCTTGATGAGGAGAAACAGCCCTGCAAGCCCGGAGAGCACGAGACCCACGATCCACATGACCGGCGCGCCGGCGAGGAAGTACATCAGAAGCGTGGAACCCGCGATCACGGCCATGGAGCCTGTGTTCGGCTGTTGGATCAATAGGAAGAGAATCACGCCAAGCACCGAAAGATATGGAATAAGCCCCTTCTCTACCGACGTCAGCGACTCCTTATCTTTCGACGAAAGCCACGCCGCCATGTAGATCAAAAATAAAATTTTCACGAACTCCGACGGCTGAAATCGAATCGGTCCAAACGCAACCCATCGCGAGGATCCGCCGATTGTCACACCAAGCCCCGGAATATACACGAGAATCAGAAGAACAATCGAAACAATAAGGGCGGGTGTGGCCAACTTCTTTAATTTTTCGTATGGAATTTTTGCGAAGACGAGCAGGAGCGCAACGCCCGGAAGAATCCCAAGAAGAATTTGCCGTTTTAAAAAGTAGAGACTGTCACCAAAATCTTGATAGGCGATTGGACCCGTAGCAGAGATGAGTACGATAAGACCGAACAAAGTCAGACCTCCGTACAACGCAAGAAGCCCGCGGTCGCCGTGTCGCCCGCTCCCCCGCTTCCGCTTTCTTTCGACTCCGTAACGCTTCCGGGTCGGCATATTAATTAAGGAGACTTGCTGCTGTATCCACAACGCCGATCACCGTTCCGATGGACGCGCACACAATTGCGATCACCCAAAAGCGCATCACCACTTTCGGCTCACCCCAACCAATCGCTTCAAAATGATGGTGAAGCGGAGCAGATTTAAACACCTTTTTGCCGCGGAATTTCTTTGAAAGCACCTGGATAATCACTGACCCTGTTTCAAGCACAAACGGAAGTCCGATGAGCGGCAGTAGCAACGGTTGATTTGTCAGCATGGCAATGACGCCAAGAACCGTTCCAAGCGACATGGCGCCGGTATCGCCCATAAAAAACGCTGCCGGAGTGATGTTGTGCCACACAAATGCAAGAAGTGCACCCAAAATCGCCACGCAGAACGCCGCAAGGTCAAACTTACCCTGCATGAACGCAATTACACCGTACGCACCAAACGCCGCCATAAGTGTTCCGCCCGCCAATCCGTCTAGACCGTCCGTGAGGTTCACGGCATTTGATGTTGCAACAAGAACAAATGCAAAAAATGGGATGTACCACAGTCCGAGTGAAATGTTGCCGCTAAACGGAATGTGAATGATGTCCCAATCCAACTTTGTGTAAAACCAAAGCGCCGCCACCAGCGCAATCAACGTGTACGAAATGAGCCGATGACGCACGCGCAATCCTCCGCCGTGCGGCCCAATCTTTTTGATGTTCAAATAGTCGTCCACCAGCCCGACGAGCGCGGCCGCAAGGAGAACGCCGAGTGGAAGCAGCGTTTCCCCACGTGAAAGAAAGTTGAGCTCGCAAATCGTCTCCGTCCCAAACCACTGACAGGCGTACGACAGCGCGAGAATCACAACCGCCACCGTTGCCCAAATGATGATACCGCCCATCGTGGGCGTACCGGCCTTTGCCGCATGGAGTTTCATGGCAATCGGCGCCTTCTTTGTGTCACGCAAACTCTTCCCCAGCTTCTTGGCACGCAAAAACCGCAGGAACCACGGCGTAACGAGAATCGCGGGGACAAACGTCAGCGCGGCGATCGTAAACAGGCGAACAATATGCACATCAGGTGTGATCATAGGTTAATACGCGTCAAGAGATAGGTGCCAACAGACCAAAGCAACATCGCGACCACTTGAACTCCAAGAATGGCGCGCGCGGCAAGCTGGTCCCTTTGAAAAAGGAGGAGCGCTGCCATTGTATCAAAAAGAAGCAAAACAAACGCGATACCCGGCACGATAAACAACCACGGCCATCGGCGCGCGTCGTCGATACCCAAGTAGGGGCTGTAATGAAGAATAACGAGATCCGACTGGCGCGAAGCCGGGATGACACGAACGAGAAAATACGTCGTCACGACAAGAAATAAAACGCCGCTCACAATCAACATCACGCGGAAGTACGGATCACGCAGAGCCCGATGCGCGGAAAAGAGATGCGAATGTCGGCTCATACCCCCTCTTTTTGCTCCACAGGAACGTCAACAACCTCTTGAATCTGAGGGAAGATCTGACAGAGCGTGTCCTCGATCCCCGCTTTTAGTGTGATTTGTGAGAACGGACAGCCTACGCACGTGCCGTGTAAGCGCACAAAAACGCGGCCGGAATCCTCTTCAAAATCCAAAAGTTCCACGTCTCCTGCGTGTTGACGGATTCCCTGACGCAATACTTCGAGTACTTTATCGATTTCCTGCAAAAACTGCGCTTTTTCAGCTTCTCCCATGCCTCAAGATTACGCGTCATGAGGCGGCTTGACAAGACGGCGGAAAAACGGTATTTTCCCGTGCATATGGCACATAAGAAAGCCGGAGGCTCCACAAGTAACCTTCGTGATTCCCAAGGTCAACGCCTTGGTACAAAGCTCTATGGCGGCGAAAAAGCCCGCGCAGGAGCAATCATCGTCCGACAGCGCGGATCCAAAATCCGTGCGGGTAAGGGCGTGGAAATGGGTAAAGACCACACATTGTTTGCTGTGAAGAACGGAATCGTTTCATTCCGCGACAAATTGATCCGCACCTACACCGGCGCCTTCCGCCGACAGAAGTTTGTGGATGTTGTGGATTTTGAGGACAAAAAGTAAACGTAGAACGTGTAACGTACAGCGTGAAGCGTATATCGAGAAAGACCCACCCGGGTCTTTTTTGGTAAACAAAGACCGGTCTGCGCAAGAACACAAACCGGCCAGTGCGAAGGGAAGAACAACGTAGAGAGGGCTAGTCTTTTTTGATGAACAGGTATCGGATGTTCGGGACCCTCTCTGGCCCAGCTTCCCCCATCATGAGCCACGGAGTCTTGTAGGAGACGCGAATGCCCGACCAGCCTTCAGCGCTCCCCTTCTGTAGCAATACATGCGGCCCCTCCTTTCCACGCAAGTAGTCCCCAAGTGCAACGAGGTTGTACCCGACCTCCTTACACGTATACCGCAGTACAATGGAGAGCATCTCAATATGAAGCGCCGGGCGGAACTCGCCCGAACGCCGCTTGAGCATCTCTTTTACCTCTCGCGTATCGTCGAAAGCAACGGCAACCCTCGGGTCGAAGTTTTCGAGCGTAACCCCCTCGCACGCTGCGTGACGAGGCCACGGACTCATCCGAAGGTCATCGAGCTCTTCGTCCGCGAGATCGTCCGCCTCGATACAGAAGATTTGAAGCAAGTGCTGCGTATCGGACGCATCTGTATTTTCTGGTGACGCGTCGTTTGCAGGATGACCGCGACGAAGTCGAGTGTTGGACTTCTTTCTTTGCTTCCTTCGCGCTCTCCGTTCTCTTGCCGCGTTCTCCGCCGCACCGATGACAAGCGACCTATCCCGTTGAGTGTAGTGATCTTCGGTCCAGTTTCCAAACGTGAAAGCAGACCCCTTCCTCCTTTGATCCCCATGCCCCATAGGAACCCCCTTTCTTGTGTTGTTCTCCCTGTAAAGGAGCTGAGCTATATAATAATCAGCTCCGAAGTTTGTGTAAAGTTAGCGAAATTTTCTACGTCATCCTGAGTGGAGCGTAGCGGAATCGAAGGATCCCTTTTAGATTGATCGCGGAAGGGATTCTTCGGCTCACGATGTTCGCTCAGAATGACGACCATCTCGCTTCATAGCCGCGCGGAGGAACTCTACAAATAACGGATGCGGGGCAAATGGGCGTGATTGAAATTCAGGATGAAATTGTACGGCTACGAAAAACGGATGATCCGGGCGCTCCACAATTTCCGCAAGCGATCCATCGGGAGAAAAGCCCGAGATATTCAACCCGCATTTTTCCAGCTCTGCGTGATACATGGGATTTACTTCGTAGCGGTGACGATGCCGCTCCTCAATCTGCTCCGATCCATAAATCTGCGCAGACTTTGAGCCAGCCTTCAGTTCACACGGGTACACACCGAGTCGCATGGTTCCTCCATAATCCGCGTCTTTCAGCTTTTCTTCCTGTTCATTCATGAGATGAATTACAGGGTGCGGTGTGCCCGGATCAATCTCCGTTGTATTGGCATTTCCACGCCCGGCTTGGTTCTGAATGGCCTCAAGACACGCCAATTGCATGCCATAACACAGCCCGAGATACGGTACGCGATTCTCCCGCACAAATTGGATGGTTTGAATCTTCCCGCGAATACCACGCGTTCCAAATCCACCGGGAATCAACACGCCGTCAAGATGCTGCAGCGACTCCGCGGCCGATCCCTTCTGCTCGATGTCTTCACTGTTCAGCCACTCCATCTCTGGACGTACGCCCAAATGCCACGCCGCGTGCTTGATCGCTTCGAGCACGGAGAGGTACGAATCCGTCAGCACAAAATCACCCGTGGAAAAATACTTGCCAACAATCCCGATCTTTACACGGCCCTTTGTTCCATTTTTGATCTTCTCATTCAGCGACGTCCATGCCTGAAGATTACCCGCCTTCAATTTCTCCTCCATTCCCAGCTTCTTCAAAATCCGTTCGGTAATCCCCTCCTGCTCAAACCGAAGTGGAACCTCGTAAATGGATTCCACGTCCGGTGCGGCGATCACATCTTCCGGCGACACATTGCAATGCAGGCTTATCTTTTGTTTTCGAGGCTCATCCACCGGGAGCGTTGAGCGGCAAATAATCAAATCCGGTTGCAACCCCGTCCCATTCAGCGTGCGCGTTGCATACTGCGTGGGCTTTGTCTTCATCTCGCCGATGTTCTTTGGCACAGGGAGATAACTTACAAGCGCCACCAGCACGTCGCCGGGTTGTTCCAGTCGCATCATTCGGCACGCTTCGAGATACAACACATTTTGATATTCCCCTACCGTTCCGCCAATTTCGACGATCGTAACATCCGCGTCCTTCTTCTCGGCCGCCGCACGAATACGATTGATCACTTCAAACGGAATATGCGGCACAACCTCCACCGTCTTCCCGCCATACTCCAGAGCACGCTCACGGTTGATAACGGATTGGAAGACCGAACCGCTTGTCATGCAGTTTTCGCGTCCCAAATCCTCCTCCAAAAACCGTTCGTAATTCCCCAAATCCTGGTCCGTCTCCAAACCGTCGCGCGTCACAAAAACCTCGCCATGTTCGACGGGGTTTAGGGTTCCCGGATCCACATTCAGATACGGGTCAATCTTGACGGCGGTCACGCGAAGTCCGCGGGCTTTTAAAAGGGCACCAATTGATGCCGTGGCAATTCCTTTCCCGACTCCGCTCATCACGCCCCCTACCACAAAGATGTAGGAGCGACGACGAGACGTTGCCGGAGCGCCGCCTTCTGTCATGCAAACGAGGATAGTCTACGCGCAATTGGATGACAACAACCACTCAAGATTTCTTGCCGTGTGTGTGCTCTTTGGCCAAACGAATTGCCTTGGAAAGCAATCGATCCAAGTTGCGATATCCTGAAATTTTCTTCGCTTTTTCAAGGGGAAACCACTGCGCCTCCGTGATCCCTTCGATTCCGGGGAGCTGTTCCTTCCGCGCGGGTGGAACCTCAAAAAGAAAGAGATGCACGGTCTTTTGGATGGTTGTTTTCCCTCGGCGAAAATTGAACCGCGTCTGCCCAAGAGGCGCTAGATAATGAAGTCCGCGCAAACCCGTTTCTTCGTCAATCTCTCGCACGGCAGTTTCCACAAACGTTTCTCCCAGCTCTTGGTGACCCTTTGGAAAGGTCCAGCGTCCATACGGATCCCGGATGAAAAAGAACTCCACCTGCCCCTCGCGCTTGCGGTAGATGATGCCGCCGCACGAAAGCTCACGCTTAAACCCGCGCTTCTTGCGATGCGTTCGTTTTGGCGGCTTTCGCGCCGTTTGCGGCTTGGATTTTTGTTCTCCCGTTTTACTTGAGGAGTTCGAGCGCTTTTTGGAATTGCGGGTCGTGTTCGTCATGAAGATCCTGTTCGGTGAATTCAACGATGATGTCGGGAGTAATGCCCACGTCGTTAATGGAGCGTTCGTTCGGGGTGAGCCACTCGGCAACCGTGATTTTAACCGCGGTTCCGTACTCTAACTCCGCATAGTCCTGAACCGACCCCTTCCCAAAGGTCTGCGTGCCAATGACCGTTGCGATGCCATAATCCTGCAGTGCGCCAGCGACGATCTCGGAAGCGGATGCGGATCCGCCGTTTACGAGCACGACGGTCGGGACATCTCTCAACCGGCCATTTCCGGTTCCATGGAACGTATCAACAATCTCCCCCTGGCGCCGTTCAACAACAACAACATCACGACCAACCCACTCACCGGCAACTGCGATCGCCCGATCCAAATATCCTCCCGGGTTACTGCGCATGTCGAGGATGACGCCCGTCGCATTGTGCTCAAGCGCCTCTTCAACCGCCTTTGAAAATTCTTGCGCCGTGTCACTGTTGAAGCTGGAAATGGTAATTTGCGCGATCGTCTCTTCCGGAAACTCCACCACAACACTCGGAACCACGATTGTTTCGCGCACAATCGGAACGTCAAACGTCTCCGGAACCTTTACCGTCTCTCCCGCCTCGTTTGTTTGCGACCTCAACCGGCCAATGCCAAGCGTGACCGTTGTTCCCCCTTCTCCACGAATCATATACACCGCCTCTTCCACCGACATGCCAACGGTATCCGTTCCATCGATCTGCAAAATGGCGTCTCCGGGCTGGAGACCTGCGCGTGACGCCGGCGTTCCGTTAAGCGGCGCAACAATCTGGAGTTGACCGTCTTTTACTCCAATTTCCGCGCCAATCCCTTCAAACGACCCGTTCAACGAGCGTTCAAACTCCTCCGCGACCGCGGGCTCAAAGAACACCGTATACGGATCGTCTGTGGCCGCCGCCATTCCCTGCATCGCGCCGTAGAGAAGATCGATATCGCTCAATGGCTGTTCGTAAAATTTGTCCTTCAGGAGGTTCCACAAATCCCAAAATTGATCAAAATCAACCTCGTCCGAGACATCGCCTGGCGCCGAAGTTCCGATACCGCGCACAGCCACCGCTTTTGTCTCACCCTCCGCCATTTGCGCATTCAATGCCCCGTGATATCGGGTGCCTCCCAAAAACGAAAAAAGACCTACAACAAGAACCAAAATGATCCAATGCCGCGGGCTTACTGTTTCGAGCTTTTCCTGTTCCATCATGTGCATGAGGATATCCGAATACGGCACTTTCGTCTACAATGAGATCGATGTATACGCCGCCGTTCCATCGCCGGATTCTTCCGTGGGTATTTGCAGCTGTTTTTTTGTCCGTGGCTCCCGTCCTCGTTCTTTACACGGCTGGATATCGATGGAATCCCAAGAAAATTAAAGTGGAACGAAATGGCACCCTCATTGTCGATTCCGAGCCCAACGCCGCGCGCATTTATCTGAACGATCGAGATACGGAAGAAACAACGCCGGTCACCATCCAAAACATCCGTCCGGGCGAGTACGCCATCCGAATTGAAAAATCCGGGTACCATTCATGGGAAAAACGCCTTCACATCCAGGCGGAGTTTGTGACGTTTGCAAGTGACATGATCCTCTGGCCGGAACGCGAACCGCGGCTTCTCACGTCCGCGGCAGCAGATGCGGCGCTTACACAAACAAAAACACCGCTTCCGGGCGCGCCCTCAACGCTTCATCTGCGCATTGAAGATGGCCAAGCGATTTTGTTTGACGAACGACGGCCCGGAAAAGGCTTTGTACTCCCTCATGGGAACTGGTCGATTGCCACGCAAATTCGCGACCGCGTTATTCTGCAAGATACTGAGCGCTGGTTAAGTGTTGATTTGCAATCGGAGACGCCGGCATTCTTTGAAGCCATTGGCGACCGACTCCGTCCGTTCACCTCGCGGGGAGAAACGGCTTTTCTCATGCTCTACAACGGAGAGGTGTGGTCGTGGAATCCAAAGTCACAACCCGAGCTTCTGCTCCGCCAGACCGACCCCATCATCGAAGCCGAATGGCACCAGAGCGGTTCATACATCTTCCTTGCGACACAAACCACACTCGATGCGCTTCATCTGGATAACCGCAACGGCCGCGTCCGAACAACGCTTGCCGCCTTTGAAGATATTGAGGGGATGACCATGCGCGAACGTGACGCCGTCATTCTTGGAACCAGGAACGACCAAGCCGGTGCGTGGTCATATCAATTTGAGTAAAACAAAACCCCCAACACGATTGCCGGGGGCGCGCGCCAAGTAGAGCGCAGATTTGAAGAAAGAGCATCAGAGCTACAGATCCGTCTCACCGCGACAACTCCTATGCCCGGTTCCGACCCACTTGTGTGCAACTCGCACCTTCAGCACAAGACGCTCCCTCGTAAAGCCGAGCTCGTCCCACGTGACGCCTCGGTACACGATGTCGAGTATGGTTGATGCCACAAACTCTGCGTGACACACCCCCTCTGCCGAGAGCATATTCGCGAACAGCTTTCTCGCAAGCTTCACGCGACTCAGGCGGATGCGCTCGACAAGGTCGTCTTCCGAAAAACCGAGGTCATCCCAAGTCACGTTTTCGTGTTCAACGTTCTCGTGAATGAGCTCCAGAATCTCATCTTGCTCATCCGGAGTGAGTCTGGGGATTTCCAAAAAAGCTTCGCGGAGCTGATCAACAAAATGACGCTTCACATGTTCGATCTTTCGCCTTGCTTCCGCCAATCGCCTCCGGGATTCATCCTTTTTCCGGAGCGAGATTCTCTCCTGCGTTTCCAGATGGAGACTCCATGCAAGCAGACCTGCGCCAGCGGTCATCATGATGGTCACAATAACCAGCAACAACCAGGTGCCGACTGAAACCCTATCTTTGCCCGTACCCATCTTCCACCTCCAGTTTTGAAGTTACGACTTACAAGATTCTTGTATCCAAAAAATCTGCTTTTGTCAATAAGAAAACCCCCAACACCATTGCCGGGGGCTTGCACGCCGAGTGGGCGTGCGGTTGAAGGAACGAGGCCGTCGCTACATGCGGTTGAGCTTGCGCTCCAGCGCATCTCGCAAAACCAAGAGAGCAACACCCGCTAGAAATGCGTGCCCTCCGACGACACCCAAGGCAACCGATATTGCCGTGTGCTCATCAAGCAATAAGTTCAGGTAAAGCAGCAGGCCGCATAGAATGAAGACGAACAGCAAAGCCCCGCTGAAGCGATGGCTCCAATCGACCGCCACCTCCATAAGGTCACGCACACCCATCTTGCTTTCACTCATCTTCCACCTCCTTGGTGGGGTTGGTTTTTAGGGTTCAGGTTACGCGGCGGAGCGCTCGCGCTTCGAGTAACTCTCCTGGTACCGCCGGTATTCCGCGACGATCCATTCAGCCTTTCGCAGGACCGTCCGGCACCGCATTGCGGCATACCGAGAGCCGCCTCTTCTAACAAAACTGTCGGAACAGACATTGACCGACAAACGACGAAAGGCCTGGTTGTATTTCAAGACCTCCCCTTTTGCCGGCGCACTGAAGACCCGCTCCTCGATCTCATCGAGGTGTGCGATCAGGCTGTCCTGCAGCCGGTGCAGCTGTTCGGTAGACGCATAAGCGTCATAGAGCTGATTCAGCTCGGCGTGCGAGGCGAAGCGCTCGCTATGCGCAAGCAAAGAAGCCCATACCAGACAAAACACAACGGTTCCAATGACCGCGGCGGAGATCGGGTCCGCTTGCTGAATACCGCCTCCAAATACGGCCACAGCAATGAACACTGCCACGATGATCGCGAGAGCGATCAGGGAACCGCGCGTCTTCCGTTTCGCCTTGGCGGCCTTGGCCTCCAGCCGATCCACCTTCCTCACAAACTCGACCGCTGCATTGCTCTTCATCATCTTCCACCTCCTTGGTGGGGTAAATTGTTACGGTTCGTGCGGACGAATCCGCGTAGTCTTTGAATCGTGAATCACCACGAATTCAAAGGAAATATAGCATATTTTAGCCAATTTGTCAAGTATACACGACAATTCATTAAAACATGGCTAAGATTAGCCGAATTCTGTCATCCTGAACTAGATTCAGGATCCATTCTGATGTGGATCCCGGATTTCCCGCGCTCCATCGAACTACGTTCGACTCGCTTGTTGAATCCGGGATGACACTTAGGAGCTCCTACTCTGGATTGCGGCGAAAACAACGGAAATCACGAGGAAGATCAAAATCGCGTCAACAAGATTAAAAAACGGAAGGACAGAGCCCGGTACAAGCCATTCCCCGACGGCCAAACACGCCGCAAGCACGGCTGTCGCACCCAACACATGCCACCCAAGGCGTTTCGCAAACGTGTTCAGCTCCATAAGCGTCTCCATGCATTTTTAAGTTCCTGCAATAGCGCCGCTCGCCATTCCAAGAATGTGAGCTTCGGACGCACATACCGCGCCGTAATCTTTCGAAGATCCACGGCTCCGGCGCGCGAAAGAATCCCCGGCGCAGAAAGTACGAGCCGTACCGAATCCTCCGTCCCCTCAAGAGGAAAGCTGAACTGCGCGCGGTACCATCCGTCTCCCAAATCCTCCGGCCGCACATACGGCGTCACAACTCCAACGATTCCCTCGTACGCCAACCGTGTACCATCCGTTACTCGCAAGGGCTGAGGAACGAAAAAGGCATCCGGTGTAAGCGCAAACCATCCGTCTCCCACAATCCGGATATCCCCGTTCGGTGCGGAAAGCTGTCGCACAGACGCATCCCTCTGCTCACGATCCAGCCGAAACCCTTCGTGCGTACGCTCCACATCTACCGCATCGCTCCCAAGCGTCACGGTCTGAAGCCCTTCCTGATGAAATGTTTCAGCCACAAGATGCTGTGAGTCGGTCCACGCCGTGCCGGCAAAGGTGGACGTTGCGTATCCAACCACATCCCCAAAATTCAACCGCGGCCCAATCACCCAGCGTTTGCTTGACGTTTCAATACCGCGGATAAACACGTCGTCATCCGCCTGCATGCGGATGCGGTACACACCCGCCTCTGCGTCGCGTACATGAATCCGATGCTCAAACACGGTTCCCATCCTCGTATCCCGCCGCGCATTTGTCTCCAGCACCTTTCGCTGGATCTCCTCTTCCCCTCGAAACACACGAAACACCGCAACGGTACGCCCTTCTTTGCGGTTTGCATCCTGCAATTCCAACGTCATGTCAATCTCACCGCCGGCAGGAACGAGATAAAAATCGTGCGCGCCGCGGAGCGACACCTCAACCCTTCCCCGATCTGACCGCGCTTCATCCGCATACAGCGGCATAGTCGTTGTCGCATGCCACACGGCAAGTCCATCCGGATTTGCATCGGTGAGACGAATCGGATCCACGCCTCCGCGCACGTACCCACCCGGCACCTCTCGCCATGCTTTATCTTGTAACTCCTCAAAAAACATGGGAACGAGCTCAAGATCTTGGCCGCCCACATCACGCGCCACGCCAAATTCCAAAAGCGGCTGACGAATGGGTCGAAACTCAACCTCAAGCTCAACGGTTTCATACGGCCCGGGTACGCGCGCGCTTCCGTACACCGGATCCCCCAAAATTCGCTGTCCGATCCACCCCTCCTCTTGCACACCCGGTGAACTGACGCGTCCCGACGGCAAAAATGGGTGCAAAAACGGACTCCCGCCATCCATGGTCGTTGTTGTTTCAAACACCCCGCTTATCGGGAAACGCTTCACCACAAACCAGCTTAAAAGCACACCGCAGATGATCCACGGCACAGCAAACAACACGTAGGCAAGATGCTCCGGAACTTGTTTCTTCTTCATAACGCAATGGCGTGGTACAGCGTCTCGTTGCCGGATTCAACAATCGGCTCCAAAAGCACGCCTTTATCGATCCACGCCTGCCGCCCGTCCGCATCCATGGTTCGGAGGTACAGCGCCACGGGAACAATATCCGCGCGGATCAGAAGCAGCATGTCCGTTTCAGACGGAAGCGGCGAAACAACACGAAACGCCGGAAAAAAGATTTTATCGCTCCGTTCGGAAAAAATCACAGTGCCTGAGGTGAAGTATTGCGAGGTTTGCTCACGAACCGCGGCGTAGCGCTGAAGCTCGATCGAATTTTGAAGAATCCCCTCATCATCCCGCCCAAACGCCGTCCACACACCAAACGCGGAGACGAAAAAAAGAATCGCGCCGGCAAGCCACATACCCCCTTTCACCTGCTTGCGAATCCATGCCGTGAGCGAAGCCATTAAAAACACGGCGATGACCGCGACCGGCAACATGTATCGTAAAAACGAGTTTGCAAGCGACACTTCACCGACGCGCACGTGATCTTGATACAACCCTTGTCCGTAAACCAACAAAAGCGACCCAATGGTCCACAGTGACGCCGCGATCCAAATCCGCCTTTTCTTATCCTTCCAAAACGCCGCAACACCCGCAACCGCGAGAATGAACCACGGCCACAGATAGATGATGAAATACGATTTCACGTTAAACCACACGTTGCGCGGATGAAATCCAAACGGCAAAAGCGACGTTTTCGTCTCCCCGACCGGTGCGGCAATTTGGCTTGAAACAACACTTAACGGATCACGAACGTTGTATCCGGGTGTAAACCACGCCCCGTACGTCTGCTTTCCAAGCACGGCAAGCAATCCAACGACAGGGAGAAGTGGCAAAAGAAACAATAAGCCCTCTCTCCTTCCCATCCCTGCCCCGTAGAAAACACGGGGTAAACTCCGGCGGATCCATTTGAATGGACCCCAGACTGAATCCGGGGTGGTCTTTTTATTGATTACCGATCCGAGATACGCCGCAAGCAACAGCCACGGTGCGATCCACACAATCTCAACGGGACGGATCACAAGCGCCAACCCGGTAAGCGCACCGGACGCGAGCAAAAGCGCGCTCGCATCTCTCTTTTTTTCAGATCGAAGCGCGGTGTACACACAAAACGCCGCCCACACGGTGAGTGATACCACAACCAGGTTTGGAAAGAGACCGCGATTTGCGTAGAGAATCACAGTCGGAAACGTGAGCCACGTGAGCACGGCCGCGTATTGCGGTGACTTTCCAAGCGACGCCGTGAGCCGCCAAATTGGATAGCACACGGAAAGCGCCAAAAGCGGGGTGAAGAGAACCAAGAGTGCATCCCCGCCAAGCGCATGAAGAACTCCCAGCAAGAACGGCATCCCCAAAAATCCCACCGGCGTGAGCGCTCCGCTATTCGTCACCACGCTCCGTGCATGGAGCCACGGGTAGAAATTGAGAAGCGGATCCTCGATGCGAAACGTTCCGATCGACCCAAACTGCCGCGCAAACACGGCATTCGCCGTTTCATCCGGCGATAAAAAGACCTGTCCGCTGAACGTGGGGAGTACAAAAAAGAGGCTTCCGATAAAAAGAAACAGCAGGAAGACGGAAAACGGAAACGTCCGTCGCGATTTCATGACACTAGTATAGCGCATTCTTTTCTTGTTACTATGTCCAGATGAAAAACCTCCTCGCTCTTCTTATAGCCATGGGAATGCTTAGCTCGCCTGCGGTACATGCATCCCACTTAAGCTTTGATTTATCAGAATACCCGGATTTTAACCCCAATCTTATCCTCTCTGATAACGACATCTTCAACGCATCCGCGTATCCGTACGACCAACTCGTCCGCTTTTTGCGGTCTAAAGGAACACTCGCGGATCGCCTGGAAAAAGATATTGACGGGGTGATGAAGCCTGCGGTTGAAATCATCTGGCGTGTATCACAGGCATACACCGTTAATCCAAAGTATCTCGTTGTTCTCCTCCAAAAGGAACAATCCCTTGTGGAAGACCCGGATCCGAGTGAAGACCAGCTTGCCTGGGCCACGGGCTACGGCGTGTGCGACTCCTGCTCCAAAGATGACCCGGACATTCAGGAGCTGCGCGGATTCGCCAATCAGTTGGAGTGGGCCGCAAAGCAACACCGCGAAAAATACCTGCTTCAGCTCCTCACATCCGGACTCACTATCGGAGGCTTTGGCGTGGGCCAAACACGTACCATCGACGGCATCGCGGTCACTCCGGCCAACCGCGCTACGGCCATGCTATACAGCTATACACCGCACATCAAAGGCAACTTGAACGTATGGAAACTCTGGAACCGATGGTTCCGCGTGGCATTTCCCGACGGCACGCTTGTCCGCAGTACAGAAACGAATCAGGCATATCTGATTCGTTTCGGTGAAAAACGTCCGTATGCCTCGGAAGCCGTGCTCATCTCCCTCACGAATCCGGATCGTGCCATCCCCGTTTCCGAGACAGATTTGGACGCATACCCAACCGGTCCGGAAATCAAGTTTCCCAAGTGGGCGCTTCTCCGCGAACCAAACGGTACGATCTATCTCTACACCGGCGCCGAAAAACGACATATTGCAAACATGGAGGCGTTTCGCGCATTTGGATTTAACCCGGATGAAATCACCTCGGTCGCGCTCGGAGATTTGGATGACATTCCGTACGGAAAAGAAATCACAGTCGACACACAGTTCCCGCAGGGTGTTGTTATGCGCCTCGCTGGCACCGACAATGTCTTTTATGTGGAAGACGGCGTGCGCCACCCAATCGTGGATCCAATTTTCCTCAAGCTCTACTTCCGTAGCCGGCAGGTACAGGATGTGGAAATTGACACCATCCAAAAAACAGAGCTCGGAACCCCGTACATGCTGCATGACGGTGAGCTCATCCGTTCGGCCGACGTTCCAACCGTGTACATTGTGGAACACGGAGAACTTCGTCCGATCCCAAGCGAAGACATCTTTCTTTCTGTCGGCTGGGAATGGAAGAGCGTGGTCTTTCTCCCGGATTCACTCATCACGCTATACAACATCGGCGACACCTTTGACCCCGACAACACCTACACGAACCTCGCATCCAGCCCGCTATGATCGTTTTTGGCGCCATCGTTCCGCACACGCCGCTCCTCATCCCCTCGGTTGGAAAGGAGCATCGCGACACCCTGCAAAAAACACTCAAGGCCTACGAAGCGCTTGAGCAAGATTTGTATCTCGCAAAACCGGACACGA
Organism: Patescibacteria group bacterium; assembly: GCA_050303655.1. Taxonomy (GTDB): domain Bacteria; phylum Patescibacteriota; class Patescibacteriia; order 2-12-FULL-60-25; family 2-12-FULL-60-25; genus JANLIO01. Next base: position 21,512 of record JBNLCE010000001.1, on the reverse strand, counting down.
TCTGCATGATTGCGCCACACGGCACGCGGTATCCGGACGCCTTCAGCATCAATCTCTCCGCGCAATACTCGGGCGGGCTTAAATCGTTTGGCGACCACTCCACAACGGTCAAAGCCAAGAGTGACTACCTGCTCATCGATCACATCCAACGAAAAATCCGCGGCGCAGGCGTACCATTCACACTCTCTTCCAATGAAGAACTTGAGTACGGTTTCACCGTGCCGCTCCTCCTCCTCACGGAAAAGCTCGAGTCGTGGAAACTGATCCCCGTATCCCCCTCCAACCACGACGGCGCTGCGCACTTTGAGTTTGGTCGTCACCTAAAACGAACACTCCACTCCGACTCCAAGCGCGTGGCCGTCATCGCGAGCTGCGATCTTTCCCACGCACTATCGCCCGAGGCTCCGGACGGAGATAAGCCGGAAGGCCATGCATTCGACGAAGCTGTGCAAAAAGCCGTGGCCGACTACAATCCTCAAATTCTCACAAAACTGGATCCTGCGACCGTGCAGGCCGCCACACAATGCGGATATCAATCCATGATGACCATGTTTGGCACGCTCGATGGGATTCACGTGACATCAAAACTTCTTTCATACGAAGCCCCCTTCGGCGTCGGCTATCTCACTGCGGAGTTTGTGGTTTAAACAAAGACCGCCCCGGCGAGTGCCAAAGGCGGTCATTTTTGAGCAACGAAGAGGTGGCACGCCGAGATCAACAGCATTTTCGCGGAGGGATGAGCCCCCGCTCTTCCCATTCAAGCTCTAGCTTGCGAATTTGTGATCGGATTCGTTCCAGCTCTGCGCGTCCGCCGTCCGGGGTCAAACCGGGCCTGCCATGCTCCATGCCAACACCCTGATACGCAGAGCTCGGAATGACGCCTCGCCTTCCGTACGCCTGGTATTGCTCCACCTCCGCTGCGACGTGCTCAATCGCCGACATGTGCGCCAGTAGTATCTCCACGCGCCTCTCGTCGACCTCACCATCCTCATCAACCAGATTCACATTCCCCAAGAGATAGAGAAGCTGCGAAACAAGCACGTCATATCCCAGAAAAATATGGATCGCTTCAGGAGATTCGCAGAGCGGCTGAGCGCGCTTCTCGATCCACCTCAGCGCGTCTGCCCTGAGAATCTCGCCTTGAGCCTCCTCATCTTGCCCTCGCAGGTCTTTCAACTGTGCATTCCTGCGCATCAACCAAAGCGGCAAAAAGACCACCACGGCGATGGAAGCCTTCATGAGACTCGTAAAGAACCATGCCCCCAAAAAAATAGATGCTCCGTAGATCAAGAACCCTCTAGCGATATACGCCTCGGCGATCTCCCGGTTCCCCTCCTCCGTCAAAAGAGAGCACACCAACCCTGGATTTTGTTCAACGACCTTTGGGATGTCCACCTCTTTTTTGACAACAATATCCCCGCTGCGGTACGGATGAAACACGGGTTTCTTCTCTGCCATCGACATCATCGGTCCAATCATCTTCCACCTCTTTCGTTGTAAAGTTACAACCAACGAAGGTTTTTTAGGATAAAAATGGGGTTTTGTCAATCCTCTTTCATATAAAACACCCGTCCACACAATTGCATGAACGGGCTATTCGTCGGAGTTCCGCGGGTGTTTTTTCGGTTTCTGGTGCCGCCGCTCGAACCATTCGGAAAAATTCCGCGCGTACTGCACAACGAGGATGAGTAGCGCGATGAGACTGAGGCCGATCAGTCCAACGAGTGAGATCACCATCTTTAAGGTGCCACTCACCGCGCTCTCCCTCGACGAGATCTACGCTCTCGATGCCAGCACTTCTTACACAGACGCGTGAGTGAAGCCCAAATTCCCGGCAAAATCCATCCGAAGAGGAAGATTAACGCAATCATCACCACAAGAAGAGCCACGAATCCGATAAAGATATAAAGAACAAAATCGCCCGCATCCATAACCACCTCCCTTACGACAACTCGACGCTACAGGAGTTTTCCCTCTCCGTCAATGCTGGTAGATTGGTTGCGTGAAGTACATCTCCGTTGTTCCGGCACTTCGCACCCCGTTTGGGGTGGACGTATTTGACTACGCGATCCAAGACGACGCCGACATACGGGTGGGCGACGCGATCCTCGTCCCGTTTCGCCGAAAATCCACACCCGCACTGGTCGTCTCCATTCAACCGACAAGCGACTTCGCGGACAAAGCCGTGGTGGTGAAAGAGATCAACCACGTTTTCCGATTCTCTCCAACACTCATCCCCTTATTGGACCACGCGGCAAATCACACATTTGCATCACGACCCACCATTTTGCATTCCTGGCTCCGTAAAATGCCGGCGCGGAGAAAACACGGGATTGACCACGCGCAACGCTCCGGAATCCATCGCGCCGATCAAACCATCTGGTCGGCAAATCCATTTGAGCAAATCATAACTCTCCTATCCTCAACTCCTAAAAATCATGTGCCTGAGACTGGACTTCCTCGGAGAGGCTTGAACCTGCAGGTTCACGGAGACGTTTTTCAGCAGAAAAACGGCGTACTCGGAGAGTATGTCCTGCGAAAGCAAAAAGTCCTCATCCTCACCCCCTGGCAGAAAAGAGCTGATGCCATCGCCCGTCGTCTTGGCGCCCCCTGCCTCACCGCTGAAACCGCCGCGGCAAAAGCGTGGCACACGTGGGCGGATTTTTTATCAAACTCATCTCAAAATCTCCTCGTTTCAACCCGCATCGGAGCATGGCTCGCGCACGGAGCCGACACCGTTATCGTCGACGAACCCGAAAACGACGACCATAAAGATGACGAGCACGAGCCTCGCATCGACGGGCGATGGCTTGCACGGCGCGCGAATCTTTTAAACCCCGCCGTCACCATTATCCAAATCGGAACCACCCCACCGCTGGCCGACAAAGATGTTCTATGGGAGCACGTGCCGACGCTTGAACCCAATATCTTTTTTGACCACTGGCAGAGGCAAGGTGGGTCTGATTTCAAACGTTTAAGCCGCCATGGCGAACACAAACTCATGGAAGCGCGTGAACAGAAGCGTCCCGTTGTCGTGGTCGACCCGTTCCGCGACCGTGATTTTGAATCCCTTTTTAAAAAAGAATACCCCGACGTTCCCCTTTTCAATCTTGCTGATCTCCACACACAAGGCATCCCCGCGAACGGACTTGTTATTCTCACAGACGTCAGCGGAGTGGGAGGGCTCATCGAAGACATCCGCCGGACCGAGCGAAACCTCATTGCGTTCCGACGCCTTGCCGCCCGCGCCGCTCTTGCACACTGCGAACTTCACGTACAAGGCACGGAATCTCAACTGCAAGAAGCACGCTCGTGGCTCACCTCAAACGGAGTTCGCGAGTCGTGGAACAGGGAAATATCCGGCCGCACGGATTTTTGTTATCCTCCGGAGTGTCGGCGCATCAAGATCATCATCAGAGACAATCAACAGGCGGCAGAATCGATCGCGGCAGAGTTGAAAAACGAAACCGGTGAGCAATGGCGGCTGGAAGGCCCAACGGAATCACTGAGATCCACGCAGAAGTCCCCGCAATGGATCCTCCACCTCGTGCAAGCCGCCGAAACCGCCGACATTTCCGACGTTCGTCCCCTGCTCGAATCTATCGCGAAAGAAACGATCATTGACCTTGACCCAATCGCATTTTTCAGGTAAAAAGACCCTGATTCTACAACCCTACCTTCCTACGATCCTACTCTCCTACCATCCTAACCCATGAAAACACTTCCAATCGTCACCCACCCAACCCCGAGCCTACGAGAGCGCTCAAAGGAGGTTGATCCTGAAACCATCGGCACACCCGAGTTTCAGGCGTTTTGCGATGTCATGGTGGAAACGATGTTTGTGGAAGATGGTGTTGGACTCGCGGCACCGCAAGTTGGCCATAACATCCGCGTGATTGTGGTGAACGAAAACGACGGTGCAGAGGTATTCATCAACCCCGAGATCATCAAGAAGTCCGACGCCATGGCGAGCGGCCAGGAAGGATGCTTGAGCGTTCCGGGTGTGTGGGGCATGGTTGAACGCCATAAAAAAGTAACGGTCCGCGCCCTCACGCGGCATAATCGGACGGTTGAATTTACGGTCAAAGGGTTTGATGCCGTAAAGTTTCAACACGAGATCGACCACATCGACGGGGTTCTCTTTATTGATAAGGCCACTGAGATTGTTGAGGGTAAAGAGAAGCTGGATAACGCGAACGCGCTGTAACTTTTCCCACCCCTGCGGAGGCAGGGGTCCATTCAAATGGATCCCGGACTTCTCGCGCTACGCTTGTTGAATCCGGGATGGGGCAAATGGCACAGAAGCTTGTATGATCAAAATCATCTTTCTCGGAACATCGGATTTTGCGGTTCCATCACTCCGCGCGCTCGTGAACGACGAGCGTTTTGAGGTTGTCGCCGTTGTCACACAGCCCGACCGACCAAAAGGACGAAAGCAAATCCTCACTCCTCCACCGGTCAAAATCGCCGCGCAGGAGCTTGGTATTTCCGAGATTCTCCAGCCAAACAAATTAAAAGAGCAGCCATTTTACGATCGGATTCGTGAGATCGGACCAACAACTGACCTTTTTGTGGTCGCCGCCTACGGAAAAATCCTCCCGCAATGGTTTTTAGACCTCCCGAAACACGGCTCCATTAATGTCCACGGCTCGCTCCTGCCTCGCTGGCGCGGCGCATCCCCCGTGCAAGCGGCCATTGCCGCCGGTGATACGGAAAGTGGCGTCACGATTATGCAAATGGACGCAGAGCTGGATCATGGTGATATCGTCGCCACAACATCTACGAAGATTGGAGACGACGAGACGGGCGGCGAGCTCCACGATCGGCTCGCAGACTTGGGTGCAAAAATTCTCCCGGACACGCTCGCCGGATTTCTCTCGGGAAATATCACGCCTCAAAAACAAAACGACGAGGCCGCAACATTCTGCCGCACGTTTACGCGCGAAGACGGAAAGATTGATTGGACGAAATCCGCCGAAGAGATTGAACGGATGATCCGTGCATACAATCCATGGCCGGGTACGTGGATGGATTGGAATGGCGCGCGATTGAAGATTATTGCGGCAGAAATCCTCACAGACTCCGTCATCCCGACCAACGCGGAGGGATCCCTCTTTGTTAAAAACAACGCGCCGTGTGTTGCGTGTGGTAACAATTCCACGCTCAAAATCACAACACTTCAGCCGGATGGCAAACGCGCCATGAGTGGTGAGGAATTTTTAAAGGGAAATACGTGGTCCTCGTGATAGGTGCTACGAGATACGGGATACGTATCTCTTCGCCTCCAAATACCCCTCTGCCGCCAAAAGCGAACCCAGTCCCAATGGGTGATTCAGATATGGTGTAAAAATATGGAGCGTGCCGAGCGCCACGAGAGATGAAATCCACCCGGCGCGAACCCACCACTCGTCATTCAGTTTCCAAAATCGGTAGATGAGCGACCCCAAAACCCACAGCATGACCGGAATTCCGAGAATTCCAAGCTTCACCCAGTGCTCCAGCCACCCCCACTCAAATGCGTGCGTGGTGTACATCCCATCCGGATTTTGCGCCAGAATCCGCGGATCGCGCGTTTCATATGTCACCGTGGCACCAAAACCATGTCCCAAAATCGGTGCCTCTCCAATCTTCTCCCATAGTACCGGTAAAAGATTCCAACGGCTTACTGCTGCAGCGTCTCCTGTGGATCCACGTGATCCGAAGAGCGTTGAGAGAGAGCCAACGTCCACCGGAGGCACGGGGATGGAAACGACGGCCGCAATAATCCCTACTGCAACCCCGAATGAGATGAAACCGACTCCGATCGTCTTTAAGAAGGTAGTCTTCAATCGTTTTCCATAAAGAACAACAAGAGTGATCAATCCGGCGGCAAGTCCAAGCCAGAATGAACGTGAAAGGCTGACAAGGATCGAGACGAGCGACGCCGTCAAAATCCAAAATCTCTTCCACCCCGGATTCAATCCGGGGTCCAGTTTCTTCACTCCACGACTCAAATAATTTGCACCCGAGAACAAAATACCGGCGATCGCATACACCTGTGATTGGATAAAAACGCGAAATAAGTTTCCGGTGACCAATGTCACCTCTCCAACGCCGGTACGTCGAATCCAAAAGTACATCGCCTGACTTTGGCTTTTAATTCCATGCGACCAAATGTATAAAAGTGCCAACGTTTTTACAGGGAGCCAAAGAAGCGCTGCCACAACAACATCTTTTCCATGCGTAAGCAGTTGAATGCCTCGTGTACGCGCAACATATAACGTAGGGACAAGAAGCGCGATAAAAAGCCACGCATTCACATCCTGAAAAAGCCGCTCTTGACCCAACAAAAATCCACGCGCTCCTCCATGCAAAATCATTACCGCAAGCGCGAACCAAGGCCATCGTGCCCGGTCTTTCAATTGAGCCGCAACCCAATGACGAACTGATTTTGACTGCGTAACGTCCCTCAAAAATGAAACGCCCCACGCCGCCAGAAAAGCCCCGGTCATCACAATACGAAGCGAGTATCCGCCATCCACCTCCCACCCCAGAGGAATCTTTACCAAAGCCCCTTTCGAGCCAATGAGCAGCTCCAAAAAGAGCAGAAGTAAGCCGATATGCGCAGCGCGAAATGCGAGAAGCGCCATAAGACCTCCTGCGGCGATCGTCACACACGCTCGTGCCATCGGGTGAAATACGGTGAGGCGTGAGATAACTTCAAACAGCACGATCAAAAGCATCCACGCGGCCCAGGGATTCTTTTGTAAAAATTGAACGGCCCGCGCAAGGAAAACAGATACCGGGCGCAAAAAAGAAATCATTCTCGCCCGCCATCCAGGATGCCATTTCTGAAAGTACTGCGTCATGCTGGTCGACCAAAACCGCTGCTTCCGCACACTCACGATCTGCGCAAACGCCGTACCGCCAACATGTGTGATGGAAACGTTTGGAAGATACGCTGTTGGCCAGCCGTGCTCTTTCGCGGTTTTACAAAAATCCACTTCCTCAAACCATACAAAGTATCGTTCATCCAACCCACCAATTTCGTCGACCAATTCTTTGCGAATCAAAAATGCGGCCCCCATAACCTGATCGACCAGCTGAAAATTCTCCCCTTGAGTTTTGGGCGAAAAATAATTCTTGAAAACGGGAAGGAATGGAAGTAGTCGGTGCAGCTTCAGCAAAATCCCGGCTTGATCCCAAAAACGCGGAAACGAGCGGACACTTGGTTGGTGCGTACCATCTTCGTTTTTAAGCTTCGGACCGAAGATGCCGACCTGCGGATAGCGATCCGCTTCTTGAACAAATTTTGTGATCGTACCTTCCGGACAGATGGTATCCGGATTCAACAACAAAACATACTGCGCATCCGCTCCGGCAATCCCCTGATTGCACGCCCGCGCAAACCCCCGATTCTCCTTATTCCCAATCACTCTCAGCGGCGTGTGATTTTTGGAAATAATACCGCCTGAAAGCTCGTGAATCGTGGAGACATTCGCCCGCAATCCGGCCGTGCCGAGTGAGGACGAATGGACTTCGCGATTCTGGCGAGAAGCACGTTGCGAATCATCGTTAAGAGACAGGAGCTGTTCCACCGTCTCATCTATCGAACCGTTATCAACAACCACCACTTCCCAATCCAAACCGTCACACGCCGCGCTCAAAGACTCGACGCACCGAACCACCTGGTCCGCAACGTTCCATGACACGATCACAATCCGAACATCTTTCATATTCCGTGCTTTTTCCTCACGACATCCTCCGCCATTTGATATTTTTTCACTTCCGCAGGTATCCATCCGACCATATTCCATGGCAGTTGATAGACGAAACGCGGAATCCAACGACTCATACCCCCCTCACGTCGCGGCTCAATACGATACAAAATCTCATGAATCCAAGCCCCTTTACTACCTTGATCCGCCATTGTGAGCCAGAGATCCCAATCTTGCAGCTTTGTGAGGCTTGGGTCAAACCCCGGAAAGGCATTTCGCCGCAGAAGGGATGATGTGTGAATGTAGTTCCGTTTTTTGAGCTCTCCTTCGGAAAACCGCATTCCATGAAACGCCTTTCGCCCCCAAAGGAAGTCGGAGAATACAAAGTCAACGTCCGGACGTGTCCGTAACTCCTTTTCCATCTTTTCAATAGCCTGCGGATACAATTCTGCGTCTGCATCCAAAAAAAGAATCAAATCTCCCGTTGTTTCGTCCGCACCGCGGTTTCGAGCAATCGGCGCTCCTGAGTTCTTATCCAAACGGATATATCGAATAGGAAGCCAATCCGCGAACTCCTCAACAACGACTTTTGGATTATCAACCGATCCGTCATCAACGACCACAATTTCATCTACGGGTCGTGTTTGGCACAAGAGCCCCCTAAGCGTGCGTCGTAAAATACTTGCATGATTGTAACAAGGGATCACAACTGACACGCTCACGGAACGGGTGGCGCCGAGCGGGGTTCTCGGCGTTACATGTGAAGGAGCCAGCATCCTCCAATTCCCCTCCCACGAGAATCGTTTCACCCACTCTCTCCCAGCCTCACCCATCTCTTTGCGCCGCTTTGCATCATTTAAGAGACCAACAATAGCGCTCCGAACCTCCTCAACGCTCTTCGGATCCACAAGGATTCCCGTCTTTTTATCATCCACAGCCTCAACCGCACCTCCGCTCCGCCCCGCAATAACCGGGACACTGTGCGCCGCCGCTTCCAAAAAGACGATTCCAAAACCTTCCACATCATCGCCCTCGTCCCGCACCGGCAGTAGAAAAAGATCCGCTCGCCGTAGCCATTCTTCCTTTTCTTCATCTGAAACAGCTCCCAAGAACCGCACATTCACATCCTCCTCTCGCGCGATGCGTTCAAGCCGACCACGATCTTCCCCGTCTCCCAAAACAACGTACTCCGCATCCACGCCTTTCATTGCTCGAATCGCCACATCAATCCCTTTACGGGGTACAAGCCTCGCAACCGACAACACCACCGCTCTCTCATTCGAGTTTTGCGAGAATACATCCCCCGAACGCAGCGAAGCCGACTGGGATGCGTCTTCTGAACGCAGCAAGACTGACGCTCTGCGACCCCCCGAGGTACCTCGGGGGAGCTGCTTCGCGGCAAGTGAAGAAGACGTATTCAAGAAGGCTGTACTTAGCGCCGGATACAAAACTCGAATATCCCATTCCCCTTCTCCAATTCGCGCCAAAAGATCCCGCTTTGTTGATTCACTATTCACAACCAGCGTCTTGGCGCGCTTGCAGATCTGTTTCAACAAAAACCGCTTCCATCCAGTGCGCACATTGCGAAGATCCAGCCCGTGGAAGATCAAAACGTACTCGGGTCCGCCTGCCAATCGGCTAAGCCATGCTGCGGTTCCAAGCGGAAAAACGTGACTCAACAGCAAATCTGTTCCGCTTGACCGTTCCTGCCAAAACCGCCACAGAAGCGGCAACCACTTCGGCCACAACCGCCAAAACCACCGCCCCGCATCCGCATGCACCAAAATCCCGCCTTCAGACGCGCCGGCCAAGCCAAACAAATACATGGCAACGCCGCCGCGCGCAGGTGGATAATCGATCGTATACAACGAGTATTGCGGTTTATTCATGCACAGTCTCGACCTCCTCGGGAGACGGGCGTCGACGGATCCTGCGGAATAACCACATTACATCTCGAACCGTCACAAAGCCCACCAAAAAGGCCATAACGATAGAGACTGCACCTCCAAAAATGATTGTTGTCAAGAGCGGCATTGGAGCGCCGAGCCAACCCCATGCAAGCCAGGAAACCGCGGCGGCAACGAGCCCTCGCAGCGTCAAAAAGATGAAATATCCAAATCCACCCACGGTTTCGCGTGTAAACCACGCTCCAACCAGGTATAACGTCCAAAAACTAATGACTCCGGCCCATGCGGCGCCCACAGGACCGTACAGAGGCACGAGGATAAGATTAGCGACCACATTGATTACCATTGTCCCGACCATTGCACCCGTTTTGAGATGCGCTCGGTTTGTAGCATTGAGGAGTGATCCAATTGGAAAGTCGAGGAAAATGGGAAGAAGTACCCATGGAAGAACTTGAAACGCCGGGATAGCCCCGTAAAACTCCTGGCCGTACAAGAGAGGGATGATCTTTGGCGCCAACGCAGAAAGCCCTGCGGTTATCGGGAATCCGATTGCACCCATGAGCCGCAATGAGCCCAAAAAAGTATTCCGCAGATTCTCCTTCTCTTTTCGAGCATAGGCCGCAGAAAGTGCCGGGTATAACGCAGCAACAAAGGTGATGGGAAGAAACTGGAGCGCGTAGGTCAACTTATACGCAACCGCATATAGACCAACGCTTTGAGCCCCATAAAAACGATGAAGCACAAGACTGTCCACGTAGGAATACACTTTTACCGCGATTCCCGCGATTCCAAACGGAACCGCTTCCTTTGCAAGCCGCTTCAAATCTGACGTCCGGGCTTTTTTGATGGGAATCGCAAGCCTCCTTCGGTTCCATCCCGCCCACGAGACGTTCCACACACTCCCAGCAAGAAGAGCAACGGCAAGCCCAATCGGTCCGTATCCAAACCATGCTGCGCCAATCGCAAGCAGCGCCGTAAGCGTCTGCCCGATAAACATCCCAATCGCTTCAGGTTTTAGATTTTGAGCCCCGCGAAGTGCGCCGTAGAGCACCAGGTGGAATGTATCCGCGGTCATCACTAAACACGCAATCGCCACGGTAATGAGCGTCACACGATCCGCTCCATTTGCAACCGCATAGCCAAGCGCAAAGATGATTGCAATCGGAGCGAGAAACAGCTTTGCACGCAGCGCGGCGCCAAGGAGGCGTTCATGCCCACGACGCTTCCCGGCAACAGCGCGGATCACAACCGGCGTCATTCCCAAGTCGGAGACGACGACGAAGATGGATGTAATGGAAATTGAATAAAAATACACGCCTGTAAGCTCAACGCCCAAAAGACGTGCAACAATGATGAACGCAACAAATGCGATCACTTTTTGCCCGGCCGTGGCGACCATAAGCAGTAATGCGTTTCTCGCAATCCGGGCTCCGTATGCCATGGGAGGTATTATATACGAAAAACCGCCTTTCGGCGGTTTATATTGATTATCGCTTACTCCACTGCGGTGAGCGGCGGGCGCCACGCTTTCCCGGCTTTTTACGCTCACGGACGCGCGGGTCGCGTGAAAGGTATCCAAGTTTTTTCAAAGTGGTGCGGTAACCTGCATCCATCTCGCACAATGCGCGCGCGATTCCGAGTCGAACCGATTCAGCCTGTCCGCGGACTCCGCCACCGAGCACCTTTGCGCTCACATCCACAGCCTCATCCTGTCCCACGGCCTTAAGTGGACTCACAACCTGCTCCTGCAGATCTTTACGGCCAAAAAATGCGGAAAGCTCTTTTCCATTCACCGTCACGGCGCCGCGGCCGTTCTTGATCAAACGTACACGTGCAACCGCACTCTTCCGTCGACCAACGGCCGGCAGGAACGAACCTTTCTTTACGGCTTCTGCGGCGGCTTGCACATCCGAAGACGCAACGGTCTTATCCGTCTTTTTGGCGGGCGCTTTCTTTGCCGTCTTCTTTACGGCTTCGGTTTCTTTTTTGGCTGCTGGCATATGTAAATTCGGCTTACTGAATGGCAAGACGCTTCATGCGGTCCCCCTGGAGTTTATTTTTGGGCAACATGTACTTCACGGCGTGCATCAATACATCCGCCGGATTCCCCTTCTTCATTTCGGTGGCGGTACGCACTTTCAATCCACCCGGGCGACCGGAGGTCCGATAGTACTTCTTATCTTCCCACTTCTTTCCGGTAAATACGATATCCGCAACGTTCTTCACCACCACAAAGTCACCGGCATCCACATTTGGGGTGTACGTGGGCTTGTGCTTTCCCATAAGCAGTGTCGCGATTTCTGTCGCAAGACGACCAACCGGCTTTCCGGCGGCGTCGAGCTCGTGCGTATCGCGCTCTACTTTTGGCATTCCTACTTTTTTATTCCACGGCATATCGTTTGTTTACGCCTTCACGGCTTCCTTTTTCGACTTCTTCTCCGGAGCGGCCGGCGTCGATTCTTCATTCTTCTCCTCGCGGATCAGCTGGATCTGTGCAATTTCTGCATTGTCACCCTTGCGGCGTCCAAGCTTGATGATGCGCGTGTACCCACCGGTGCGCTTCTGGTAGCGAGGACCAATCTCTTCAAGCATCTTGTTCACAGCAGACTCCATGCTCAAAACCTTGTGGAGCTGGCGGCGAGATGTAAGTGACTTTGTTTTCGCCGTTGTAATCAATTTCTCCACGAACGGGCGAACTTCCTTTGCTTTTGCGAGCGTTGTGTTGATGTGTTCGTACAAAATCAACGACTGCGCGAGATTTCGAAGCAAGGCCTCGCGTGAGGCTTTTTCGCGTCCAAGTGTTCGTCCTTTCCGATTATGTTTCATATGAGACATCCTGCAGGAGGTTGAAGTGATCCAAAAGGATCTTCACGGCCTGCTTACATGCATCCGCGGCATCAACCGTCCCGTCCGTTTCAATCGACAAGATCAACTTATCATAGTCCGTTCGCTCCCCAACGCGGGTTGCCTCCACTTTGTAGGACACGCTCACAACCGGGCTAAACAGCGCGTCGATGGCAATCGTGCCGATATCCAACTTCTCTTTGCCGCGCTCTTCCGTAGAGCGGTACCCACGACCCGGCGTCACGGTGATTTCCATCTCAAGTGAGCCTGCCGCGTCCGTAAGTGTTGCAATCACGTGCTCCGGATTTGCAATCTCCACGTCTGCATTCTTTTCAAAATCCGCGGCCGTTACCGCTTTCTCTCCTTTTACAGACAATGTGAGCTTCACCGGCTCTTCGGAATGAGACTTCACGCGGAGTGACTTGAGGTTCAAAATCACCTCAAGAGCGTCTTCCTTCACATACGGGATGGTGGAAAACTCATGATCAACACCCTTAATGCGAACGGCGGTCACTGCAGCACCCGGAAGAGATGACAACAGCACGCGACGAAGCGCGTTTCCAATTGTCGTTCCATACCCTTGCGTGCATGGCTCAACCGTCAACACACCCTCGTTCGGGCGGTCGCCTTTGGTAAATGAGATCTTAGATGGAAGAAGAATGGATTCCATAGGGCGCAAAAAAGCTTAACGGGAGTAGAACTCCACAATGAGTGTTGAGTCAAAGGGTTGCTGGAGCTCCTTTTCCTCCGGTGCGCTCGTAACTTTCGCTTCAAGGGATTTCGGATCCGTTACAATCCAAGACGGGGATTCGTGTGTTTTAAGACCTTCCTCAATGGTCTTCCATGGGCCTTTGCTGCGCTTGCTTTCGCGAACGCGGATAATGTCACCCGGCTTTACGACGTAGGAAGGAATATCAACCTTTCGGCCGTTGACCTCCACGTGTGCGTGAGAAACGGCCTGGCGCGCGGCCGGGCGGCTCTTTGCAAAGCCGGCACGGTACACCGCATTATCAAGACGCGTCTCCAACAATCGGACGAGGTTTTCACCTGTTTCACCCGAGAGACGCATGGCTTTTTCAAAATAGTTCCGGAACTGCCGTTCAGACACGCCATAAAAACGCTTCGCTTTTTGCTTTTCACGAAGCTGGCGTCCGTATTCCGTTTGTCGGGTGCGGGACGTTGGTCCATGCACTCCCGGCGGGTACGGGCGGCGTTTGAATGCGCACTTTTCGCGTCCGCAGAGGGACACACCTTCGCGGCGGCACATTTTACACGTCATTTTTCCGGTCTTCATACAATCATTTCTTTACACGCGTCGCGTGCGTGGCTTGCGGCAGCCGTTATGCGGGATCGGGGTAACGTCCTTAATGGAAAGGATGGAAAGCCCGTTTGCGTTCAACGAACGAATCGCGCTGTCACGTCCCTGCCCCACACCGCTGACATATACATTTACCTCCTTAAGCCCATGCGGCTCAGCAACCTCCATCAAACGCTTCACCACAATGGATGCGGCGTACGGCGTCGCCTTCTTCGGACCACGGAATCCACATGAACCCGCGCTCTTCCACGCAAGTGCATTTCCGTTCAAATCCGTAATGGTGACGATCGTGTTGTTATACGTTGCCTGAATGTAAGCCTTTCCATGCGACACCTGGCGCTTAGCCTTTCCACGCTTCTTGGACTTCACTTTTGTCGCAGTCTTTTTAGACTTCGCCTGATCTTCTTCAGAAACTTCCGAAGATGCCTCCGAACCCAAAACAGAAACCGTTGCCTTTGAGGCCTCGTCTTTCACTGTTTCGGTCGGAGCCTTCTGCTCGTCCGTTGCGTTGCTGTTCATCTGCTCTTCAGACATAGATTAGGTCTTTTCAAGCTTACGCTTACCCGAGCCCATCGTACGACGCACGTTGCCGCGTCGTGTACGTGAGTTTGTCTTGGTCCGCTGACCGCGTGCCGGAAGTCGGTTTTCGTGACGGCTTCCACGGTACGACTTGATATCCTTCAAGCGCTTGATGTTACCGATCACCTCACGGCGAAGCTCACCTTCAACCGCGTACTCTTTTTCAACGACGTTTCGGATTTTTTGAGCATCTTCCTCGCTCAAATCCTTCACGCGGATATCACCACTCACGCCCGTGGCCTTCAAGACCTCTGCGGCGCGCGTTGGGCCGATACCATAAATCGAGGTTAATGCAACCTCGAGTCGTTTATGCATTGGAAGTGTTACACCTGCGATACGAGCCATAGGACCTGTCAGCCGGGTTGCTCGAGCGAACCGCTCTTTACCCCTGCCGCTGTTTATGTTTGGGATTTTTCTTACAAATGACAACGACGCGTCCGTGACGACGAATAACTTGGCAATCTCGACACATTAGTTTTACTGACGCGCGTACCTTCATAGCGCGCTATAATCTATACGTTATCCTTCCTTTTGTCAAATCATAGGGCGTCATCTCCACCTGGACCTCATCCCCGGGAGTGATCCGAATACGAAACTTACGCATTTTCCCCCCTAAATGCGCTAAAATTGAGTGCCCATTGTCCAATTTAACACGAAATGTCGCGTTGGGATGACTTTCTTCAACGACGCCTTTAACCACAAGAACGTCTTTTGTCGCTTTTCCGCCCTTATCCTTTGGCGGCATAGGAAACTGGTGTGTTCATGAATTGATGTGATGGAGATCGTAAAATGCGGATCTCGTAACGTATATACGTCTGAATAAAAGATAGAATAGGGATTTTTCAATAAAAAGTCAAAACCCCCGGTTGAGAAAACGGGGGTTTCGAGGTTACGCCGAAGGAGCCGGAGAGTCGGGCGGTGGGGACTCACGGTCGACGTTGAGACCCAGCTGAATCGCTTCCGCGAGACGGCGGCGCCAACTCACTTCGAGCTGATACAGCAATGCGGGTGATGCGGAATTCATGAAATCCCGAACCAATCCTTGTACCAACTGCAACGTGGCCTCTGCGGCATGTCCGGTGTCGCGAGCCGACCGCAGCTCCTCCTGAATACGCCACAGCGTGTCAGCGGCTTTGCGGAGGTTGGTAGCCTCGGTCTGGGCGGACCGGAGCTGCTCCACGTCATTTCGATGCGTCACATACTTGGTGAACATGCCGCTCACCTTCATGTGATGTCGGAGCCACACGAGAACACCGCGCCATGGATAGACGAGGTGCACTGAGCTGCCGGCAACGACGCTTCCATCCACATCCGTGATGCGTACATCCCCCTGCTCCGTCACCCGAATCTCACGGATGATCTGCCTCTCAGGATCCCAAGAAACAAACCACGCGTCAGGATCCGCTGTGGAAACAATGACGAGCTCCTCGGGCTTCGGGGTGATATTCTGCGCAACACACCACCTTCCCCACCAAACATCGGTCCGCGGATCCAAGCGATGCAGATGAGCTCGGCTTCTCAGGTCGTCGTCGTACTTACCATCATAGAACAGGTAGAGCCTGCCGTCCGAGCCGGGATCTTTGAGCGCCTCCTCCCAGCCAATGCATCCGTGGCACGGAACCGCCAGGTAGTTGACCGCTTCTTCGTGTTCTTCAGGGGTAATCGGTACGTGTCGGGTCATTCCACCCTCCTTCGTCTAAAAATGAACAAACAGCGGACCTATTCCGCTGCTGCTCTTGTATCACAATTTTTCAATTATTTCAACCCACACACCCTCACGTCTGCGAATCCAGCCTTCGTGGAGAGGCTTGCGCCTGCAGGCGGACGGAGACGTTTTTCAGCAGAATAAACGTCGTACTCGGAAAGAAGGCTGGAGAGCAGTCTACCCCAGAATTGCCTTGATCCGCCGAACGCCAGCGGCCACCGACTCCTCTTTTTTGATCTTGAACGACCCAAGTTCACTCGTCCGCTTCACGTGCGGGCCGCCACAAATTTCGCGCGAAAAATCCATGGCGCCATCCCCAATCATGTACACGCTCACCTTTTCACCGTATTTGTCACCAAAGAGACCGATCGCACCCTTTTCCTTCGCTTCCTCCACGGTCATTTCCTCCATGCGAACCGGTAGGTCTTGCGCAATGACGTCGTTCACCTGATCTTCCACAGCCTTCTTTTGCTCATCCGTCATCTTCTCCGGCCATGAAAAATCAAAACGCAGCCGCTCTTTTGTGATGTTCGAGCCCTTCTGTTCTACCTCATCACCAAGCACATTCTTGAGCGCGCGATGCAAAAGATGCGTTGCCGTATGCAACCTCGTTGTTTCTTCCGAATGATCCGCAAGCCCACCCTTAAATGTTCCCGCAGAAGCTGTGCGCGAGAGCTCCTGATGCTTTTGGTATTCAGATTGAAAGGCGTCATGATCCACCTCGCCGCCGGCCTCGCGGATAATTTCCTCCGTCAACTCAATCGGAAATCCGTACGTGGAAAAGAGCGTAAACGCGTCCTTCCCCGTTACCGCGCCGCGATCCATCATTTTTTTCAATTCGCGCTCCCCTTTTTCAAGCGTCTTCGAGAATTTCTCCTCCTCTTTTGCGATTTCATCGACGATCTTTTGCCGATTATCCTCCAACTCTTCGTAGTGCACGCCAAACTCGCCAATCACAACGGAAGCAACCTTCACAAGAAATGGCCCCTCAATTCCAATCCTCTTTCCCTCTCGCACTGCGCGACGAAGAAGACGGCGCACGATATACCCCTGTCCCACGTTCGATGGCACAACGCCTCGTGGATCTCCGATCACAAACGTTGCAGCCCGCACATGGTCCGCAATGATACGGAAAGAGCGGTCTTTCTCTTCATCGTCCCCGTATGCATGTCCCGAAAGTGCAGTAAGCGCCGAAAAAATGCCGCGGAAAATCTCTGTTTCAAAAATCGTCTCCTTGCCCTGGAGCATTGCCGCCATGCGCTCGAGCCCCATACCCGTATCTACATTCTTCTGCGCAAGCGCCACAAAAGAACCTTCCGCCGTCTTCTCGTACTCCATGAAGACGTTGTTCCAAATTTCCACGAAACGCCCGCAATCACAGTTCGGGTGACACATATCGCCAAATGACGGGTCATGCGTCTTTCCCGTGTCATAAAAAATTTCCGTGTCCGGACCACATGGCCCGGTTTCGCCCGGAGGGCCCCACCAGTTCTTCGCTTTTGGATACGCGTAAATACGCGGTCCGTTCGTCCCGTCTGCCGGCTCATCCGTCTCTGCAACGCCAACTTCGGCAGAGATACCATGCACTTCAAATTGCGCCTGCCAAATGGCAATGGACTCGTCATCCTTCGGTATTTCTCCCTCGCCCTCAAATACCGTCACAAAAAGACGCTCCGGATTGATAGCGAGCCATTTTTCATCCGTTAGGAGTTCAAACGACCATGTGATCGACTCACGCTTAAAGTAATCGCCAAGCGACCAGTTGCCGAGCATTTCAAAAAACGTCAGATGGCGATTGTCGCCCACCTCTTCAATGTCATCCGTCCGCAAGCATTTCTGCGCGTCCGCCAGCCGATTCCCCATCGGATGCGCTTTTCCCATGATGTACGGTACAAGAGGATGCATTCCGGCCGTCGTAAACAGCACGGTCGGATCATTCTCCGGCACAATAGATGCGGATGGGATTACGGCGTGGCCTTTCTCCTTAAAAAAGTCGAGAAACGCTTTCCGCACTTCAGAAACGGTTTTATACATACTTTTTTACTGGATCCCGGATCAAGTCCGGGATGACATATATCTTACTTCGCTACCGCAAAGAAAGACATATGTCAATTCACCACTCCGGAGACACTTTTCTCTGCTTCGTCGATCAAGTCAAGAACCCCGCGGCTTCGCTTAACAGCTTCCGCCTGGGTGTAATATAGAAGTCCGGCCTGGTTCGCAAAAACCTTAAGAAGCGAGGTATCCGCTTGCGTGGCGTCTTTTGAATCGAGCACAAAGATCAAAAAGGCTTTTACCTCCTTCCCTTCATGATCGGACGGCACAACAAGAAGCTCTCGTTCATCCTCACTCTGTACAAAGGCATGAGATGCCCCCTCCTGGTGCAGCCGCGCCAGTTCTTTGTTGGACACGCGAACATCATCCTCGCTCTGGTGACGAATCTCATGCTCGGTACGTGCATTGTCTAAAATAACATATCGAAGCAACGCCTGGCTTGCTCCGGCGCTCGCCGCGGCGTTGGAAAGCAGTGTCATCAACAAATCACGCGTGACCCGCTGACTCTCACCGAGCTGAACAGACGTTTGATTCGCCATGCCCTTGAGCACCTCAATCTTTCGATTCACTGAACCGATGTATTTATACGATTCGATCAGCTCCTTCCGCGCTCGTTCGTACTCGTTCTTCGCCTCCTCGTGCTCCTGGTCCTTCCGCTCCATCACACGCTCGTAAATGGAGAACGTGATCATCCCTGTGATTCCAAAAATAAAAATGAGCAACTCCTCGATATGCCGCTCATCAACTCCAAAATACCCTTGCGAAACAAGGGAGGGCGAAAGAACAGCGAGCACAAAAAGGCCCAAATATACAAGTGAAATCCACTCAAGCCGCAACAGGGATTTCGATTTCATGAGCAGAGGATAGCAGAAGACGCCAATCGATAAAAGCCCCTCCCCTTAGACGATTTTCCCGGCGATAATTCCGCCCCCAAGACATTCCTTGCCCTTGTAGATCACGGCCGATTGCCCTGGCGCCACCGCGCGGACCGGTTCTTTAAACGCCAGTTCGATTTTCCCGTCCTTTTGCTGTGCAAGTGTGGCGCGGACCGGCTCCTGGCGGTAACGCACCTGAACAGAAACACGCACCGGAAACGACGGCGGTCGCCCCTGCGTCCAATGTAAGTCGTGAAGCACGGCGCTCTTGGAAAAAAGGAGCGGGTGATTTTTGTCGGGCACAACGGTGAGCCTGTTTTTCTTCATATCCTTCGACGCCACATACCACGCTTTTCCGCCGGTGCTCACATCTAACCCTTGTCGCTGTCCGATCGTATAAAGATCCAAACCCTTGTGCTGACCCAAAACCTCCCTCTCGGGAGTCACGATATCGCCTGGCTTGGCTTTAATCTTTTTGCGCAAGAACGACGCCATAGGGACCTCTCCCACAAAACAAATACCCTGGCTCTCTTCCTTTTCCGCGGTCGCAAGGCCGTGTGCCTTCGCTTTTTTACGGACCTCGCTCTTTTTAAGCTCTCCAAGCGGAAACAATGTCATGCGCAGCGCTTCCTGCGAAACGCGATACAAAAAATATGATTGATCCTTATTCTCATCCACGCCGCGCATAAGTCGTGAGACGCCATCGCGGCCGTGCTTCACACGTGCATAATGGCCGGTCGCCACATAATCGAACCCCAACTTTTTTGCTTCTTCTAAAAACAGCCCAAACTTAATCACCTCGTTACACAACACATCGGGGTTGGGAGTTTCGCCCGACTTGTACTGCTCAAAAAATTCGTCCAGCACTTTTTTGCGATACGTATCTTCAAAGTCAAACGTCAAAAGAGAAATGCCGAGCGTTGCCGCCACGCGCATCGCGTCTCGACGATCCGCTCTCCACTGGCACTCACCCGTCCAAAGATCTTTGGTGTCTGACCAGTTTTTAATAAAACCGCCGGTTACATCAAAACCCCGCTTCTGCAAAAGCGCGGCCGCAACACTGGAGTCCACCCCTCCGGACATCCCAATTAATACCTTCTTCTTCATACTCTCACCTCCTTATTTTCCGTGGGACTCCTCCCATAAACGAGGACATATTCTCCGAGCGCGGCAAGTGAGGAGGATATTGTCCGAGTGGACATCGCGATTCCCGTAGGGAGTTTTTTTCAATTTAATTCAACGAATCCCACGTAAAATTCTCCCATGTCCATCGTGCCAAATCTGCCGCATTGTTGAACGACGAATCGCGGTTAGGAGACCCGAGAACAACAACAATAATGGTTCGATCCGCATTAGCATCCGCCGTCGGACGCACCTGTACGACGAGATTGTACATAGATTCGTACAAAAATCCAGTCTTCCCACCCGTCACATACAAATCGCCGTACTCCGCCTCCGTCAACAGATGGTTCGTATTTTTAATGGTTTTTTTCTCACCGGTGTTCAAAATCGTGAATGAATAATTTGAAACCGTCATGGCACGACGTGTCATATCCTCTCCGAATGTACGCCACGAAAGCTTGGCGATATCTCGCGCCGAGGTGATATTTTCAGGATCCATACCGGAAAACCCAACATAGTTGGTTTGCCGCATTGCAAATTCCTTTGCTGTGTCATTCATCTGTTTCAAAAACACATCACTCGCGATTCCCTGCACACGCGGCATGGCTGTGGCCGTATTGTTCGCGCTCGCCGTGATGGTTGAATAAAACAGATCTTCCATTGTGAGCTGAGCGCCGTCATCCACGCGCAACCGCCCGCCTCCAACCTCATCCTCTGAACGAAGCTCAACGACACGATCCCACACCGGCTGATGCTTCAAAAAAATATACGAACTCATGAGCTTGGTAAGCGATGCTCCGCTCCACGGCTTCTGGTCATTGTAACGGTACAAGATACGACCACTCTCCACATCAACTACGATCGCAGATGCAAAGGAACTCTGATTCATCTCAAAATCCGCGTTCCGATCTATCTTCTCCGGACCCAAAATACTCGCTCGACTTCCTGCCGGCGTTGCAAGAATCAAAATTCCCAACAAGGTTGCCAAAACTCGCTTCATACTTAAGCTCCTTGAATAATACGCTTTGCCCAATCGGCAAGCTGATCGTTCAGTTCAGGCTTTTGCTCGAGAATGGACGTACCATGCCCCGTATTTTTGAGGGGAAGAAACAACTTGTCCTCGGAACTTGCCGCTTCAACCAATTTTTCGGCAGATTCAAACGACTCCTGATCATCCCCTTCTGACGCCGTCACCCATAACGCCTGGTGGTTTAAGACATCCTGCACATCCTCAAGTGCCTGGAGTCCGTGATAGTCCGCCCCCGGAGAGAGTAATGCGGCTCCGGCGCATTCAGGCTCCTCTACAAGAAGCTGCAGAGCCAAGTTCGCCCCAATGCTCGCACCAATCACAACAATTCGATCTGAGTCGAAGCCACGCCGCCGAATCCAGTCAAACGCTTCCGTCACATC